>JAGWBF010000086.1 GCA_021296025.1 Dehalococcoidia bacterium | reverse complement strand
CGTAATTCACCAGCGTCGACACTTCGTAGGCGTCAAGAGCGTCGTCTGGGCTGGGGATGAGCAAATGTGCAAGGTCGCTAGTCTCCTCGATGCTCGGGGCCAGCCAAGTCTCCTCCATCTCCCGAGTCAGGATGACAGGCATCCTGTTGTGAATGGGAGCAAGATACTCGTTGGCCGCAGTTGTGATGATGGTGCAGGAGGGGACAATGTTGCCCTGGGTGTCTTTCCACGTCTCCCAGAGGCCCGCGAAAGCAAAAGGCTCTCCCGACTTGAGGATAATCCGATAGGGTCTTTTCCCTGTCGGTATTCTCTGCCACTCATAATAGCCGTCGGCGAGTACCAAGCAGCGCCGTTTCTTCAGGGCATTACGGAAGGAAGGTTTGGTGGCCACCGTTTCGGCACGGGCATTGATCATCCGGGTGCCGATCTTCGGGTCCTTGGCCCAGAATGGAATCAGTCCCCATTTCATGAACACCGCTTCCCGACCTTCAACGTTTCTGACGGTGAGAACGCTTTCCGTTGGAGCGATGTTGTAGCCGGGGTCGTAGCTGAAGTCGCTGCCATCGAACTCGAACCTTTGGACCAGGTCTCCCAGGTCGGCTATCAGGGTGTATCTTCCACACATGTGACTGTCTCGCCTCCGATGAGATTATCCCATCGACGGAGCCGACATCTCAATGCCAGTCGTGGGCGTCGGGCATCCGGGTCCCGACATCCAACGTTTTCACACGGGTCATCATAACGTTGGTAGTGCCGTCGTGTCGGGATACCACGCCCTCAGCCAGCAACACGTGGTTTCCCAGCTCCCTCTTGTACCGGGCGAAGACCCGTGGCCAGACGATGAGTTGCACGTCACCCGTCTCGTCCTCGATGGTCACGAACACCGTCCCCTCCATGCCCCTGGGGTGCTGCCGAGCCACGGGCCAGCCAGCAACCAAGACCTGTTCACCCTCGGGCAAGCTGTCTATGGCGGATGCGGACAGGACATCGGAGGGGAGGGTGGGTCTCACGAACTCCATCATGTGCCCCTTGGGGTAGATGCCCATGACGGCATATTCCCCGGCCATCCTCTCGTGGGCGGTGAAGTCCTCAAGCTCAGGAGTGTTGTCTCCCGTGGAAATTGGCAGAGCCCTCTGCCCGTTCCTCGGGGGCCGGACAGGTAGGCCGGCGTCCCACAATACCTCCCTGCGGTTGGCCGTCACTGCGTCGAAGGCCCCGGCCATCACCAGGGAGTGTACCGTTTGGGGCCGGAGTCCTGTCCTTCGCACCAGGGCCCCGGCCCCTGTGTAGAAGCCGTGCCTGTCCCTCTCCTCCACAATGAGCTTCGCCGACTCTTCTCCCACGTCTTTCACCTTGCCTAAGCCCAGCAGAACCGAGCCGTTGTGAGAACTGCATGTCACCCCGCTGAGGTTCACGCAGGGGTTGACGAAGGGCACTCCGAACCTCCGGGCGTCCTCCTTGATGGTCTCCACCGGATAGAACCCCATTGGCTGGCTGTTCATCAGGGCGACGAAGAACTCCAGGGGATGGTGGCATTTTAGCCACGCCGCCTGGTAGGCGGTGACGGCGAAAGCATGGGAGTGCGACTCGGGGAACATGTAGTGACCGTTGATCTTGTTGAAGATGTTCTTGCCAATATCCTGGGGAACGCCGTTGGCGAGCGCCCCCTCCAGGAACCGGCGCCGGTGCATGGCTATCAGGTGGTCGCTGTTGGGCCGGGCGAAGGCCCGACGTATCTCGTCGGCCTCTGAGGTACTCATCCCAGACACATCGGATATCAGCTGCACCACCTGCTCCTGCCAGACTATTATCCCGCACCCCCGCTCCAGCGCCCGACGCTCCAGCGGATGGTCGTAGTCCCACTGAGCCCCGTGCCGGTACCGGTCCACGAACTTGGACACAGCGCTCCCCTGCACCCCGACCCCCGGCCTGATGAGGGCTACCTGGTAGGCCAGGTCCAGCAGGTTGCGGGGCCTGAGCCGCTGGCCCATCTTCAGCTGGGCCGGGGACTGTAACAGGAACACCCCCTTCGACCTCCCCTGGCCCAACATCTCGTAGACGGCGGGGTCATCGGGGTCTATAGCTGAGATATCGGGCCTGCGGCCCTCCTTGTGCTCCACCAGGTCCAGGGCTTCCTCTATCTGGTCCAGTACCGACAATGAAAGGAGGTCGATCTTGGCGAAACCCGCGTCGGCGGTGCTGTCCTTGTTCCAGTCCATGATGTAGCGCCCCTCGATGGCTCCCTCTCGTATGGGCACCATCTCCGGTATGGGGGAGTCGCTGAGTACCATGCCCCCCACGTGCTGGCCCAAGCTCCGGGGGGCGTGCATCAGCTGGGGGGCCAGGGATAGCAGGTCACGCCAGCCGGGAGCCTCCACCTTAGCCCTGAAGGCAGGCAACTCCAACATCTCAGTCTTCAGGTCATGGGCGTCGTGGGTATGGAGCTGCCTGGACAGCATCCGCAAATCTTCTTTAGGTAGCCCCAATGCTTTGCCAAGGTCTTGGATGATTCCCTTAACCGAGTAGGTGGATACTGCCCCGGCCAAGACGGCGAACTCGGGTCCGAAGTGGCGGTGCACCCGCTCTATAAGCTCGTCCCTCAGGGCTCGGGGGAAGTCCAGGTCGATATCCGGCAGGGTTGTCATATCCTCGGGTATGAACCGTTCCAGGGTGAGGCCCCAGCGCAGGGGGTCGACGTGGCTGATGCCGATGAGATATCCCACCAGCAACGCTACCGACGATCCCCGCCCCCGACCCGGCGGCCTCTCCTCCAGCGGAGTCTCCGGGTGGGAGAGGCCCTTCTCCTCCATGATCTTCTGGGCGAGAAGGACAATCTCCCGATACAGGAGCAGGAATCCCGCCAGCTGGTGCCGGCTGATCAGATGGAACTCTTCATCCAGCCGGGCGTCCACCTCCGGTGTCACGGTCCCATAGCGGCGCAGTGCGGCCTCGGAGCAGAGGCGTCTCAGATAGCTCTCGGCAGTGTAGCTAGCGGGGACCGCGGGCTCGGGGAGTGTGTAGCCGAGGTCCGTGGCCAGGTTGAACTGGCATGCCTGGGCGATCTTCAGGGTGTTGGCTATCGCTTCAGGGATGTCCTCGAACAATTTGCACATCCGGGTTGGTGATTTGAGGGAGAGCTGGTTGTTGGGCCTTATGTGTGGAAGGGCCTGCTCCATGGTGGTGTTGAACCGGGCGGCGACGAGGGCGTTCTGGAGACGGTACCGCTCGGGATGGTGATAGTGGACGTCGTTAGAGGCGACGATGGGCACACTCAAGTCCATTGCCAGCCCCACCGAGGCCCTCGTGAGCTCGGCGTCCCCCTGCAGGAAGTTCCGCTGCAGTTCCACGTACACCGAGCCGGCGCCGAACCACTCCAAGTAGTCCTTCAGCAGGGCCCCGGCCTCTCCCCGTCTGCCGTCAAGCAGCAGCTTCGATGTGGGCCCATCTCTCCCCCCTGAAAGAAGGACAAGTCCCTCGGTGTGGTTCGACAGGTGCACTGGGTCTAGCCGGGGCTCCCTCCGATCCACAGCGTTGGCCAGGGTGAAGAGCCGGGAGAGGTTTGCATATCCCCGGCGGCTCTTCGCCAGCAATACCACCCGAGACTCATCCTTGAGGGTCAACTCGCCTCCGGTGATGGGCCGGAGGCCCAAGCTGCTGGATAGCCGTGCAAACTCCAACGCCCCGCACAGGTTGGTATCGGTTAGGGCTAGGGAGCCGTAACCGAAGTCCTTGGCCTGGGCCAACAGCTCGTGAGTATGGGATGCACCCACCCCGAAAGAATAGAAGCTCTTGAGGTGCAGCTCTGTGTAAGGAGAGGTCATGTCGTTGTGTCGGGGCTAGGCGCCCTGCCGATACCAGCAACCGTTCCTCTCGTCCCGGAACAGGGTGGTCTCCGTACCGTCCTCACCCCTTACACGGTAGTAGGTGCGGGTCAGCGGCCGAGACATCCACCACAGATCGAACCCCCACTGCTCATCGATACGGGACACCCAGCGCCATCGATTGTCCCAGCGCATAGCCTCGGGCTGCCGGTCCCGACCCTCCCGCACCACAACCGGTATGGGTGAAGATATGGGTTTCACCTGGTCTCGACTGGATGAGTCGACGGGGACTAGCAGTGCCCGCATCTCCGGCGCAGGGTGCCAGAGCGCTACCCCGACCATGCGATATAAGGCGGGAGTTCCTCCAGTGCTGACCCGCAGACCCCTGTCCACTTCTACCAGCCGCCGCTTGTCTGACTCCCTGACCTCGGGAAGCAGTCCTAGCTGGGTCCCCGACTCCCCGGTGAGGTGGTCCAGGGTTAGAGTCACCTCCTCTACAGGTCCTGTGGGGTGGCCCTCTTCCAGCCGGGCCTTGATGACCGAGAGGGCCCGCTCCCTGCTTCCGGCGCCCCCTTTGAACGAGAACGCCCGTGACCAGGTCGGGCCCGTCTCCAAGGTGCACTCAAGGATGGCCTTGCCAGCGTACCGGCCCCGCATGGAGGGCCGGGAGAAGGACCTCGCCAGGAGGGTGTCCACCACGGTGAGGAGCAGTGCCAAGGATGCAGAAGAGAAGGGCAGGGAGGTGCATTCGACTATGGTCTCGGCGTGGGCCAGGGGTACGATAGGGCTGTCGTCCATACCACGGGAGAGGTGCCATGCCCTCCGGCCCTCGACCCCGAACCGGTCAATCAGTGACGCCTCGGTCATTGAGGCCACGTCCCCCAGGATATGCAGGCCGAATCCATGCAGAGCAGCCTTCAGGTCGGCAGATACCGGAAGCAGGTCGACGGTTTGACGGGCTAAGAACGACGCTGCATCAGCAGCGACCCGGGTAGCCCTTAATCGCTCGCTTACTCTGGCGGCAACGAAGGCGGGGAACTTGGCTTCAGCTACTCCGACCCTCGGGGCCAGGTCCCGTGGAATGGCGGTCAGGATGCTGTTAACCAGCCGGGCCTCGCCTCCGTAGACGGCCTCCAGGCCATCCAAGCGCACATAGGCTGTTCCCAGCTCCGATCCCTCAACCCTGTCGCTGATTTCCTGGAGGGAAGTGAGCACCCGGGCGAATACCTTGTGATAGTGTGACTCATTGCCTTCGAGGACGAGGGCCTCGGGTCGGATGGCCAGGGCTTCCTCAAGGGCCATGCCTGGAAATACACCGGTGGCAGAGGGGGTGGAATCGACCACCTGAGACCTTCCCCCCGAGCGCTCCAGAATGATCGCAGGGATATTCTTGAGGCCGGGATGACGCCGTATCTCGACCTTGGCCCGGAGACGGGTGATTAGCAGACAGGCGACCTTCATATGGGTTCTCGGGTGACGGAGTTTGACAGGGCTGATGGGGAAATAGCATATAGAACATGCGTACTTTTGTCAATATTAAAGACCCTCTGGTTTTAGGTGCCGGAAGGAGTCGGCCTGCCCAGGCTTTTCGTGGCCCTCAAGGTAATATGACTCCCCTTCTCCCGTCGTCACTCCCACAACGAGGTCCTCTGATATCTCTACATTCATCTCCAATGAGGCGACCCCATGCGTACATCTGAGGCGGTCAATATATACAAGGCAGGCAGGCGTGGCAGGGTCAGCCCCCGAACCTTCGAGGGTTACCACTACCGATTGAGAGTCTTCGAACGATACTTCCCGGGTGCACTGCCCGATAAACCAGAAGAGATCGATGAGTTTCTGGCCAATCTCGAAGGAAGCCCGGAAACTCTGGACACCTACTTTCGCTTGTTAAGGGCCTTTTACCGATTGCTCTTGAAACGAGGATATGTAACAGCCAGTCCAATGTCGGCTGTGGAAAAGCCGCGCTTGGCCCGGAAGGTCTACCCTTCTCTTTCAGTCAAAGAACTAAGGATAGTCCTCACAATCCCAGATATGCGGACCGAGATTAGAGCTATGTTGCTTTTGCTCCTGGATACCGGGATCAGGGTCAGCGAGGCGTTGTCGCTTAACAGGGAGGCACTCGGACCGGACTACATGATCGTCGCTGGCAAGACCGGCCAGAGACTGGTGCCCATCTCAACGGAGGTAAGTCGACTAGTAAGCAGTAGCTTGCCATGGCCTTGGCTAACACGGAGGGGTGTCTTGCTTGCGCTTAAGAAAACGTTTGCCAAAGTAGGGATCGTTGGCAAGAAGGCAACCACCAAGGCATTGCGGCATACCTTCATGCGAATGTGGGAGGGAGACCTGTCCAGCCTACGGGATATCGCCGGGTGGACCAGCATGAGGATGGTCCAAGTCTATAGGCCATATAACCTAGAAAGAGCAAAGGCACAGCACAGAGTTTACAGGCCCCTAAAGAGATTGGGCGTCGCGCAGTTGCAACTATTTTGACCCTGCTGTTTAATATAGGTGTTCACCTCCAGTTCGTCTTGTACCCAACTCGGGGCGCATTCGTCTAGCGGCCTAGGACACCGCCCTCTCAAGGCGGAGATCACGGGTTCGAATCCCGTATGCGC
>JAGWBF010000006.1 GCA_021296025.1 Dehalococcoidia bacterium | reverse complement strand
CTCGTAGCTGCGTGGGCCAACCTCATCGCTGATGATGATTTCCAGGGTCTCGATGGGGTCTCCGCGCCCACTCCTTCGCTGCCTTTGGGTCTCCAGCTTTACGTTCATGCGCCCGTCGGTCATGCGACCCAGAAGCGCATTGGCCTCATCCTCCACCCTGGGAAGGACCGTTTCTATCAGCATCGCCTGGATTCCCCGGCGGCCGAAAGCCTCCACCAAATCCTGGTAGATGCCCTGGGAGTCCCGGGAGTCCTTCAGCGACCGCTCCTTTACATCCATCTCAGCAGAGACCTGTTCCAGCTTTCGCAAGCTCCCTTGGAGCTCCCCCTGGCGGCGCAGCATATCTTCCTGCTGACGTTCCAAAGATGCAACTATCCTCGAGGACGTATCCAATTCGGCCCTAAGGTCGCCCAGTCCCCCTGTCCGGGACTCGATCTCTGTTGAGCGGGCCAGGGAACCTTCCAGGTCTTTCCGGCGCAGGTCGAGCATTCCGCCGGTCGTTGAAGCGAACTCCCTGGCTTGGGGCAGCTGGGCCTCGGCTTCCTCCAGAAGGCGGCTCCCTTCCTCGAAGGTCCGGTGCTCTTCCATCTGCCGGTAGAGTTCCCTGTGACGTCCCTGATCGTATGCCAGGGACACCAGGTCGCGGGTTACCTGTTCCAGTTCCAGGTGAAGGCTGGGAGCGAAGGCCTTCTGTTGGAGGTCCCTTTCCTGCTGGGTGACACTGGCTTCCAGCTCCGTTATTTCGAGGGCGGCGGCGTTGCATTCGTCGAGACTGATCCCCAGCTTGGTGAGGGTGTTCTGGGCAGTTTGCCTCCGTCGGATGACATCCTGCTGCCGGCGGGGCAGCTCTTCCCCCAGGGACTGGGCTTCCCTTTCTGCATTCTTGAGGTCGGCCTGCTCCTTGTTGTACTGATCCAGCTTCTCCTTGATCTGGCTTTCGTAGGTCTCAGCCAGGTGGAGGCATCCCTCATCACCCAGGGTAGTCCCGCACAGGGGACAATCGCCCGCCGACCCCGCCGCATTAGTGAGGTTCAGTTTGGAACGCAGCTCCTGCCCCTCGGCCCTAAGCTGCTCGGACACAGCCTTATGCTGGCCCACACGACTGGATACCTCTTGAAGGCGCACCTGCTCTTGGGAGATGGAGAGCTCTTCCGCCTCCACCAGGCTAATTTCTTTGCGCGCAGCTTCCATGGCTTGCTGCACCTCAGCGGTTTCCAATGCCTTGGGCCTTAGCTGGCCTTCCAGCCTGGTCCGAGCCTGGGTGATGCGCTCCTCCAATCGTGCCTGGGCATCGGCCAGCTGCTTCTCCAAATCGGACCTTTGCCCGGTAAGCTGGTCGTGCTGTTCCCTGGCTTGGTCCAGCTCAAAGCAGGTCTGTCGCAGCTCCTTGAATCGAGCCAAGCCGAGAATGACCTCCTCGCGCCGGGCCGCCAACGATTCGTACTTCTCGATTCGCTCCTGGGTGGCTGTCAGCTGGGTCTCCAGGCTGGAGATCTCTCCCTTCATGTGGGGGATGCTTTCCAGGAGCCTTGCTCTTTCCTGGACGATACGCTCCAAATCGTCCACCTGGAGCTTCAGGTCGCCTGCTTTCGTCCTTGCAGCAGCCAGGTCCTGGGCAACCTTTTCGCTCTGCCTCTCCGCATCCTGGAGCTCCTGGGATATGCTGTCCTTCCGTGACACCTCTGTGCCCAGCCGGGCCAGGTCGGCTTCCAGCACCGATGCCGTCGTTTTGTGCTGGTCGCCTGCTTCCCTTGCCCTGTCCTGGAGCCGGTCGTAAAGCTCCAGCTCAAGCACCTTGGCAAGGACCTCTTTCCGGTCCCCCGGCGACTTGTTGGTGAATTCGTCGGCCCGTCCCTGCAGCAGGAAGGCGCTGTTGATGAAGGTTTCGTAGTCCATGCCGATGATCTGGTCGATGCGGGACTGGGTGCCGCGGATGGTGTTCCCCGTGATGGGCAGGAGGTTGTCGTCGGACACAAGCTGGAGCTGAAGGTCGGAGGTGGGTTGGCGCCGTCGTCCGCCGCCCGAGCTGTAGCGCCGTAGAACTTTGTAGTGGCTATCCCGGGCCAGGAAGTCCAGCTCTACCCACATATCGGTACGGCTATAGTGGACTAGCTCATCGTTGGACTTGCCTCGGGCCTTTCCCCAGAGGGCCCAGGTTATGGCGTCCAGGAGGGCTGACTTTCCGTGGCCGTTGTTACCGCAGAGGCACGCCACGTGGACCCCTTGCAGGTCCAAGACGGGCAGGTCTTCGCCGTAGCAAAGGAAGTTCTCTAAGCTGAGCTTGAGGGGGATCATGAAGGGCCACCACCTCATCACCTTCGGCCGCCGGGGGCCGGTCAGTCGAGATTCTACCATATGGAAGACATAAGAAAAGGGCCTCGAACTTCGAGGCCCTTTTCTTACCTGGTTCCCGTGTTTTCTAGTAGTCCATCGGGGGCATGGGAGGAGCAGGCGGAGTCTTCTCCGGGATCTCGGTGATCATGGATTCGGTGGTGAGCACCATGGATGCTACGCTGGCTGCATTCTGCAGGGCGGAGCGGGTTACCTTCACCGGGTCCACGATACCCTGTTCGAGCATGTTGGCATACTCACCTACCTCGGCATCGTAGCCGTAGTCATCCTGGTGGTTTCGCACCGCTTCCAGCACAACGGCCGGCTCGCCATCGGCGTTCTGCACGATGAGCTTCAGGGGCACATCCAGAGCCCTCCGGACGATGGAGGCACCTACGGCCTCGTCGCCACTCAGGTTGGTGGAGTCCACGGCCCTCTGGGCCCTGACCAATGCGACTCCGCCTCCGGGCACGATGCCCTCTTCCACGGCAGCCCTGGTAGCTGACAGAGCATCTTCAACCCTGGCCTTGCGCTCTTTGAGCTCCACCTCGGTGGCAGCTCCGACCTTAATAACTGCAACACCGCCGGACAGCTTGGCCATGCGCTCCTGCAGCTTCTCTCGGTCGAACTCGGACGTAGTGTCTTCGATCTGGGCCTTTATCTGGTTGATGCGGGCCTTGATGTTATCCTCGGAGCCTCGGCCCTCTACGAAGGTGCACTCATCCTTGGTAGCGGAGACCCTGCGGCACTCGCCCATGTCGACAATGGTCGCCGAGTCCAGCTTGCGCCCAGTCTCTTCGCTGATGACGGTGGCGCCGGTCAGGATGGCGATGTCTTCCAGCATAGCCTTGCGGCGGTCGCCGAAGCCGGGGGCCTTCACTGCCAGGCAGTTAAGGGTGCCACGGAGCTTGTTGACCACCAGGGTAGCTAGGGCTTCGCCTTCCAGGTCCTCGGAGATGAGCACAACGTTCTTCTTGCCGATCTGGAGGAGCTTCTCCAGGGTGGGAAGGATGTCCGCCACTGCCGAGACCTTCTTGTCGGTGATGATTATGGAAGGCTCTTCCAGGACGGACTCCATGCGGTCGGGGTTGGTGATGAAGTAGGGAGAGATGTAGCCCCGGTCGATCTGCATGCCTTCGACGTATTCGGTCTCGTCGTTAAGGCTCTTGGACTCCTCAACGGTGATGACCCCGTCCTTGCCCACCTTCTCCATTGCGTCGGCGATGGTCCCGCCGATCTCTTCTTCGTGGGCCGAGAGGGCTGCCACCTGGGAGATCTGGTCACGGCTGTCCACTGTGGAAGCCATTCCCTTGAGCTCGGTCACCACAGCTTCGACGGCCTTCTCAATGCCCCTCTTCAGGGCCATGGGGTTGGCGCCGGCGGCGACGTTCTTGAATCCGTCGGAGATGATGCCCTGGGCCAGGACCACCGAGGTGGTGGTGCCATCGCCGGCGGCATCATTGGTCTTGCTTGCGGCTTCCTTCAGGAGCTGGGCTCCCATGTTTTCGAATGCATCGGGAAGCTCGATCTCCTTGGCGATTGTTACGCCGTCGCTGCAGACCTGGGGAGGTCCGAACTTCTTGTCTAGGATTACGTTGCGACCCTTCGGCCCCAAGGTGAGCTTGACCGCATCGGCCAAGGTGTCGATCCCGGTCTTCAGGGACTTCCGGGCATCTTCAGAATAGGTAAGCTGCTTACCTGCCACTTTTCGCTCTCCTTTCTAGCTTATCTTTGCGAGAATATCGCTCTCTCTAAGGATCAGGTATTCGTCGTCCCCATCCTTGTACTCGGTGCCGGCGAACTTAGAATAGATCACCCGGTCACCCTTCTTTATCTCCATGGGGATCTTGCCTTTGCCATCCTCTGTCGATCGTCCCGGCCCCACTTCTACGACCTCGCCCTCCTGGGGCTTTTCCTTTACGGTGTCGGGCAGGATGATTCCCGAGGCTCTGACCTCTTCTTTGTCCAAGGGCTTCACTACAACCCTTTCGCCGAGAGGCGAGAAATTAACCAAAGTCTCCTCCTTCGCTAAGACCTGATTTCGGCCCATATTTTAGCACTCCGGGTTTCCGAGTGCTAATTTGGCTGCTGATAATCATAAAATGGAGCCCTCTCCTTGTCAAGGAGCACCTTTGGGCTTACCATGTCCCCACCTGCCCCTCAGCTTCGGGACCGTATGGCCTACGCAAGAACCACCTACTCTTATCATCCCCCCGTAGCAAGGGTCGTTCTGAATGACCCAGACCGCTCCAACGCCCCCGATGATGTCATGGCTGCCGAGCTACGTATGGTAGCTGAGCGGGTCAGCGAAGATGGGGCGTCAATCTTGGTGGTGAGCGGGGCCGGAAGCCAATTCTGCGTGGGCCGGGCCGCCCTGGGGGACAGCTTTTTCGAAGACCCCAGGCAGAGACTGGAAGCGCACCGCTGCGCCTCTACCCTGGCGGGCATTCCCATTCCAGTCATCGCCTCCATCAACGGCAATGCCATGGATCAGGGTTTGGAATTGGCCCTGGCCTGCGACCTGCGAGTCGCCGCCGAAAATGCCCGCATGGGCATCACCGACCTGGCCCAGGGATTTATGCCGTGGGATGGAGGCACCCAGAGGCTACCCAGGCTGGTGGGCAGAAGCTTGGCCATGGAGATGCTCCTCATAGGTCGAGTCCTGGATGCCCGGGAAGCCTTAAATGCGGGATTGGTCCACCAAGTGGTCCCAATGGAGGATCTGGAAAGCGCTACGGCCAAGATGGCCGACTCCCTCGCAGGGAAGGGGCCCATAGCCCTGCGATATGCCAAAGAGGCGGTGCTGAAGGGGATGGATGTTCCCATAGAACAGGGGATGAGGCTGGAGGCTGACCTTAGCATCCTTCTTCAAGGCACCGCAGACCGGGCTGAGGGGATCGCTTCATTCCTGGAAAAACGGAGCCCACGTTTCGTCGGCAGGTAGGCCGCCCCAATTGACGTCCCTAGGAGCTTGTCCTTGAAGGTTAAGATGGACCTGCACACCCACATCTGGGAATCCACCGGCTGCGTACCTCCCAGCGTAGATGTGGTTGAGCAGGTGATTTCCCAAATCGAGGCTATGGGCATTGACGGGATAGGAATAACCGACCACCACAACAAAGAGTACGGCTTCGCATTCAAGGAGATAGCCGACGCCCACTTTCCCGGGCGGGCAATCATCATCCCCGGCTGGGAGATCAACGTGCGTCCCCCCAGCAGCCCCTTCGACGAGTACCACATGGGCGAGCTCTTTCTTCCCGGAGGCAAGGTGTTTCGGAGCTACAACCATCCCGGCTACTACACGCCCAACATCATCATGGATGTCGAAATCCAGGCCATAGAGATCGCCAACCCCGGCCACAACTGGCACATTCGAAAGGCCCAGGTTGAAGACATCGCCCGGGAGCATGGCCTGCTGCTGCTCAGCGTCAGCGATGCCCATACTCTCGATAAGGTGGGCACCAGCTACACCGAGGTGGACCTGGACGATATTTACAGCCGGGCTGTGCCAGCCTGAGCCTCGGCCCGGCGCCGGGCCAGCGAGAGTTATCGATTGTGACCAGCTTCGACACGATCATTTACGACAAGAGGGATGCCATAGCCCACATCAGGTTGGACCGTCCCCATGTCTTGAACGCCTTCAACGTTGCCATGCGCGACGACCTGTTCCAGGCGATCCAGGCGGTGCAGGATGATCCTGAGGTTAGAGTAGTCATCATCAGCGGTGAGGGAACATCCTTTTGCGCAGGGGCGGACCTCACCGAATTTGGTACAGCCCCTTCTCCCACCATCGCCCGGGATGTGCGCTGGCAGAGGGATGTTTGGGGACTCTTCCTGGGCTTGTCCAAGCCGGCGATCGCTGCCATTCACGGCTACTGCATTGGCTCCGGTCTGGAAATCGCCATGCTCTGCGACTTCCGCATTGCCAGCGACGACGCCAGGTTCTCCATGCCCGAGGTGGCCCTGGGCATGGTCCCCGCGGCCGGTGGTACCCAGACCCTGCCCAGGACGGTGGGTGTGCCGTCTGCCCTCGACCTGCTGCTGACAGCCCGCCAGGTGGGTGCTTCCGAGGCGCTGGCCCTGGGGTTGGTTGGCAGAGTTGTCCCCGCCGGAAGCCTGCTTCAGGAAGCGCACACAATGGCTGAGGGCCTCCTGCAGGTGGACCAGGATGCCCTGCAGGCCGTCAAGGAGTCGGTGATGCGAGGCGCCGAGATGGGGCTGGAGGACGCCCTGGAGCTGGAGTCCAGGTTGGCCATTAGCGCGATGGGATATAGTCGCGGGAGTAATAGCGATTAACACTCTTGAATGCCTGACCATCGCTTCGGCTATTGTTCCCGACCGAACGGCCATTCTCTTTGACGGGCGTCGCTTCAGCTACGAAGACCTGCAGGTGCGTTCCAACAAGCTGGCCAACGGGCTGGCCAGCTTGGGCATCGGAAGCGGCGACCGGATCGGCGTTCTCCAGGTCAACTGCAACCAGATGGTTGAGGCCTACTTTGCGGCTGCCCGCCTGGATGCCATATTCCTGCCCATCAGCTTCCGACTCAAAGGTGAGGAGCTGGCGAAGGTACTAAGGGCAGCAAGTCCGTCGGTGCTGCTGGCCGGGAGCCGGTACGTGGATATGATGGAGGACCTCAGGGGAGAAGGGTTGGTCCCTCCGAACCTGGTATGCATGGACGATCCTGGGGCGGCGGGCTGGCTGGGCTATGAGCAGCTCCTGGAGGAAGCATCTGCCGAGGAGCTCCTCTATCCCGCCGGTGATGATGAAGACATATCGGTGCTGATGTTCACCGCAGGCACCACCGGGGTCCCCAAGGGTGTCATGCTCACTCACCGCAGCTTCACGTCATACCTGCTTTCCAACGTGGAGCCTCCCGACCCCGATGTGGAGGAGGGCAACCTGGTGTCGGTCCCCCTTTACCACATAGCCGGCCTGCAATCGGTGCTGGCGGGCATCTATGGCGGACGGACGCTGGTCATGATGCGCCAGTTCGAACCCCTGGAATGGATGACGCTGGTTGAGCAGGAACGGCCCTCGCGGACGATGCTGGTGCCCACCATGCTGAAGCAGCTCACGGAGCACTCCCGCTTCCGCGACTTCGACCTGTCCAGCCTGGAGGTGATCACCTATGGGGCCGCGCCGATGCCCCTCCCGGTGATCCGGCAAGCCATTGCCGAGTTCCCCGGCGCCCGTTTCATCAACGCCTTCGGGCAGACGGAAACCGCCTCCACTATCACAATGCTCCCGCCCGATGACCATGACCTGAACGGCACGTCAGAAGAGGTGGAGATAAAGCTGAAGCGCCTGACGTCGATTGGCAAGCCCCTGGACGATGTGGAGGTGCGCATCGTGAACGAGGACGGGACGGATGTGCCCGAGGGGGAGGTAGGGGAGATCGTTGCCAGGGGGCCCAGGATCATGAAGGGGTACTGGGACGAAGAGGGGGCAACCGGCGATGCCATCCGGGGCGAATGGCTCTACACCGGCGACCTGGGGTACCAGGATGAGGACGGGTACATCTACCTGTCGGGGCGGGCCAAGGACATCATAAAGCGGGGCGGGGAGATGATCTCCCCCGAAGAGGTGGAGCAGGTGATCATGTCCCATCCGGGTGTGGAAGAGGCGGCCGTCATAGGAGTCCCGGACCTGCAATGGGGAGAGGTGGTGCGAGCGGTGGTCGTCCGACGTGACACGGCTCTCACCGAGGCCGAAGTCATCGAGCACTGCGTGCCCCGGCTGGCGGGGTTCAAGCGCCCCGAGTCTGTCGTCTTCACCGATGAGCTACCCCGCAACCCCCTGGGCAAGGTGCTCAAGCGCGAGCTAAGGGGTGAGTAGGGGAGCTATTCTCAATAGAGGGAGCCAAGGCTGGCAAGAGTTGGCGATAAGGGCCCTGCATAGATGGCATGGTCTCCCTCGTTGGTATTCTATCGGGACACGCTAGGAGCTGTTGTCCTCCTCCAGGCTTTCGGCCCACAGCTCCAGTACGTCCTTGGCCTGCTTTTCGCCGGAGAGGCCCTTGGCTTCGATGCCCTCGGTTAGCATCTGCAGGCAGAAGGGGCATGACACCCCGACGGTATCGGCGTCGGTCTCCAGGAAATGGTCGGTACGCATGTGGTTAATTCGCGTGCCCCGGCTCTCCTCCAGCCACATGTGCCCGCCGCCGGCGCCGCAGCAGAAACCCTGCTGGCGGCAGTTGGGCGACATCTCCACCAGCTCCAGCCCTGGCAGGGCCTTGGCGACCCGCCGGGGTTCGTCGTACACCCCGTTGTGGCGCCCCAGGAAGCAGGAGTCGTGGTAGGCCACCTTGCCCTCCACCATCTTGATGGGCTTGAGCTTGCCGTCGTCGATAAGGCGGTCCAGATACTGGCTGTAGTGGAGCACCTCGTAGGTGCCGCCAAGCTGAGGGTACTCGTTCTTCATGGTGTTGAAGCAGTGAGGGCACAGGGTCAGGATGGTCTTTACGCCGTAGTTGTTCAGGGTCTCGATGTTTCCCTGGGCCATGATCTGGTACAGGTACTCGTTGCCCATCCTCCGGGCGGGATCGCCGGTGCACCGCTCCTCCTCACCCAGGATGGCGTAGTCCACACCGGCCGCCTTCAGCACCTTGGCCATGGAGCGGGCAATGGCTTGGCTGCGTCCCTCCAGGGCTGCCGTGCACCCCACCCAGAGGAGCACCTCGGCCTGGGGATGGTCGGCCAGCAAGGGGACGTCCAGATCCTTGGCCCAATCCGTGCGAGAATACGTCGTGCCCCTCCAGGGATGGCCCCGCTGCTCCATGCTTAACAGGGCGCTCATGCCGGTCTCGGGAATACGGGACTCCTCCAGCACCAGGTGGCGCCTCATGTTCACGATGGTGGGTACGTGCTCTACCGCCACGGGGCACTCCTCCATGCAGGCGCCGCAGTTGACGCAATCCCACAGGGCCTCTTCCTGAATCGACGTGCCGATGAGGGGATGCTCCTGGGAGGTGTCCACGCCCGCCTTCACCTGGGAGCCGAACTCGATGAGATGGTCCTTCAGGTTCTCGACGATGTGCATGGGCGAAAGCACCTTGCCGCTCAGGTGGGCGGGGCAGCTGTTGGTGCAGCGACCGCACACCGCGCAGGCGTAGCCGTCCAGCAGCTCCTTCCAGGTGAAGTCCTGAACTCTTCCAGCCCCGAAATGCTCCGCGTTCTCCAGGTCTATGGACTCCAGGGCGCCCTTGGGTTTCAGGGAGCGGAAGTAGGCGTTCAGGGGAGCGGCCACCATGTGCATGTGCTTGGAGAAGGGGATGTATATGGAAAACCCCAGGATGACCAGCAGGTGGAGCCACCAGAACAGCCCCTGAAGGGTGTCGGCTGCGCTGAAGCCCAAGCCCAGGTCCACAAGCCAGTTGCCTATGGCGCCTCCCACCAGGGCATCGGCATGGGGACTGATCTCCGAGGCGGGGATGTAGGAGACCTTGGCAGTATAGAAGGCTTCGGTGAGAAGGGTCAGCACCATAAGGGAAGAAATGGCTGAAACTATGAGGATGGCATCGGGACTGCGGGTAAGGTCGAAGGAGAGACGGTGGGGCTTGGTCAGCCATCGCCGGATAACCGCCCATCCAAGGGAAACCAGGATGATCACTGCTATGACATCCAGGTAGCTGGCAAAGACCCGCACGCCAGTATCGGTGAGGATAGTTTCGGAGAAATGGCCCCAAGCCGCATCCCCAAAGATGAACAGCAGGTAGCTCAGGAAGAAGGACAGGAATCCCCAGAAGACGAAGATGTGTCCCAGGCCCGCCCTGTCCCGCAGGGATACCCGCTGAAGCACCCGCCTCTGGGCCATGACGATGGTGAGGAAGTTGGCCAGGCGGCTCAATGGCTGGTCGAACCGGGCTGTGCCCTTTCCCAGCAGTATCATGCTGATGACCCGCCGGTGGAATACATACCCCGATATGGCAATTGATACTGCCAGGGCAAGGAACACACCTATTGCTATGTGCAACTCACCGAAAATGTCTCCTGGAGGAACCATATCTGCTCCCTGTTTTGTGTTTCCTGTCCCCTGGGCCTGTTAACTGAACTAGTGACGCAGACCCAATTCTACACCGTACAGGAAAAGGTGTACCACGATTACACGGGCAGATTGATAAACCATAGGGGCCATCGTATAATTCGGGTAGAAATAGCTATCGAAGGTGCATAGCCGGGCACATACGGTAGTTGTCCAATCAAAGGGGACAGGCGCAGAGTCCTGCTTCCCGACGGAGGGACAAGGTGGCAGATACAGGAACTTGGAGAGTGAAAGCTGGCTTGGCCCAGATGCTCAAGGGCGGCGTCATAATGGACGTGGTCAATGCTGAGCAGGCCCGGATCGCCCAGGATGCGGGGGCTACGTCGGTCATGGCCTTGGAGCGAGTGCCGGCGGACATCCGCGCGGCCGGCGGCGTGGCCCGCATGGCCGACCCCACCAAGATCAGCGAGATAATGGAGGCAGTCAGCATACCGGTGATGGCCAAGTGCCGCATCGGGCATTTCGTCGAGGCCCAGGTGCTGGAAGCTATGGGCGTGGACTATATCGACGAGTCCGAGGTGCTGACCCCTGCCGACGAAGCCCATCATGTGTGGAAGCACAACTTCAAGGTGCCCTTTGTCTGTGGATGCCGTAACCTGGGAGAAGCCCTGAGGCGTGTCGGCGAGGGCGCGGCGATGATCCGCACCAAGGGAGAGGCCGGCACCGGCGATGTCGTGGAAGCTGTGCGCCATATGCGCTCGGTGATGGACTCTATACGCCAGCTCCAGAACATGTCCGAAGAGGAGATCCCCACCGCGGCCAAGGAGCTAGGGGTGGACCTGCCCCTACTTTTGGAGACACGCACCTTGGGAAGGCTCCCGGTGGTGAACTTCGCCGCCGGAGGTGTGGCAACCCCGGCCGATGCAGCCCTCATGATGCAGCTCGGCGCCGACGGCGTGTTCGTAGGGTCGGGCATCTTCAAGTCCGGAGACCCGGCGAGAAGGGCCAGGGCGATCGTCGAAGCTACTACCCACTACAACGACCCCAACATCCTGGCCGATGTGTCCAAGGATTTGGGCGAGCCGATGGTGGGAATCGGGGTGAGGAGCCTCAACGAAGAGCAGCTCCTGGCCCCCCGCGGCAACCTGTAAAGAATTCTATCGGGAGAGTCTGACGTAGCAAGTTGAAGGTAGGAGTGCTGGCAGTCCAGGGTGATTTCGCAGAGCATATCGCCATACTGAAGCAACTGGGCGTGGACACGGTGGAAGTGAGGTTGCCAGGGGACCTGGATGGGGTGGATGCGCTGGTCATGCCCGGAGGCGAAAGCACCACCTTCAGCTACCTGATGGACCTCTACAACCTGAGGGAACCCATAGTGGAGGCCGCTTCCGGAGGCACTCCCATCTGGGGCACCTGCGCAGGCATGATCATGATGGCCCGGGAGTTGACCGAAAAGTTCCCCGAGCCCCTGGGCCTTATGGACATCGGCGTCGCCCGCAACGCCTTTGGACGCCAGGTGGACAGCTTCGAAACCGACCTCCGGTTCTCCCCCCTGGGGGACGACTCCTACCGAGCCATATTCATCAGGGCCCCGGGCATAGTGCGCCTCGGGGACGATGTTCAGGTGCTGGCCCAGCTTTCCGATGGCCGGCCAGTTGCGGTGCGCCAAGGCAGCCTCTTCGCAACCTCCTTCCATCCCGAGCTGGGCGATGACCCGAGAATCCACCAGTACTTCTTGACCTTTGCCGCCCAAGGAACCAACTAGTTACGTGAGCCAAAGCTTGAGTTCCTCAATGAACATCGTCGAGACCAACACGCCGGATCATCTCCATGGGGAGGCGATCTGTTGTCAGTAGAACGGAAGTGGGTGCAGGATGACCTGGCTTCCCTGTTGGATGCCTTGCCTCCTCGTGTGGCGGGACCCCTAAAGGAACGGGAAGACCTCCATGAGCTGTTGGAGGTGGTGCTGGACTTGGGCAGGCCACCCGAGGCCAGGTTCCCCGGCGGAGACCTCCTTTTGGATGATGTGGAGGTTAGCTGGGAGGACCTGGAGTACCTGGTAGGCCGGGTGGGCGAGTTTGGAGGGGACAACCGGGCAGGCATCCCCAGGACCCTTCACCGTATCTCCGCCATCAGGAACCGGAAAGAAGACATCGTCGGGATCACCTGCCGTGTAGGGCGGGCCGTATTCGGCACCATCCGGATCATAGATGACCTGGTTGCATCGGGGAAAAGCATCCTGCTGCTGGGAAGGCCAGGCGTGGGCAAGACCACCATGCTGAGGGAGACGGCCAGGGTGCTGGCCGATGACGCCAAGAAGCGGGTGATCATAGTGGACACCTCCAATGAGATCGCCGGTGACGGGGATATTCCCCACCCGGCCATCGGGCACTCCAGGCGCATGCAGGTGGCCACTCCCCCCCAGCAGCATGCCGTGATGATCGAAGCGGTGGAGAACCACATGCCCCAGGTGATAATCATCGATGAGATGGGCACCGAGGAAGAAGCCATAGCAGCCCGGACCATTGCCGAGCGGGGTGTTCAGCTGATTGCAACCGCCCATGGCAACACCCTGGACAATCTGCTGATGAATCCTACGCTTTCCGACCTGGTGGGCGGCATTCAGCCAGTGACCCTGGGCGACGATGAAGCCCGACGCAGGGGAACGCAAAAGACCGTCCTGGAGCGGAAGTCACCTCCTACCTTCGATGTGGTGGTGGAGATACAGAGCTGGGAAAAAGTTGCTGTGCACGATGATGTGGCGCGGGTGGTGGACACCTGGCTCAAGGGATATCCCATAGACCCTGAGACCCGGTGGCTGAACGACGTCGGCCAGCTGATGAAGGAGAGGGACATAAAGGCGAGCTATCAGCCCAGCCACGCTCTTCCTTCCCCCGACTTCCAACCCGAACCGGTCGGACCCATGGACGAACCCTTGGAGGGTAGGAGGGTGTTCCTGTTCGGCGTTGGCCGGGAAAGGGTAATGCAGGCAAAGCAGAACACAGGCCTTCCCGTAGAGGTAGTCAACGAGCTGCGCACCTCCGATGTGGTGCTGACTACCAAGTCCCACTACAGGCGGGGCCCCCAGCTGGTCCGGGCTGCGGAGAAGTCGGGAAAGCCTGTTTACGTGCTCCGCAAGAACTCTCTGGACCAGGTGGAACAGTTCCTCAGGACAATGGCCAAGGAGCAGGACGACGGCAGTCGCCTGGAATCCGCGCTGCAGGAGGCTCAGGAGGCCGCCCAACAGGTGCTCAACGGCGCCAAGTCCGTGGAGCTGACACCCCAGAAGGCCTATGTGAGGCGTCTCCAGCACCTGCTGGCCGAGCGTAATCATATTTCATCGACCAGCACGGGCAGAGATCCCCAGCGCCGGGTAACCGTGTTCCGGGTCTAGGAGAAGACCGGCTTGGGCGTGTTCGTAGTGTTCGAGGGTGGCGAGGGGGCCGGCAAGACTACCCAAGCCAGGGTTCTCGCCCGTCGCCTGCAGAGAGAAGGAAACCCTGCGGTGCTCATCAGGGAGCCCGGGGGGACCAGCCTTGGCGAGAGCCTACGGCGACGGCTCAAGGGTCGTTCCGACGTCAACCCTCTGTCAGAGCTGCTGCTGTTCATGGCGGCCAGGGCCCAGCTCGTTGAAGAGGTCATAGTTCCTCGGCTGCGACAAGGCGGGTCCGTCGTTTGCGACCGCTTTTCCGCTTCCACGCTGGCCTACCAAGGATACGGGCGCGGCCTGTCACTGGAAACAATCGCCGAGCTCAACCAGGTAGCGACCGGAGGACTCCAGCCCGACCTTAATGTCCTCCTGGACATTACCGTGGTATCGGGGTTTGCTAGAAAGAGGGATGGAGGCAAGGATACCTTCGAGTCCCAGGCGACGGAGTTTCATGAACGGGTCAGGGAAGGTTACCTGAAGATTGCTGGGGGTGCCCCTGCCCGCTGGTTGGTCCTGGACGGTGCCAAGCCTAAAGACACCATCTCCGGGCAGGTTTGGGAAAATGTGAAGCCCCTCCTGTAAGGCAGGAGGGGCTTTCTGTTTTCAGACTATTTGGGGTGGGTCGAGCTTAGTCGGCCAGAACAGGCATGGTGTCGAGCTTTGCCTGGATCTCCTTCTTCATAGCCCTAACTCTGGTCAAGTCGGGGTAGTTGCCTTCTTCCAGCTTGTCGAAGATCTTCTCCCCTTCGACATAGACTTCCATGCGACCCTTTGCGCCGGGGGTCATGGTGATGCCTACGTCCGCGCCGTAAGCTCTGAAGAACTCATTTGCCATCCACGTGGCAGTAGAGTGGTGCTGTCAAGGAACGCAGTAGACGATCTCTACGCCAACCTTCCAATCTTGGTCCGCCATCTGGCAACCTCCTGTCGTGCATTGTCCCGGCAGTCGCCCATAGTGGCACTGCCATGTCCAGCTTCCAGTTTACGCTTTATTCGCCGGGTGTCAATCTGGACGGAAGACTTTTGCCCCAGGTTTTGAGGGGCCTCGCTGGCTCCCGTTGACGCTCCAGCAAGCTTATCTTACACTTGCCAGACCATCACCGACTTAAGGGGGAAGCTACATTCGGAATAGGGGAGTAGCCCAGTGAGTATTCAAAAAGAGATGCAGGTAGCAGTCTATCTTGACTTAGAGAACATCCGGTACGCAATGCTAAACCTGTACGGAATGGAGCCCGACTTTAGACTGATGGTCGATAAGATACGAAGCTACGGGAGGCCATCGGTAATGAGAGCCTACGCCGACTTCTCCGAACACCCGGAAATTCAACGAAACCTCCAGATAGCGGGATTCGATCCCATCAATGTTCCCGCCAAGAAGATAAACCGGCCCAATTCGGGGGGCATCGTGGAACGCATTAAGAACGCCTCCGACATGGTGCTGGCCATCGATGCCATCGTGGAAGCGTCCGACGCCAATTCGTCTGGCCTTCAAAAGACCTTTTACTTGATGACCGGGGATGCGGACTACATAAAGCTGGTAACCCAGCTGCGGAACAAGTTTGGCCAGCGGGTGGTTGTGTGCGGAGTGCAGGGCTCCATGAGCCGCGATCTGCGCTCGGCGGCCGACGGCGAAGATCTGTTGGAAATCCCCTACGTGGCCCCCGCCTTGGACGATGATGTGAAGCAGGCTATTATCTCATTGGTTAAGCGCAAGCCCCCACCGCTGGAGTTCTGGAGCATGAAGATCCTGGACCGCTGGTGCCAGGATGAAAGGAACTCCATTCCTGGGACGGCAAAGCAGCGCCGGGACATGCTGACCCAGCTGCTCAATGAGGAAGTGCTCCTGCAGAGACCGATAGAGTTCAAAGGGTCTCCTGCCGTGGAAACCTACTTGGACGAAGACAGGGCCATCGATTACGGCTACTTGGAAGAGCCACAACCCCCATAACAGGCGGACTTGCTTTCTTCCCCCTTGAATGGGATGCTCTCCTCTCGCCTTGTGCAGCTATGGTCATAGCCCTATAATGGGCTGGCCAAGCTCAGCTTTCGTACCTTCTACATCCCCGAGAGGCCGGGCTTCCCAAACACACAAGCTGCCAATGGGCCATTAGGGCCCATGCACCTGACCTTAGATTGCAAACCTGGGAGGTACCCACATGGTCGCTACCGGGCGCAGCAACGCCAAGCACCGGAGCTGGGAGGTCACCGAAGGGCCGGAACGGGCCCCCGCCCGTTCCTACTTCCTGGCGATGGGCTACACCAGGGAGGACCTGAAGAAACCCTTCGTCGGTGTAGCCAACCTGGCCAGCGAGATCACGCCCTGCAACCTGCACCTGGGACGTCTGGCTGCCAAGGTCAAAGAAGGTGTGAGGTCGGCGGGAGGCACTCCATTCGAGTTCGGCACCATTACAGTCAGCGATGGCATCTCCATGGGTACCGAGGGGATGAAGGCTTCCCTCATCAGTCGCGAGGTGATCGCCGACTCCATCGAGCTGGTCGCCTTCGGCCAGCGTCTGGATGGGTTGGTGACCATAGCAGGCTGTGACAAGAACCTGCCTGGCACCCTCATGGGCGCTACCCGCCTTAACATCCCGTCGGTGTTCATCTACGGAGGCACCATTCTGCCCGGCAGATTTCAGCAGAGGGATGTCAACGTCCAGGATGTGTTCGAGGGGGTTGGGTCCCATTCAACGGGGGCCATGACCGACGAGGAGCTTACGGAGCTGGAAGGCGCCGCCTGCCCCGGGGAGGGTTCCTGCGCCGGGCTGTTCACCGCAAACACCATGGCAGCAGCCATCGAAGCCCTGGGAATGTCTCTGCCCGGGGCGGCATCCATTCCTGCCGTTGACGGCCGGCGCTTATCCACATCCCACATGGCCGGTCAGGTGGTGCTTGAGGCGCTGGAACGGCAGCTTAAGCCCAGGGATATCCTGACCCGCGAGGCCTTCGAGAACTCCATAACCGTGGTGACGGCTATGGGAGGCTCCACCAATGCGGTGCTCCACCTGCTGGCCATAGCCCATGAGGCCGGTGTGGACCTGACCCTGGACGACTTTGATGAGATCAGCAATCGCACCCCATATCTGGCCGATATGAAGCCCGGCGGCAAATACGTCATGGCAGACCTGGACCGGGTAGGGGGCGTCCCCCTGGTGATGAAGCGCCTCCTCAAGGCCGGACTCCTGCATGGGGATGTGTTGACCATCACGGGCAGGACCCTGGCGGAGAACCTGGAGCACCTGCCCACCGTGGATGAACAGGACATTGTGCATCCCGTGGAAACGCCGAGGGCGCCCACGGGTGGCTTAGTGATCCTGAAGGGCAACCTGGCGCCCGAGGGAGCGGTGGTCAAGGTGGCCGCCAGCCAGAACATACGCTTCGAAGGCACCGCCCGGGTGTTCGACCGGGAGGAGGCCGCCTTCCAGGTCATCCAGCAGCGTGGAATAAACCCGGGCGATGTGGCAATCATCCGCTACGAGGGTCCCAAGGGCGGACCGGGTATGCGGGAGATGCTGGCGGTCACGGCGGCCCTTGTGGGCCAGGGTCTGGGTGATCAGGTGGCCCTCATCACCGATGGGCGCTTTTCAGGCGCGACGCGGGGACTCATGGTGGGCCACGTTGCCCCCGAGGCTGCTGTGGGAGGTCCCATAGCCTTGGTGCAGGAAGGGGACCCCATCGTCCTGGACATTCCCGGGCGCAGGCTGGAAGTGGCTGTGAGCGACGATGTGCTGGAAGAGAGGCGCCGTTCCTGGCAGCCCGTTTCCCATCCCTACGTAACCGGCGCCCTGGCAAAATACACCCGGCTTGTCACATCGGCTGCCCAAGGTGCGGTGACCAGTTGATGACCGGCCTTTTATACCCTTTGAGTTTACTGGAGCGATAGTATGTCCGGCACTGTGGACATCGAGTTCCTGGAAAAAGTGCGCTCCCAGATAGGCGCCCTGGTTACTGAAGACGCCAGGAAGCTTCCCAGCCTGCGTTACTGCGATGTTCGGATGCAGGTTAAAGAGGAGAAGGGCGCTGCCGCCGAGAACGGCGTCGAAAAGATGAGCGCCGAGGACTACACCTTCGACTTCGGCGTGCGTGTCATTGCCGGCGCCAAGGCCAGCGCTCCCGGATACTATGGCCGGCTATTGGGAAACGCCGATGTGGACAACATCGCCCAGGTTGTGATGGAAGGCATCAAGGAGGCCCATCAAAGGGCTGTGGCCAACGCCCGCATGAAGGTCCGAGCCCGCGGGCGCTTCGGCAGCCTTGGCGACGCCCTTTACGATACCCAGCTCGCTCCCGTGTCCATCGTGGAAGATTCGGTGCCTGCCACCTACGAACAGGACCCGCGGGAGGTCTCCCTGGAAGAGACAGTCAGGATGGCCGTGGACTCGTGCAGGGCGGCCCAGGGGGCTGGTGACCAGGTTGTGTACTCGGCCACCTCCGCCAGCACCTTCCTGTTGAGGGAGCTGTTCTGCAGCTCTGAAGGCTCCATCATAGACCAGACCTTCGCCCAGACCGAGGGGTTCGTGATCGCTATCTGCAACAGCGAGTACGGCACCATGGAGATTTACGATTTCACCGGACACCAGCGAGGATGGGAGATTCTCACCCGAGGCTACGACAACGGGACCATCACCCTCCCCAACTTCGAAGTCTTCTGCCGTAACCTGGCAGCCGATGGAGTAGAGGTGGCAAATGCGCCGCCCCTCAAAGCGCCTGAGAAGGAGTGTGTGGTGGTCACCGACCCCCATTTCAACACCCTCTTGGTGCACGAGGTCGTGGGCCATCCGTCGGAGCTGGACCGGGCTCTGAAGTACGAGACATCCTACGCCGGGCGGAGCTGGTTCTTCAGGGATATGCAGGACAACCAGATGGGCAAGCAGGTCGCTTCCCCCCTGGTAACCGCCTACTCGGATCCCACCATGGAAGGGTTCGGCTCCTTCAAGTACGACCATGACGGCACCCCGGCCCGCAGGGCTTACCACATCCGTAGTGGCACCTTCGAGGAGTTCTTGAACAACCGCCAGACAGCCGCCATCCTGGGAGTTCCGCCCAACGGGTCGGCCAGGGCAACGGAAGCAAACCTGATACCCTTGATCCGGATGACCAACACCGTGTTCGAGGCCGGACAGCAGGACCCGCAGTCCATCATAGGTGAGGTCGAAGAGGGATACTACGTTTCCGGCCACCGCGTGCCTTCGGTAGCCGAATCCAGAGAGAATTTCCGCATAACCGCCGTTAAGGTCTACGAGATCAAGAACGGACAACTGGGGCAGCTTTACCGGGATGGAGGCATAACCTCCGACTCCCGCGACTATTTCATGAGCATAGATGCTGTGGGCAGCGACTTTAAGATGTACCCCATCCCCAACTGCGGCAAAGGCCAGCCGATGCAGGCCAAACGCATGAGCAATGGAGGCCCCACCATGCGGGGCGTGGCTAAGCTCACCGGACGTGGGTAGCCAGGGATCTGCAATGACCTGCTCAGGCCAGGCTCACCTATTCGTGGAACCTATCGACAGGAGACTGGGCGATGTCCATCCTGCCTCTTAGCCGGCTTAAGGCGTTGGCCCAGGATGCTTTGGCCTACCTTGGCACTCAGCCGGATATCTCCGAGGCCGAGGTGTTTGTTTCCGCAAACACCAACCTGACCCTCAGGCTCAATTACACCTCCCGCATCCCCAGCAACGGCGTTGAGGAGCCGAAGTCGGTGGAGTCCTACGGGCTGGGCTTGCGGGTAGCATTCAACTCCCCCGAAGGTGTGAAGACCGGCTTCGGGAGCGAACCCACCGACCTGAACCTGGAGGGGGTGCGCAGGGCGCTGGACAAAGCCCGAATGGGGGCTGTCTTGGACCCGGACTATGTGTCCTTGCCTCATCCCACGGGACGCAAGCCGACACTTCGACGCTATCATGATCCGGCCATCATGCGCATCAGCAACGGCAAGATGCTGGAGGTGGGCTGGGAGACCGTTGAGAAAGCCCTGGAGGTCTTCACCAGCTCCGAAGAGCTGCTGAATGCAGCATCTTCGCCCCAGGGGGTCAAGGACATCGGCCTCATCCTCGGCGGAGATGTTGTGATGCTGCAGGAGCGCATCGCCATCGCCTCCACCCATATGCCCAAGGTGCAGACCGATGAGTCCACCATGCTGATGGCCTTTGTTACCGGCATGCTGGAGGATGAACATGCAAAGGGCACCGGGTGGCACGTCAGCAGCTACCTCGCCGACTACTCTGGCCAGCCCGGGCGGGATGCCGCCCGTTCAGCCATCGCAACCATGGGTGGCCAGAGAGCAGGAAGCGGTGCATACCGGGTGGTGCTGGGCCCCCAAGCCTTTACAGAGATACTGGAATGGGTCCTGATGCCCAGCCTACAGCTGGATGTTGTCTATGCCGGCGCATCCACCTTCATGGGGAAGGTGGGCCAGAGGGTGGCGTCGGAAGAGTTGTATCTGTACGACGACGGCTCGATGCCGGGGCTGGCGGCCAGCAGGGCCATTACCGACGAGGGTGTGCCCACTGGCAGGACCGACCTGATCAGGGATGGTGTGCTGGTAGGGTTCCTGTCCAACTACTACGAGCAGCAGAGGATGCTCCGCGACCCCAAGGGTGGCGAAAAGCTGGGGGTGGACCCGGCGAGCATTGCCGATGCCATTGCTGGGCGCAACGGGTTCCGCACCGGCAGGGGAGGGGGCAGGAACTTCGATGCAATGCCGTCGATAACCCCGACCAACCTTGTGATCGAAGGCAAGACCCCCCGGACACCCGATGATGTACTGCGCCAGGTCGGCGACGGGATATACATCGGGCGCATCTGGTACACCTACCCGGTCAACGGGATCGCGGCCGGCGACTTCAGCGGCACCATTGTCGGGGACTCCTATTTCATCAAGGACGGCAGGATAGCGGCGCCAATCAAGCCCAACACCCTGCGGATGAACGAGAACATCCATAACGTCTTGAACAACATACTGGCTGTCGGGTCGGAGCGTACGCGGACGGTGCGGTGGTCGTCGGACCAGGTTACCTGGGCGCCCGAGGTGGCAGTTGATGACTTCCACCTCGACGAGATCGCAGGGTACATGGAGGATGTGTACTAGGGCTTGATCAGCACCACATCCCTTTGGATTTCGGTAGTTGGCTGGGGTCCCTCTTCGGACATGTACACATCGATCTCCGACCGAACGCCGAACTCGGGCAGGTAGATCCCAGGCTCTACGCTGAAACAGATACCGGGGACAATCCGCCGGGTGTCCTCGGTCTCGAAGCTGTCCAGGTTCACTGCATCCCCATGTACCTCATGGCTGATGCTGTGGCCCAAACGGTGGGTGAAGTATTCTCCATAGCCCCTGTCGGCGATGTACCGACGAGCCGCTTCGTCAGCCTGGAAACCCTGGGGAAACCTCCCAGCCTTTACCTCCGAGGCAAGATAGCTGAGGGCCTCATCCCTGGCGCCCGTCACCACATCGAAAACTCTCTGGTGCTCTTCACCGACGATATCACCGACGTAAGCCACCCAGGTGATGTCTCCATATGTGCTGTCCTCGGCATCCTCCTTGGCCCACAGGTCGATTAGTACCCAGTCGCCACTGACGATTGGCCTGCTCCGATGTTCCAAAGGCTCGTAGTGGGGGTCGCTGGCATGTTCGTTGGTGGCGACTATGGGGCCGTCGGCGGTGACAAGGCCCTCCTCTGCAAACCTGCGGCGAATGAACTCGGCCACCTGGAACTCGGTGGGCCCGTCGGAAAGGTTCTGGCCGATATACCGGAAAGCTTCGGTGACTATGGCATGGAGCTTGGCTGACGCTCTCTTATGGGACGCCAGATGGAGCTCCGTCCACCTCTGCGTCGCATGCTGCACCAGGTCGGCGGAAGACTCCACCTCGGCCCCCAGGCTGCGCACCAGTTCCACGGTTCCCGCATCCACCTTTGAAGCCCTGGGAAGGGTGCCCAAGGGCGAGTACTCCATGGCCACAACTGCCCCGGATGGAAGGAGCTTGCCCAGCTCCTCGACCATTGATCGACGGCTGCGATATATCGCCAGGGGGATGTCCAAGCCATCGAACTTGCCGGCATCGACATGGTGGCAGACCAGGACGGGCTCGCCAGCGGAGGGCATGTAGAGGTAGGCGGGGCGGGTGATCATGCCGATTTCCTGGCCAAGGACCTTCCGGAAGGCAGGGTTGGAATCGTGGTAGTCGTGCACCAGCCAAGCATCGATCTTCGGGTCGACTGTATCTCGAAGGTAGTCTTGGACGACTGACAAGAGGCTGTGAACAGACATGGAACATTCCTGTAGCTGTTGTGGTAGGTTGGCGGGATGGGACCGGGGTTAAGAGTGGGCGTTCACCAAGCCGCCATCCAGGGGAATGCTGGCCCCCGTGATGAAGCTGGCCCTCTCCGATGCCAGGAAGGCGACCAGGTCTCCCACCTCTTCAGCAGCCCCCAGTCTTCCCATGGGAACGGCCTTGGCGTTGTGGGAGGCGACCTCCTCGGGAATCTGGTTTTTCTCCACTGCCCTGGCCTCATACTCCGACGCCAATCGGTCAGTCATGATGGCTCCCGGCAGTACGCTGTTCACGGTGATATTGAACGGAGCCAGGTCTTCGGACAGCTGCTTAGCGTATCCATAAACTGCCATGCGTGTGGACTCGAAAGCCTGGGAGCCACGAATAGGATGGGGGGAGAGAGAAGGCAAGCGAATTACGATGCGGCCCCAACGCTGCTGTTTCATGTAGGGCACTACCTCGCGGCTAAGCCGGACCACGTTGAGGAAATGCTGCTGCACATCCTCTTCCCACTCCTCGTCATTAACGTCCAGGAGGCCATCGTCGGAGCGAGGGCCGGCGATGTTGCATACGACTATGTCCAGCCTGCCAAACCGGTTGAATGTGCCACGAACAGCCCGCCTGATGTCGTCGGGGCGGGAGAGGTCCGCTGGTATAGCCAGTACATGGTGCTGGGAGCTGGTCCGTGCAATCTCCAACTCGGACTTGCGAAGAAGGGCTTCGTCGCCGGCGCAGATGGTGACGCTGGCGCCTTCCCTGGCGAGAGCAAGGGCCACAGCATGACTCATGCCTTTGCTGGACCCTCCGACACACGCAACCCGATCCCTGAGACCCAACTCCATGGCCCTTTGTCCTCCCGGCACCCCTTAGATCAGAGAAATGATAGCATTATTGAACCGAATAGCAAGGGGATACCGGCATGAATCAGATTGCTTCCGAATCTGCTAAGTCCTTTAGCTGCGCCTCGGTGTAGCCCATCTCGGTTAACAGCTCCCTGGTGTGCTCCCCCAGCAGCGGCGGAGGCAGCCTGATCTCTCCTTCGGTCCTTGAGTACTTAATGGGTATCCCTGCTTGCTTGATTGTCCCCAAGGTCGGGTGGGCTACCTCCAGCAGCATGTTGCGCTCGAGCACCTGAGGGTCGGTGAACACATCGCTTAGCTCGTTGATGGGCCCGCATGGGACCCCACCGGCCTCCAGCTGGGTCACCCACTCGGCCGTGGGCTTCTTCAGGAACTCTTCTTGGAGCAGGGGCACCAGCTTGGAGCGGTTCCTTACCCGGTCTCCGTTCTCCGCATAGTTGGGGTCATCCTGCAGGTCTTTACGGCCCATGGCTGCGCAGAAACGCTGCCACAGGCGCTCCGACCCCACTGCGATGTTTATGTACTTGCTGTCCTGGCACATGAAGGCCTGGTAGGGCACCAGAGTCGGGTGAGCAGCCCCTACCTTCTGGGGGTTGTTGCCCGTGGCGAAGAAGTACCCTCCCATGTAGGTGAGCCAAGCCACCTGTAGGTCCAGCATGGACACATCGATGTGTTGCCCTTCTCCCCCTTGGCTGGACTCCCGGTGGTAAAGGGCGGCCAAGATGCCGTAGGCCCCCATCATGCCGGCGCCAATGTCCGTCAGGGCTATACCCATCTTAACTGGCGAGCCGTCGGGCTCTCCCGTCAGGCTCATGATCCCCCCCAGCCCCTGCATCACCTGGTCGTAGGCCGGCTTTTCCCTGTAAGGTCCCGTCTGGCCGAAGCCGGAGATGGAGCAGTAGATTATTCCTGGCTTGATGGCCTTCACGGAGTCGTAGTCTATTCCCAGCCGGGCTGTCACGCCGGGCGTGTAGTTCTCCACGATCACGTCGGCTGTCCTTGCCATCTCCATGAAGACATCCCTGCCCTTGGGGTTCCGCAGGTTCAGGGTGATGCTGCGCTTGTTGCGGTTGATGCTGAGGAAGTAGGCGCTCTGGTCGCCGATGTAGGGAGGACCCCAACCACGGGTGTCGTCTCCTGTGCCGGGTATCTCTATCTTTACGACATCGGCGCCGTAGTCCCCAAGCATCATGGAGCAGTAGGGCCCCGCCAAGGCCCGGGTAAGGTCCAGCACCCGCACACCGTCCAAGGCTCTCATCGCACCTCCAGCAGATACACGTGGGTAGGCGGACATATGTTACCACAACCCTCACGATACCCCGGACTCGGGTCAGAGGCATAGCGTGGCAAAGGGGCAAATACCCGTGTAGAGGACAAGCAGGGTGGAGGCACCGGCAGCCAACTCCGGTGAAGTGCGATGTCTGCCCTGAATGGGCCCTAGACTGCGGTGGCTGCGCTGGGAACGGAGATCAGGCCCGTCCCTATCATGCTGTCCCGGGTCACCAACTCGGTGAGCTCTTCTTCGCTCATCCCTTCAGTGCCCTTGGGACGCACGGGCAGGACGAGATATCTGATCTCGGCGGTGGAGTCCACCACCCGTACCTCGACCTCCGCCGGGACTTCCACGCCGAACTCTTCGAGCACCTGCCGGGGTTCCTTGACGACGCGGCTTCGATACACCTCGCTCTTGTACCATTCGGGAGGAGGGCCCAGGAGGGGAATCGGGTAGCAAGAGCAAAGGGTGCACACCACCACATGATGCACCGATGGGGTGTTCTCCAGGGTGACTATGTCGTCGAGGCGCTTCAGGGTGATGCCCATCTCGGCTAGGGCACCCTTGCCGTCGTTCAGAAGGCGCTGTTTGAAATCCGGGTCGTTCCAGGCCCTGGCGACAACCTTGGCCCCGATGGAGGGGTTCAAGGCCTGGTTTTCCTGCAGCACCTCAAGCAGCTCACCTGAGGTAATGACACCCTTGTCCATCAGCAGGTTGCACAAGGCGATTATTCGCTTCTCGTAGTAGGTCTCCTCGTGGTCGTCATCCAGATGTGGGTGAAGGAGATCGTGTTCGTCGCTTACCATTATTTACCTGCCCTGTCCTAGATTCCCGCGCCCCCGGTCTTGCGTTACTCGTGGTTGACCATCGGGTGTTCCGTACCCCTGCGCTCGTAGTCTAGCTCGGCTACCAGGCGCCGGGACTCATCGATGTTCATGAACCCTTTGGCGTTCAGCAGGTTGCCAAGGGCGGCAATCCGTCTATCGTAGTAGGAGAGGCCGTGCTCCTCCCTGTCGATGGGCCTGGTGTCCGCCCGCTCCAGGATGTTGGGGACCAGCCAGTCTTCCCAGATGTCCACGACAACTCGGTCGGTCAGGATATCCGGGTCTTCGTCGTACAGGTGGGCCATGTGAAAGGAGACACCGTAGAGTGGCACCCTTGGCGCATTGCGGTTGCCGTAGGCCAGCTCCCTGGGGTTGCCCACGGGACCGTGGCTGGCGACGATCACGCCCTTCTTTCCACGCACGAAAAAGGGTGTGCGGATGGTCCCGCCGGTGACCTGCATGAGCACCTTAACTCGCTGCCCTATCTCGTACTTTGGGGCCATTAACGCCTCGTTATCCTCGTCCTCCTCGCGCTTTTACGGGAACGACGAGGTTGTCTCAAATTCTCCCCTCAAGGAAGAGGAAGTTTGGGGCCGATTCTACAGATGCCGTAAGAAGCCGTCAACGTACCTGTCGACCCGGCCGGGGCATTGTGCCCCGCATGGCCCTGTGGTATCGTTCTGGGCTGTCGGGGCGTGGCGCAGCCTGGTAGCGCACCTGCATGGGGTGCAGGGGGTCGTTGGTTCAAATCCAATCGCCCCGACCAACCCAGATACTCATTCTCTCCCCTGCCGGGACGTATCGCAGGCCAAAAAGGAGAGGCCCCACTTTAAAGTGGGGCCTCTCTCTTATTCACTCGTTCAGTGAGTTGGCTGTTGGGACTATACCCGGAGGTACTTCTCGGCGTTCTCAGCCATCAGCTTGCGCTTGGCGGATTCGCCCAGGGTGTCCCAGATTGGGAAGTCCATCACCAGCTGGCAGGTGTTGGGGTACTCTGCCTGGGGATGGGGGTAGTCGGACTGGAACATCAGGCAGTCCTCACCGAGCACATCGATGGCAGCCTTGGTCATCTCGGGGCCTTCCAGCTGGTCCACAGCGGCGCGTACCCGGCCCATCTGAGCATACTCCAGCGGAGTGTGCTTCAGGTCGGGGGCTGCGCTCCTGAGGTGGTTCAGGTTGAAGCCAAGGTTCAGGACGAAGTTGGGAAGCCAGCCGAACCCTGCCTCGGAGACGGAGACGCCGGTGTTGGGATACCGGTCCAGGATGCCGGACAGGATTACGTAGGCCATCAGGCGCTGGGCGCCCCACGGATGGGCGAAGGTCCTAACCGCGATGATGTTGCCCCAGTTTTCGTCGCCCTGGTAGCCGGGGAAGTAGGGGACGTCGGTCTGGAAGGTGTGGTGGGTCAGGGGCAGGTGAAGGTCGTTCATGGCGGACCAGATGGGCTCCAAGCTGGGGTCGTCGATGGGCAAGCCGTGGGGAAGATGGATCCAGCAGGCAGCAACCCACTCATCATTCCCGAACTGCTTCAGCTCATCAACTGCCCACTCCACATCAGAGCCGTTGACCTGGATGCCGCTCTTGATGCGGTCGGGGGCGACTGCCGAGTACTCCCGCATGTAGTTGTGGTAGGCCCTATAGAGGCCACGGCCGATGGTCACGTCGTCGAGAGCGACGATGGACCTGGCGAAGGAAGCGGGGAAGATGTAGTCGATGTCCCGGCCCTCGGTGTTCATGTCGTTGAGCCGACCCTCGGAGTTTTCATCCTCCACGGAGTCCGATGGCTGGACATGGTGCCGGTTGCCGATGCGCCCTTCCAAGCTGCTCTTGCCGCCAGCCTTGGCTGCAACCTCTTCCTGGCCGATCTTGGCGCCAGGGAAGCGGTCGTAGGGGATGG
>JAGWBF010000085.1 GCA_021296025.1 Dehalococcoidia bacterium | reverse complement strand
ACACCTATGGAACCCTCCTTGGCCCTGTGGATAGGATTGGCGTGGGTGAGAGGAGAGGTCTCGGTTAGGCCATATCCTTCGATGAGGACTTCATGGCCCGCCATCTCATCGAAGGAACGCTTGACCGCCGGGGGCAGCGAAGAGGCGCTGGTGCGGGAAGGCCTCAGGGAAGCCAGGCTGAATTGATCCGCCCCTTCCAGGTCGAGGGCTGCGATGTACATGGTGGGCACCGCCGGGAAGCGGGTTGCCTTGTACTCTTGTATCGCCGTCAGCACCCGGCGGGCATCGAACCGGCGAAAGAGGAGCATGGTTGCTCCCACCATGATAGGAACGCTCATGGCACCCGCAATACCTCCAATATGGAAAAGGGGCAGAGTGGATATAAACGTCTCTTTGCCGGCCTCATACCCGTACCAGGCGGCGAACTGCATGGCGTTGACCACCAAGTTCCGGTGGGTGAGCATAGCGCCCTTGGAGATCCCGGTAGTCCCGCCGGTGTAGGGGAGCAGGGCCAGGTCCCGTTCGGGGTCAACGGGCACAGGCGGACCGGGTTCCCCATGGGTCTCCAGGATACGTTCGAAGCTCGCTTCCGGGCCCTCACCTCCGACCACGACGACAGCGGGAATGGGCTTGCCGCCGAGCGCCCCCCTTACCCGGGGATACGTGTCCCGGTCGCATATGATCAAGCGAGGCTGGGCATCATCGAGCTGGCGCAGCAGCTCGTCTTCGGTGTACATCGGGTTGCAGGGCGCGGGCACGGCGCCAGCTTTCAGGATTCCGTAGAAGGCGATCACCAGCTGGGGGCAGTTCTGAAGAAAATAAGCCACCCGATCTCCGAGGCCGACTCCCATGCCGGCAAGTCCGGCTGCAAAGCAGCCCGAAAGCCTGTCCAGTTCCCTGTATGTCAGGGTGGCCGGCGGCGCGGCGCCATCTCCCAGGTAGATGATTGCGGGCCGTTCCGGGTACCTTTCAGCCGACTTTGTTAGAAGAGAATGGAGGGGTATGTGCGGGTAGTCGAGGTTGGACGAAACGCCGGAAGAGTAGAAGGAGAGCCACGGTCTTTCGGAGGAGTTGGGCATCTTCATCCTCAAGATAGTGCGGGGACTACAACCGGCCGGAAGATTCTAGGCGTTGAAGCCAGAGGCCAGGCTGCTCAGCATACTATCCTGCTGGCGCACGTACTCTTCCATTTCGGCGATCTGGGCATCGGTCGCCTGGGCATACCGCCTCTGGGGGGCGATATAGTCTCGGATGGTTGCCTTGCGGGGTATGCTGGCCCGGCGGAAGGCCCCATCCTTCCACTCGTACAAGGGCCAGATGCCGCACTCCACGGCAAGGCGGGAGACCTCGATACCCTTGTCATCATCATACCCCCACGACGGGTTGCAGGGGGTCAGAATCTGGATGAAGGCCGGGAGGCGTGTCACAGCCGCCTTCAGTTTACGCTCCAGGTCGCCAGGGTGGGATGTGGAGGCCGTCGCCACGTACTCAGCGCCGCTGAACATCAGCATCAGGGGGAACTGTTTCCGGCTCCGCACTTTGCCAGAGGGGCGGACGCTGGTGCGAGCCAGCAGATCGGTGCTTCCTGTGGCATGGCTGCCGCTGGCCGCGTGTGCTTGGTTGTCGCAGACCACGTGCAGGTACTTGTAGCCCTGCTGAAAGGCTGTCGCCATATCAGCAAGGCCCATGTCGATCTGGCCGTCCCCGTCGATGACGACTATGGGCCGGTCGATACCTCGGATCTCCATGGCGGTGCGCATGGCTGCGCAGGCACTGTCGTGGGTGCCCAACCCGCTGCGCTGGAGAAAGTCCCGTCCTATGCCGCACCCCTGCCCGAAGATGATAGGGGCCTCATCGTCCAGGATATCGAAAATAACCTGCATCACCAGCCGGGTTGCCAGGTTGGAGGGGCACCCCGGGCACTGGTTGGCGGTGACGTTCATCCAGACTTTTTTCTCGGCGGTCTCCATCATCATCTTAGGCATATCGCATCAACTCCCTGGCGGACCTTTTCTACCCGGCTCCCAAGGCCCGCCTCAGCATATCTTCATCCTCTATAACATCGAAGTGCCAGGACTGCTCCGGCACAAGGTTCCCAGGGTCCAAGACCTGGAATCCTTCTTCTACCATGTATTGGATATCGTAGTAGGTCACATCCCTGCCGCCAAGACCCACGGTGCGCCCGATCACGGTCGGATGAGCATCCTCGCCGAACAGGGCGCTTGTCAGGTCATGATACACAGCGGCGACGGTGTTCCGGTCCATCACCACCGCCACTTTGGACCCCCTCAGGGCGTCGGCCAACTCCCGCCCCGGGAAGGGACGGTACGTCCTGATTTTCACCAGGCCGACCTTCTTCCCTTGGTCCCGCATCATGTCGATGGCGACCCTGGCCGTTGAGACCAGGGAACCCATTCCGACCAGGACGACCTCGGCATCCTCGACCTTGTAGGTCTCCAGAAGGCCGCCGTACCCACGCCCGAAAATCTCCTGGTATTCCTTGTGAACATCCTGGATCATCGACTTGGCGGTGTGGTTCAGGGCGTAGTCCAACTGATAGCGGCGCTCCATGTATTCCCGGTCCACATCCACGTAGCCGTAGCCGCTCATCCTCGCGCCCGAGTAGTACTCGGAAAAGTCCACGTTCTTGAGAAAATCGATCTCCGGCGGGAGCTGGAAGGGTGGAAGGAACCGGTCAACCATCTCCCGGGTCGGCAGCATTACGGGGTAGCTGTTGTGGGACACTTCCCACCCATCGTAGGTGACGAAGGCGGGCAGGAGCACATCCGGGTGTTCACTGACCTTGTACGCCTGCAGGATTGTGTCGAAGACATCCTGGGCGTTTTCGCAGTGGTAGTGAATCCAGTGGATGTCCCGGTACATTATCGTGTCCTGGTCATCGGTGCGGACAACCGCCGGCGGTTCAAGGGCCCTGTGGGCCACGGTAATGACGATGGGTATGCGGGCGTAGGAACCAAAAATAAGCTGCTGGGCCGCATAGAGAAGGCCCTCGGAGTTGGTTGCGAAGGAGCAGCGCACGCCGGACTGGGTGGCCACGCACTGGGCGTTCATCACGCTCCGTTCGTTCTGCAGCTCTATCACCCTGGCGTCCAGCTCTCCCTTGGAGATCATGCGGGAGGCTTCTTCTCCCACTTCATCGGAGGGGCCTATAGGGAAGAAGCAAAGCACCTGTATACGGGCCAGGCTGAGGGCCTGGGCCGCCGCCTTGTTCCCCGTAAGGGCTGTGCGCTCCAGTTCAATCCCTGTGGACATGAAACCTCCCGCGGGCACATCCGGCGCCCGCCTGACCGGTGTTAAGCCTCGCCGCCATTCTCCTCATCGCCCATGGAGTACCGGGCCTTGGAGTAGATCTCCTCATGGTGGGGCTCCATGGTGATGTCCTCGTAGTTGGGGCGCTCCTTAAGCACCTTGTCTTCGTCTATCATGGTAAGGGCCTCACCCACGCACACCTCGGCACATATCCCGCAGCCCCGGCAAAAGTCCACGTCGATGCGGTAGCCCTGTTGAGTAAGGCCCTCCCGCACTATGAACCCTGTACCGTCGGGACACATCACCTCGCTGATGCAGGAGCTGGGGCAGATGCACTTGCTGTCTACGCACACCGGGATCGAGTCCCTCCAAACGAAGGGACTGCCCTTGGTGTACCCGGGCAGCTCATCGTAGCGGTCGAACCTGTAGTGCTGGGGCAGGTCATCCACCTGAACGCGCCGGAACCCTCGGGCGCTGTTGGGGCTGTCAAACTTGACGCCGCCGATGGCCTTCACCGACTGGTAGGCCTCCACAACAGCCCTGGCATTGGCATCCCCCACCGGCCCGGGAAGGGCATCCCTCACTTCGCCTCGCAGCTCGGTGAGGTCCATGCTCTCTGTGATGCGGGCATAAGCTCCCAGCAGGCACAGACCGACGGGAGGCGGATACCTTCCCAGCAGCCTCTGGCAGATCTCGGTGGCATCCACCGTTGCTACAACACCCCGGAAGGCAAAGGGCAGGTCGATCTCCTCTGGGGCCTTGGGAGAGTTCACCAGCAGGGTGCCCTCCTTCATCCTCGCCACAGCATCGGCCACAAGGTCATGGCTGTTGTGGCGGGCTGTGTTCAGCAGCTCCTCCTGGAAGATGATCACCTCAGAGGGATGGTAGTTGGCGCAGCTTGCCAGCCCCGGAGAGTCGGATATCTTGACGTAGTTGATTACGGGGGCGCTACGGGCACGGGTGCCTGGGTAGACGTTTACCGAAACGTAGCTGCCCATCCGGGAGTGCACCTTGGAGAGCACCTCCCCGGCCTGCACCGACCCCTGGCCGGACATACATATCAGGTTTAGCTCTCGAACTTCAGGCACCGAACATCTCCAACGTGGGAATGAAACAAAGCCGGACAGGCGTACTGTAGATGCAAGGTAGGCTAGTCCACCCAAGGGGAAGGTGTCAAGGATGGGAGTAATGAACCAAGGCGTCTTTCGAGTCAATACCAGTTGTAGGTTGTGTACGGTCGCTGCGCCCAAGCTTGCCGGCCAATGCTCCTCATCGCCGGGGGTAGCATCCCCATCTGGCGGGTCCACTCTGCAGACCCAATGTGATGCCACACACCATGTCCGGCAAACACCCACTCCACACTGAGGGCGGTGAGTCTCTCCATTGTGTCGGCAAGAATCTCCCAGGAATGGAAAGTCTGGTTTGGGAAGATGTCCAATTCTCCGCGTCGATGGTTCCAGTGCAGTGGGTCTCCACAAACCATGGACCTGGAGCGTTATCCGGGTGGGATTGGTCAGGCCTGGGCATAAGGGGTCCTTCCCTGACCTAGGGCGCCTATATCGGGGGCCAGGCTTCCATGTTATAGGCCATGTGCCAAAAGAGCCATTCGTACTGGCTGCTGACCATGAAGGCTGTCCGCATCTGTTCCAGCTCCACAGCCCCTGCGGTCTTTGCACACTCATCCACGAAGGAGCGCCAAGCAGCCACGCTGTCCGCCAACAGACCTTCGATATAGGGAGCCGACCACTGGGAGTAGACCGGATGCTCCAGCTCGCCCAACATGTCACCAAGCTCATGGTAGGTCCATGGGCAGGGAAGCAGGGCGGCAGCCGTGGGGCCCAAGCCCATGAGGGATGCCGTTGCGAGCATGTGGTTGACGTAGCCCATGCAGGTCGGGGAGCGACCTATCGCTTGCGCCTCCTCCGGGGTCAGGCCCACCAATCCCATCATCTTCTGGTGCAGGGGCCTCTCCACGGGAGTGGAGACCCGGTGGGAGAGGAGCTCCAGATTGTGAGTGTCCGGGGCCTTGGCCAAGGCAAGGGCCACCGTCCGGGCAAACCCTTCCAGGTAGAGGTAGTCCTGGGTCATGTAGTACCGGAACTTTTCCAGGGGCAACGTGCCCGCCTTAAGTTCCGCAAGGAAGGGATTGGCATATATCTGGTGCCAGATGGGGGAGGCTTCCGCCCTCAACCGTTCCGAAAAGCTATCTGCCATATCCTTCACTCGGCATAGCATTGCTGGATCCTAGGCCTGCTGACATGGGGGCGCTGCTCGCCTTTGGAGAGGCAAGGTTCTCGTCCTGATACTGCCCCTGGTATCCCTGGAGAAGCTGCCGGTCCAGGTGGAAGAAGACAAGCTGGCCAATCCTGGCATTCCGGCCAAGGCAAAACCCCTGAGGATTCAGCACCGTTAGCATCACTTGGGAACGGCCTCGATATCCCGCATCCCATACGGCGGTGTGCAGGGTAACGCCGGAGCGGAGGAGGGTGGAGCGGGGCTGCATCAGGGCCATGATGTGAAGGGGCAGACTTATGCGTTCATTGAGGACTGCCAGGTAAGGACCGGGCTCCAGATCTAAATCCCCTGAGGAATTCCATTGGAGGGTACGGGTTGATGACAGGGAACGGTCGGCTTCGGTGAGCTTTCCCAGGGAATTGTACTCCTGCACCTCCCCGACGGTGACATCGAACCCGTTGGGCTGTGCCTGAGCATCCAGGTCCAGGTAGCCGGCAATCAGGGGCTCCGGGGCTTCCAGCAGCTCGAGGATGGACTGCCGGCTCAAGGCTGCGCCGCCGGGCAGGTCATTCATTCCGCCCCTCCACACGTACGATGCCCCGCATTCTAGCACACGAGGCCCACCTGCCCTCAGGTGGAGTATTTCCAGGAAGATCCTTGAACTGATCGCTCTCATGCCAGCCCTTGCAAGAACCTTGCCGCATAGGGCAGAGAACGCCCTGTGGTATATTTGCTCATCCTCGTCGGCGCCATCCAGGTTATCAGGTCTCACCGATGAGGCGCAGTTCGGTAACACTATGTTGTCTCTAAGGTACGTGTTTATTCTGGGCGGGCTGGCATTATCCTTTGCTGGGTGTACCCTCAGTCCGCCGACCCCCGTAACTACGCCCACATCCACACCCACCGCTACAGCGAGTCCTCCGCCATCTCCAACACCCACCCTGAGTCCGACCCCCGGCCCGACAGCTACACCGACTCCCATACCTTCCCCTACACTAAGGCCCTCACCCACAGTGACACCGACACCATCCTCTACCCCTACACCGATGC
>JAGWBF010000084.1:7449-14129 GCA_021296025.1 Dehalococcoidia bacterium | reverse complement strand
TGGATGCTGACGACGGGGAGGGAGCGGTGGCGCAGACCCTCAACAGTCCCATCGTTTAGGTTCAGATGCGTGACCTCCAGCTCTTGAGGCAGGGTATCTAGATCTACTGCGTAGCCGTGGTTCTGGGCCGTTATGTAAACTCTCCCTGTGCTGACATCCTGCACTGAGTGGTTGGCCCCACGGTGCCCGAACTTGAGCTTGAAGGTGGATGCTCCCAGGGCCCTGGCGACGATCTGGTGGCCCAGGCAGATACCCATCAGGGGCACCCGTCCGATTAGCTGGCCCACTGTCTCCACCATGTAGCCAAGAAGGGCCGGGTTCCCAGGTCCGGGGGACAGCAGCACCCCCGACGGCTCCAAGGCCAACACCTCCTCGGCGGAGGCTGTGCAGGGTACGGTGACCACATCGCACCCCCGCTGGTGCAGCAAGCGGAGGATGTTGTACTTGACGCCGTAGTCCCCCACCACGATGCGGGGCATACGGCTTCCCCGATCGCTTCCGGGCTCCCAGGTGTAGGGCGCGTCGGTCGTAACCCTGCTCACATAGTCAACTTCCCCGTACGGTACGACATCATTCAACCGCGCCAATGCAGCCTCGGCGATGCGAGCGGAGGTATCCTCGGACGCCTGCCTCCACGTTTCCGGGCCAACCTCATCCACCTCATCGGCGGGGATAATCATTCCCATCATCACCCCATGGCTGCGAAGCTTCTTCGTAATGGACCGGGTATCCACACCCGATATGCCGGGGGTACCCCGCTCCTTCAAAAACTGGTGCAGGGTAGCGTCGCTCAATGCATGGCTGGGACTGTCGCAGTGCTCACGGACGACAAACCCCGCCACCTGCACCTGCCGTGACTCGACATCCCGGCTGTTGGTCCCATAGTTGCCCACCAAGGGATAGGTGAGCACTACGATCTGGCCGGCGTAAGACGGATCGGTCAGAGCCTCCTGGTAGCCCGTCATTCCGGTATTGAACACAACCTCGCCATGGGCGGATGAATTGTCGCCAAAAGACTCCCCCTGGTAAACCGAGCCGTCTTCCAGCACCAGGTAGGTAACACTGGGCTCCGCTCCGTTCCCGTCATTTGCCCGCATCATTCTCCGGCGTCCTGCCCTTCCTGGGTCACTCTCCTGGGATGGCGCAGGCCTCTTGCCTGCGCGGTGCCTGTATCTCTGTAGAACCCAAATCGCCCGGTATCGACCCGTTCCTTGGGGAAATCGGTAATAGGATGATAGACCTCCCCGAAGGGATAGGAAAAGTAGGAGGGTATGGTCTCTCGCTCGCAGTAGCTGCACACCAGGCGAATCAAGGGTCGTTGGTAGATGGTGAAGCTGTGGGACGCATTCTGGCTTTCAATGGTGGCGGCGCAGTTGGGATTATCGCAGACGATAACCTCAGGTTCATCCCACGATGCTCCCCGGGGTGGGCCGCCTTCGTCTCCACGGGACGCCTTGCTCCAAGGGTACAAGCCCAGCATGAGCGCGATTAGGGACATTCGCACTGGCACCCCGTTTCGGGCTTGCTGGAAGTACCTGCTCCGGGGGTCGGCGTCGATGCTGGGAGAAAGCTCATCGACCCTTGGAAGGGGATGGAGTACGAAGGCCTTGGAGAAGTCCGACATCCTGAGGATGGAACTATCGATCCGGGGATAGGCTCCAGGCCGGTCGCTTTCGACCGACGATTCCCTTTCTCCCTGGCGCCTGGTGGCGTAGAGGGCAAAGGACTCGCCCTTTTCCATGTGCAGGTCCATGGAATCGAACAAAGTGAGGGTGTGGGGGTAACTGGGGGTCATGTAGATGACGTCCACTTCCTCTTCCTCCCCACTCCTGTTACGCGAATACAGGGCCTCCAGCCCTCTGTGGCGTATCGGTTGTATGGGAAGCTGGTAGTCGGCTTCTATCTTGTGGAGGACGTGATCGGGCAGTCCCAGACCTTCCCCCGGAACGAAAATGATTACGGCGCCGAACCGTAGGAGGGCATACACGAGGGAGTGGACGGTGCGCCCGTTCTTCAGGTCTCCGCAAAGGACGATCTTCTTGCCCTGCAGGGTCCCGAACTCCTTCCTCAGTGTGTACAAATCCAGGAGCGTCTGAGTGGGATGCTCATGGCTGCCGTCCCCGGCGTTGATGACGGGCACATCGCTGTACTCGGACGCCAGCCTGGCGGCACCCTCCCACGGGTGCCGGATGACCATCAGGTCAGCGTAGCTGCTCCAGATGCGAACCGTATCTGCCAGGGACTCGCCCTTGGTCATGGATGTGGACGTGGCATCGGAAGTGCCGACCACATCGCCGCCCAGGCGTTTCATAGCAGATTCGAAGGAACCCCTGGTGCGGGTGCTGGGCTCGAAGAACAGGTTGGCCATCAGCGCGTGGGAAGCGACGCCACGAAAGCTGTCCCGGTTCTGCTCCATCTCCTGGGCCAGGTCGAGCACATCCTCGATCTGGCTGGTAGACAGGTCCTCGATGGTGATCAAGCTGCCTCTGTACATGGACAGGATGCCCCTTCAGCTTAGCGATAGACAGCTTCCGGTGGCTTGGAAGAGGGCTAATTAACATCGTAGCACAGGACAATGGGGTCAACAATATAGGGGTTGAATCGCGTCTAATTCGGCTGACCGACGCCGCCTTCGGGAGCTTCTAGACTTTTGTCAATGTCGATGCCGGCTGGATATCGGCGATAAGAGCGGGCCTTTGGCCGGCCAAACTGCGGAAATCGCACTCCACCTGTAAACCATGCCAAAACTGGTCCGACTGGCCAAAGAAGGCCCCGAAACGGATGGACATAGCGGGTGTAATGGAGCGCTTGCCCAGGGCGATCTCGTTGACGGCTCGGGGCGATACCCCGATAGCGCGGGCCATGGCGTTCTGGGAGATACCCAAGGGCTTCAGGTACTCCTCCAATAGAATCTCGCCTGGTGTGATGGGATTGTCCATGTTCTATAACGTATTGCGTTATAGAACAATTGTCAATGATAGTCCACGATTGCCACCATCTCCGGCCCTGATTCAGTCCAAGGGAAGACAATACGCCACTGTTCGTTGATACGTATGGAGTGGAATCCTGTTTGCCTACCCGTCAGGGCCTCCAGGTCGTTGCCAGGCGGAGCGGCCAGATCGCTGAGAATAGTAGACTGGTTCATCTGGATCAGCTTTCTAAGCGCCACTCGAGCCACCGCTGAGAATCGTCGGCTTCTCTCCGAGTAGAACAGCTCCTGGGTATCCCTATCCGCAAACGACCGGATCATAAGAACGTCCCGGCTGACTTACCTGCATGCTCAGCGGCCAACCTAGCTTCGCCGATCATATAGTTCTTTCGACCGAAATGCACCCTAAGAAGGCTCTCTTCCAAAAGAGGGGCCCACACACCTAAACTCCCCCCTACCCCGCGAGCGGCGCCGACCCTAAGGTCCGATACTCGGGACCCTGCGGGCGCAGGGTGCTGTGCACCAGGGATAGATGGGACACCGTCCAGCTGATTGTCTTGAGAGGCGGGGTGGCCTCAATGCGCTCCCATATCTGCTGCCGCTCGGTCTCCGACGCCCCCCTTCGCACCCTGGCCAGGGTCAGGTGGGGCCTGAATGGACGTCCCTCCAGGGACAGGCCCGCAGAGCGATGCAGCTCCTCGTCCAGCCTCGTCTGAAGAAGTTCAAGGGTTCCTACTTCCCCTTCCAGGCCCAGCCAGACCACCTGGGGAGACCTGCGGTTTGGAAAGCAGCCCAACTCGCCGGTGGCCAGATGGAAGGAGCATGCGCCGGCACAGCATTCCCTCATGGCCGAAAGCACCGGCCTCGCCATTTCCTGGTCGATCTCCCCCAGGAACTTCAGCGTCAGGTGGATGGCCTCGGGCTGTACCCATCGTAGCTTCTCAATTTCCATGGCCCGCAGATGGGAAAGGAAAGACGCCAGGCTTTCCCTCGCTTCGTCCGGGATGTCGGCGGCGATGAATGTGCGCAAATCCGTCCCTCGCAAGCCTTCTAGAGGCCCAGCAGTTCCTGGGCGTTCTTTCCCAGGATGCGCTCACGGTGTTCCGGGTACAGGTGGGCCTCCTTAAGGTGCTCCAGGGAGCGCTTGTAGGAGAGCAGGGGATAGTCGGTGCCAAACAGGATGTGCTCAGGGCCTGCCACATCCGAGACGGTGGAGTAGATTGCGGGGTGGTACAGGAAGGGTGACGCCGCCGAGTCGAAGTAAACATTCTTTAGCTCGGCTGCCAGCTCGGGCATGAGGGTGTACAGGGGAAGGCCCCCGCCCCAGTGGGCGCAAACTATAACGTTGTCGGGGAAGTTCCGCACCATCCTGTACAGCAGGTCGGGAGTGGTGGTCCCTTTGCCCGGATATTTATGGCCAACGGGCTCAGACCCGTGCACAAGGACCTGGAGCCCTCGCCGGTTCGCCAAGTCCATTAGAGGTGCCAGCGCCGCCCGGTCAGCTACGTCGAATCCCTGGGAGTCGGCGTGAAGCTCCCCGATGCCCCGCAGGCCTGCATCGGCGCACCGTTCCGCCTCTTCCACGGCTGCTGAGCCCCAGGCCGGATTGACGGAGCAGAAGCCAATGAGCCTGGAAGGGTACGCGCCCACCGACTCGATGATGTAGTCGTTGGCTTCCTTAGCTACCTCTGGGTTGGTCCAGCCCACCCCCATGACGACCGACTTATCTACTTCAGCTTCGTCCATGGAGGCCACCAGCTCTCCGGAAGTGGCCAGCTTGGCCTTGGGGTTTGAGTAGAGGGCTGCGAAGGTGGCGTCCAGCTCCAGGTACCGTTGTCGAACGTCCCGAAAGACGGGAGGGAATATGTGGGTGTGGAAATCGATTATCATTGTGGGTAGGATTATATAGTCACGCAGACCTGCGAAGAAACGAATCCCGGAGACGCGTACCCAGTCAGCACCCGCCCCACAGCAGAAAGGCTGGATCGATGCAAGGACAGCATGCTCCCGACTTCCGCCTGGAGTCCACCGCCGGCGATCAGGTCGCCCTCAGCAGCATGCTGGGGCGCTGGGTCGTTCTGGTCTTCTCCCGGCACAACTGCTGACTTGCCGGGCGGGACCACCTGCTGCAGTTGCAGCAGAGCTACGAGGAGATCAGAGAGCTGGGGGCCGACGTTGTCGCCGTTTCCTTCGAACCTCTGCAGAGGTTGAAGAAGCAGGTTGAAGATATGCGCCTCCCATTCCCTATCCTGTCAGATCCCGGGCTGGAGACATACCGGGCATATGGCGTTCGCAGAGGGTCTTTCGGGGATGTGTTCAATCTGGGAGCGGCGCTACAGTTCCTTAGACTGCTGTTCAAGGGTAGGTGGGTGTGGGCAGGGCACGGCGACATCATGCAGCTGGGGGGCGATTTCATCATCAGCCAGGATGGGCTGCTGAAATACTCCCACCCCGCCTCCAAGTCCCAGGACCAGGCCGACGTGAATGTCCTGTTGGAGGAGCTGAGAAGAGGAAGAGACCATGGCTATGAAGAATCCTCCCCATCCGGGCCGCAGCATCAGGGAGAAACGTCTTGATCCTCTTGGCCTGAATGTTACCGAGGCAGCCGGGGTTCTGGGTGTTGCTCGCCATACGCTCTCTCGTGTTCTGAACGGCCACGCCGCCATCTCACCCGACATGGCCATTCGCCTTGAGAAGGCTGGATGGTCCAACGTGGATTTTTGGCTGCGTCGCCAGACCACCTAAGACCTTGCACAAGCGCGCAAGGGTGAAGACCGGATACGGGTCGAGCCATACCAGCCTCAGCCTGTGGCTTAGCTGAGTCAAGAAACGGAATGGCCGGAGGCTCTTGGGTCAAAAAGCCTATGTCTGTCAGTTCAGCCCTTGTAATCTCTATCCGGCCATGTTGCCAGCGATAGATCGTAGCCATATTAACCCCCGCGTTAGAGCATCTACCAAATCTTGCCAGTCTTCGAATCATAGCTGTTAGCGAAAATCATAAAGACATCTCGGTGAATGAACTATTAGGTTCCCCTCCACAACGCCTTTAGGCGCTCTGCACCTATATTGCGCCAAACGGTCTCTTCACTTACCTTGAGGTAAGAGGCCGCCTGGGGTACTGTAAGCTCTTCTGGCAAGTTCATGTTCATAACATCCTGGAATCGGCATTGATGTACTCTAAGAACACCACCTACTAAGCTAGCTCGGGACTTGCCTTGATGAATGTCAGCACTTCTGAAATCTCAGTCATAGGGACGCGGGCTCGTCGTGCTTGGTTGTTGAGAATCGCCATCCTGCGGCCTTGCTTCTGTTGAGTACGGCGAGAGGCGTAAGTCGTGTCGTAGAGTTGGTAGCCGGCATCACGGAATATGCTACGTACCACATCGGGGAAGAGGTCTCTATGCCCAGTTACAAGGTTGCGATTATTGGGAATGATGACCGTGCAGCGTCCGCTTGACGGCTGTTGGGTGTAGAAGTCGAGTGCGATGGATCGCATAGCTTGTGACCAGTTATGCTGGTTCATGTTGGCTAGGTCGTTTGGCGAGACACTATACTGTCCGTTGGCCAGTCCAGGATATGGTGGGTCCATGATGATGTAGTCATACAAGTCTCCCGGGAGACCCTCTAGCAGGTCATGCCTGCGGATTTGCTGATCGTATGGGCCACGAGGATTGAGGTCTGACCCTGAAACTGTGAGATTAGAAAGGCGATCCTCAAGCCATGTGTTGCGCTGCTGCCACACATGCAACAT
>JAGWBF010000084.1:0-7430 GCA_021296025.1 Dehalococcoidia bacterium | reverse complement strand
AATACCAGAGGCAGTTCGCATAGACGTCACCCGGGATGTAGCCGTAGGAGTCGAATCCGTCTATTCGAGGCCAGCGCAAACTGCTAAAGTTCCAGTTGTCGGTAGGTCGTATTACTGGTGGTAGCGGATTCAAGGACGGCGGTCGAAGAGCCTTGACCTCGGGTTCGGTCATGGCTGGATGAATGAGGTCATCCTTGGCAGCTCCTCTGATGCTCTCAGTCGAAAAATCAGCTAGGGCGATAAGTGCGCGCAGCCGATATGGCAATCGGATATCAGGGTGTTCTTCGAGCAAGAAACGGAGCCGACGGCCTATGTTGGCCAGATTGGCAGCTTCTCTCGGCCTGATGCTGGCACGAGCCAGAATTCGGACATATTGAGTTTCACTGAGTTCGCGTCGAGCTTCGTCGAGACGGAGGCCTTGGAGCACGAGGGCGCGTCCAGCATCCGTTGGTGTACTCGTCAAATAGGCGGCCCAGTCTCTTGGCATATTGTAATCTGGCGTGTTTCTTCGCTGATCGAATCTCATCTAAGGGGCCATAGTAAGCTGTGACCTGGAATGGTCCATCTTTACGAGTAAGAGCGAGCGGACACCGAACAGGTCGACGAACATCTCTCCAGGGATGAGTTTGTCGGCCTGTTCCAGCATACCAGGCCGTGCGGTGGGGAGAGCATCGCGAAGTACGGACATGTTACGGTGCCTTCCAACCATTGTAGTATTCAGGTTGTTTCGTATACTTTCGGGCACATCGCCTGCACTCTGCACAGCTATCACGTATCCGATGTGCAGCGAACGACCTTTCCGAATTTGCTCCGACAACATCCCAGTGGACACCTCTCGGAGGTATCGGGACTCTGCCCTAAAGATGTCCGAAGCTTCATCAATGATGATTTCCAAATCATGGACAGACTCGCTAGGCTGGTGGACGGCACCCGTCCGGTAGTCGGCTGCGCCTTGCAGTAGGTTTTGCAGAAACAACGCGTAGCCACGCCTATTGGTCTCGCTTATGCGGATAACGTTTAATCCGGGAGCGAAGACTTGTGAGATGTTTCCGGTGGTGCGTCGGCGACCAGTTATCGGTGCCGTCGGCAACACAGGATCGACGAAACCTGGGATGCGGCCTGGGGCTTGTATTTTCCTGCGAATTGCCGCCATTGATTGCGCGAAGGCGCTACCGCCCTGATTGCCACCGTAGAGTCGCGTTCTGAGCACGCCATCGCTAGTGTTTCTGATGTGGTCGATGAGGTTGTGAATGGTCCACGTTGGGTTTGTGGCGGACTGGTCATCCGCAAAGCTACTGGCAATGTGAGCAAAGATCTCCGCCTGGAGGTCTTCGCTGGGTCGGTAGAAAATTGTTCCGGCGAGTATCTCAGGGTCAAGGTCTCGTGCCCGAACGGTGATGACTATAGCGTCTTGGTTGGGGTCTTGGATATCCAGAGTCCAATACCTTACAGGTATCGCATTGGGGTCTTGTCCATTCAACGAATATGCCCGTGGGTTCTGAGTCTCAGGGTGCGTATTGGGCAGATGGTGATGCTGGTGGTCAGGTTTATGGTCAAATAGAATCACACTACGCCCACCAGACGTCGCGGCATGACCGATGTTGGAAAGCAGGTTGGACTTGCCCGATCCGGTTGATCCTGCCACCAGCATGTGGTGATTCAGGATATGGTCAGATGCATTGATGGGCACTACGACTTCTCCGCTCCGGGCCAGGGTTCCGATTCTTCAGTCGACACCGACAGAAGATGGAAGCTCAAGGTAGTTTACGATCTCGTTTGTCTGGGCCAAACGATGTACCGTTCCGGTAGTAGGCCGAATGTAGGCTGTAGACGCTTCGTCTCTAGTCGGGTCAATGATGGCCTCGACCTCAGCGTCGTAGTAGCTGATGTTCGAAACGATGGCGTCCGCCGAGTAGCCTCTATCTTCTATCAGAGCGAGCATCTGACTCAAAGAGATCGTATCGAAGGGTTGAGGGGAGAACCGACTCAGGTTGCGATTGGCAGTTACTATCTGAAGGAAGAACGGGTTGGGAGTTGCCTCAGCAATCAGGTACGTGAACAGAGGGATCAGCTCAGTCTCCCCGGTGGCAATAAGTCGGACAATAGCAGTGTCGGTTCCGTGATCATCAGCAATCTGCACTAGCCTTACGGTAGTGGGCGTAGATGAGGCACTGCTGGGGACAGTAGACGTGGTTGTTGATGGGTCCTGGGCTGACTGGCCACTCCCTGCTGGTTGTGGTTGAGAGGTCATTATCTTAGGCTCCGTTCATTCGTAAGGCTCAGAAGTCGACTCGGGTTATGTCTCGAATAGCGGGCGATGACTTCATCACGCGCCCTGTCTCCCTTGAACTTAGTGCGGGCCGCTTGATCCGCGATTTGGAGCAGCATTGGAATATCATGGTCGCGAGGACCTTGATTGTCATGCTGGAGAATCGCCAGGCCCAAGGGAATGTTGGCAGCGTTGGTCTCCATGCCAAAAGCTCGATGACCAACTCGGTAGATGACGCGGACCAGTTGATTGGCATAGTTTTCCACCCAACCACTGATGTGGCCCTGTCGCGCTCGAAACCGGTCCGAGAGAATACTGGACCAGCTGGTCAACACAAAAGCCTCGCCGGGCTCAAGAGCATAGCCTATGGCGCTGAGTAGGGGATTAGCCGATAGCTCCTTGATAAATCCAATTGCTCGGGCGGTGTTCAGAATCTGCTGCAACAGGTCCCTAGCCGAGTCTTGAGTAAGCATGTTTTGGGTCGCTATAGGGCCGTCGATAAGGGCAACGTGATCCTCGGCTTCGCCCAACCACTCCAACGCCATATCCCGCACGTGATATTCCCGGAAAGTGTTGGTCCAAGAATGCTCCTGCTCACGAGCCGCCCTGAGGTATTCAGCCCATTGTGCTACGGCCTCCTCCCAACCACCGGCTGGTGGCTGGGTGGTCGGAGTGACATGGTTAGCCTGAGTTCGGGTCACGTGCGCTCTCGGATTCATGTGTGTTTGGGGAGTGACCAAAACTACGCCCACCGCATATATCGTGTCCGTCACGAATTGCATAGTGGAGATAGCATCGGTGCCGTCAACGGCTGCAATGAGGTTCGAGTGATATAGGTCCTCAGCCCCTTTGGTGGCTGTTGCGGCGATAGTCGCTATGTCCGAAGTCCCCCCGGCGTCGTTGTCGATGATACGTCGTATGTTGGCAATGAATAGGTCCTCGCTTTGGGTGGAGACACCTACCCTCTCTGGCAAGTCTCCCAAGACCTCATAGGAGTTAGTAATGTCCTGGCGCCCACTCAGGGCGTGTGCAAAATATGGGAACTCCCCGCCGGATGCAGTCATAGCCACTAGGAATTTCACCTCCCATATCTTCGAAGGTAACCAACGGTGCTACACTATACCGCGCCACCAAGGTTTATGGAGAGAAGTCGAACAACCTCTGCGTCTGAGGAGCCCTCTAGCCGATTAAGTAAGGCGTAGAATCCTATGCCTTTTGGAATAACGACCCGCGCCTGACTTCTCTCTACTGCACTGGCTCAGCGCCTGTGCCGTTTCCGCCAAAGCCGGTGTCGCTGTACACACCGGCCTCCCTGCCCTGGAAGATGTGGACGATGAACTCTTCCCTGGACACCCCGATGGAATCGACCAGCTCATCGTCTATGGCTTCGATCAGCTCCTGGATGCCCTCCTGGGTGACGCTCTCCACCACGCACAACGTCGAGTGAACCACCGTGGGTGTGAAGTGAATATCCACCCGGCCCACTGGCTGTTCATCCTCCAGGATGGTGTAGCATTCGGAATAGGGAGTCCGACAGTCCCGCTCAAAGTAGAAATCGCCCATCGTACCTTCGCCTCCGGTTGGGGGATGCTGTTGACTAGCCCAGAACTTGACCGTTGCCCTGGACTATCCACTTGTAGGAGGTAAGCTCCCGCAGTCCCAAGGGTCCCCGGGCATGGAATTTCTGGGTGCTTATGCCGACCTCTGATCCCAGCCCAAACTGGCCTCCATCGACAAAACGTGTGCTGGCATTGACCAGCACCGCCGCCGCATCCACCTCTTTCATGAACCGGGATGCTGAAGTGTAGTCCCCCGTTACTATAGCTTCCGAGTGACCTGACCCGTACTTTTCTATATGCTCAAGGGCTTCATCCAGGGAGTCCACAACCTTGACTGAAGCTATGAGGTCGAGGTACTCCTGCCCCCAGTCGCCCTCGCCTGCGGGCACTACGGCGCTGCCCTGGGTCGGGCCCAGTATGCTAAGGGCCCGGCTGTCGCAGCGCATCTCCACTCCCGCCCGGCTCCACCGGTGGGCGATGGCTGGCAGGTGGGTGGCGGCCACCCCGGAGTGCACAAGCAGGGTATCCAGGGCGTTGCAGACCGAGGGCCTCTGGGTCTTGGCGTTGAATGCGATGTTCACCGCCATCTCCAGGTCTGCCGACCTGTCCACGTAGGTGTGGCACACTCCAACGCCCCCGGTGACCACCGGCATGGCTGCCTCTTCGCCCACGTAGCGGACGAAGTCAGCGCCTCCCCGGGGGATCATGAGGTCGATGTACTGCTTGAGTTTCAGCATACCCTCAACGAGTGCCCGGTCGGTACTGTCTATGAACTGCACTGCATCTTCGGGTACCCCCGCTTCTCCAATGGAGCTCCTGACAAGCTCCGTTAGCGCCCGGTTGGAGTTGATGGACTCCTTGCCGCCGCGAAGGATGCAGCCGTTGCCGGACTTAAGGCACAGCGCGGAGATGTCGATGCTGACGTTGGGCCGGCTCTCATAGATGGCCCCAATGACGCCCAGGGGCACCCGCACCCGGCCTGCTGAAAGGCCATTGGGCAGCACCTGCATATCAATTACTTCGCCCACCGGGTCCGGCAGGGCCGCCACCTTCTCCACATCCCGCGCCAGCCCTTCCAGGCGGGCGGTGTCCAGGAGCAGCCGGTCCAGCAAGGCTTCACTCAGGCCGCTGGACCTTCCGGCCTCAATGTCTCTTGCGTTGGCTTCCAGGATGTTCTCCCGCTGGGCGATGAGGTTCCCGGCAATCCCGGACAGCGCGCGGTTCTTGGTATCGGCTGAAAGAGAGGCCAGTTTGCGGGAGGCCCGTCGTACGGCTTCGCCCTTTTCCGCCAGAATATCCACGGTAGTTGTCATGACATCCTCATAGCAGCACCAGGTTGTTCCGGTGGATGATCTCCTGCCCGTAGTGGTACCCCAGTATGCTCTGGATCCGGTCGGATCGCGCCCCTTTGACACGTTCAGTGTCGACGGACGAGTAGTTGGCGATTCCGCATCCGAACCTGTCCCCCTGGGGACCAACTATGCCCACGATGTCCCCTCGTTCGAAGTTTCCTTGGACTCCCTTGACCCCGGCCGGCAGGAGGCTCCGGTTCTCGTTTCCCAGGGCCGCCACGGCCCCTTGGTCTACAACGACGCAGCCATTCCCTGATGGGGCGCTCAGCATCCACCTTTTCCGGCTCTCCATCTTGGAGCCGGTGGGAGGAAAGAAGGTGCCCACCTTCTGCCCGTTGACCGCCTTCAGGAGCACATCCTCTTCATGTCCGTTGCAGATGATCATAGCAGCCCCTGCGGAGGTCACCGTCCTGGCAGCCTGAAGCTTGGTCCCCATCCCGCCCCGCGCCCTTGGGTCCAGGTTCCGTTATCCACCCTATCCACCCGCTCCAGCTTCTCGGCGTCTAGATGCTCTCGGGGGTCGGCGGTATAGAGCCCATCCACCTGGGTCAGAACCACCACAAGGTCAGCATCCACCAGGTTGGACACGAGGGCCGACAGGCGATCGTTGTCTCCGAACACCTCCCCGATCTCATCCACCGCCACCACATCGTTTTCGTTGAGCACGGGCACCGCCCTCAGCTCCAGCAGGGCTGTGAGAGCATTGCGAACGTTAAGGTAGCTTTGCCGGTGGGAAAGGTCGTTCCAGGTCAGCAAAGCCTGGGCGGCTATGATGTTGTGCTCGTCGAAGAGCTCCTCATATATGCCCATGAGGCGGCTCTGGCCCACGGCAGCCTGCACCTGCCTGAAGGGGATATCCCTTCGTTCCTCTTTGGCACCCAAAATGTGACGCCCTGTGGCAACGGCCCCCGACGACACCAAGACAACTTCTGCCCCTGCCTGGTGGAGCTTGGCGATCTGGTCCACCAAGGAGCGCATCACTTCCACGTCCAAGCGGTCCGAGCCCCGGGTTAACACCCCTGTGCCGGCCTTGACCACGATCCGTTTGTATGTGGAAGACGCGGGGTCCGGGGAGCTTTTCTGGATGTCGTTCACGGTTGGAAGCATTGAGTGTAATGGGAGCCAAGACTGTTGGCTCTACGGTTGCGTAGATTATATCAGCATGGGGGCGGATTCACACTCATGCGACGTTGTGTTAGAATTGGCTGCCCATTCAGATGAGAGATCATCTAGCTGCATTACTCTCCGACCCCCCGGTCGGATGCCCGGCAGGCTGGTGTTGAAGCCCAAAGCGGTTTTCTTCGATTTCTACAACACCCTGGTCAGGTTCTGGCCTCCTCTGGACGAGATCCAGCAGGCAGCCTGCGCCGAGCTCGGGCTCAAGGTGTCCAAGGAGGGCATTCGGAGGGGCTACGTCCGCGCCGACGAGTACATGAGCGAAGAGAACGCCATTCGTTCCCTGTCTGAGCGCAGCGACCAGGAACGGGCTGATTTCTTCGCAGTTTACGAGCAGATCATCCTCGGGGGCGCCGGCATCAACGCATCCATCGCTCTCGCCAAGGATGCATGGATAATGGCCAGCCAGGTGCCCAAGGACTTTGCGTTGTTCGAGGATGTGCTTCCGGGCTTGGAGATGTTGAAGACCCGGGGGCTGGTGACAGGACTCATCTCCAACCTGCGCAGAGATATGCCCGTCCTGTGCGAACAGCTGGGGCTATCGCCCTACCTGGACTTTTCCATCACCTCTGCCGAGGCGGGGGCTGAGAAGCCCCACAACCGGGTCTTCCTTGCGGCCCTGGAGCGGGCACAGGTAGATCCGGCCGACGCTGTCCACGTGGGAGACCAGTACAAAGCCGATGCCCTGGGAGCCAGAGCTGTGGGGATAACCCCGGTGTTGATCGACCGGGAGGGCTGGTACGAACACATCGACGACTGCACCCGCATCTCCAGCCTGCCTGAGCTGGACAGCCTTTTGGCCAACGGGCTTTAGCGTCCCCTCTACGCCCGGTTACGACCGGGCAGCCATGGTCATCTCCAGGCGTCTGGCAAACTCCAGAAGCGCCTTCAAGGCAGATACCAGGGTCTCCTTCCATGAGTCGCCTTGCCCCAGCCTGATGTGGATCTGGTGGTTGCCTACCTTTACTCCAGGTCCCAGGGCTTTCTCCCGGGCAAACCTGGCGCCTCTCACCGGCTGGACCAAGTACAGGGTGGCGGCTCCGCCGTCTACGATTATGCTCTACACAGCCGCAT
>JAGWBF010000083.1 GCA_021296025.1 Dehalococcoidia bacterium | reverse complement strand
TGGGAAGGCCTCTAGGTAAAGCGGACGCTTATCACGGATATGATGAGGAAGACGATGGCCAGGATGATGGTGAACTGGAACAGGGTCTTCTCCACACCTCTGCGGGTCCTGTAGCTGGCTTGGGCGCTGCCGAACAGGCCGCTGCCGGTCTCCCGCACCTGCATCAGGATGATGACCACCAGGACTATCGATATAAGCATCTGGACTATGTTGATGATGGTTTCCAATTTCTACTCTGTCGATGTTGTGGACTTCAGGGCTTCCAGCTTTTCCCGGAGTATGCCGGTTACGAGCTCAGGGTTGGCGTTCCCACGGGTGCGCTTCATTACCTGGCCTACTAGGAACCTGACGGCAGTGTCTCTGCCCTTCAGATAGTCGGACACTGCCTGGGCATTGGAGGCGATTGCTTCCTCCACCGCCGAGGTTACGACGGCTTGGTCGTTTATCTGGAAGTATCCCTGTGAGCGGGCGATATCCTCCGGCATTTGCCCTGAGCGAAAGGACTCTTCCAGCACCACCTTTGCCAGGGACGAGCTGAGCTTCCCAGAGTCTATCATATTTACGATATGGGCAAGATGGGTCGGCCTGACTTTTGTGTCTGATATGGCGATGCCTTCCAGGTTTAGAAGATGGGTAAGCTCCACCAGGATCCAGTTGCTCAGGGACTTTGCATTGTCCCGGGATGACTCGGGGGCGACGGAGGCCGCCTCCTCGAAGTAGTCGGCGATAGCCTTGGATGCGGTGAGCTGAGCGGCGTCCGACGAAGGCAGGTGGTACTGGGACACGAACCTGGCGCGCCTTTGGGCCGGAAGCTCGGGAATGCGGGCTGCTATGGCTTCCACCCAGTTAGGGTCGATGACCAAGGGCGGCAGGTCGGGCTCGGGGAAGTAGCGGTAGTCGTGGGCGTACTCCTTGGTTCGCTGGCTAACCGTGCATCTGCCTTCTTCCGTCCAACCCCGCGTCTCCTGCACTAACCCCGTTCCTGACTTGACCGCGGCAAGCTGGCGCACTTCCTCGTACTGGAGAGCGTTGTACACAGCCCGAAAGCTGTTCATGTTCTTGATCTCCACCTTGGTCAGCAGGTCCGAAGTCCCCCGGGGCCTGATGCTGATGTTGGCATCGCATCGGAAGCTGCCATCCTGCATGTTGGCAGTGGAGACGCCCAGGTACTGGATGATGGAGTGCAGGGATGCCAGGTACTCGCGGGCTTCCTCGGGGGAGCGCATGTCGGGTTCGCTCACGATCTCCATCAGGGGTACACCCGCCCGGTTAACGTCCATCAGGGTATAAGCCCCATTGGCGTCGTCCCGGAGGTGGATGAGCTTTGCCACATCCTCTTCCATGTGGATGCGGGTGATCCTGACCTTCTTGCCCCCCTCGGGGCCGGGGATATCCAGCCAGCCCCCGAAGGCGATGGGCACATCGTACTGGGAGATCTGGTAGCCCTTCATCAGGTCGGGGTATGCGTAGTTCTTGCGGTCGAACTTGGTCCTGTCGGCGATCCGGCAGTTCAGGGCCAAGCCCGTCATGATGGTGTGCTCTACCGCCCTCTGGTTCACGACCGGCAGGGTGCCGGGCATTCCCAGGCAGGTGGGACACACCCTGGTGTTGGGAGGGGCTGCCTGGTAGTCGGCCTCGCAGGAGCAGAACATCTTGCTCTCTGTGCAAAGCTGGACATGTACCTCCAGGCCAATAACGGTCTCGTAGTCCAGGGCGGTGGGTGTACCTTCAACTCTCATAAGGGACGCGCTGGGGCCAGCCTGTTACGCCGCCCGTGGGCAGGTGTGTTCGATGTAACCATGCCCGTACATTCTAGCAAAGTCATGTTCTAGGAGCGAAAGAAGCCCTTGGAGGGTCTGCTGTTTTCGGGCCATGCATCCTGGCCCACCAGGGGAACGAAGCGGCAGCCTCCAAGGATCTGAATGGAGGTGCCCTCATCGGTCTTTGTTGCTTTTACCAGCTCCTGCTCCTCCAGGCTGCCGATGGGGATGACTAACCTGCCGCCCCGGCGCAGCTGGCTCAGGAGGGCAGTGGGCAGGCGAGGCGCGGCTGCAGCGACCAGGACAGCGTCGAAGGGAGCCTCCTCCTGGCAACCCAGCTCCCTTCCGGCTTCGCGCACCGTCACGTTGGCATATCTCAGGGAACGCAGGCGTTCCTCGGCGCTTTGGGCAAGGACGGGCACCCTTTCCACCGTTACCACCGTGCCCCGGGGCAGCAGGTACGAAAGCACGGCCGCCTGGTACCCGCTGCCCGTTCCTACCTCCAACACCCTTTCGTCTCCGGCCAGGGACAAGACCGAGGACATGAGGGCCACCATGAAGGGTTGGGAGATGGTCTGGCCGCTTCCTATGGACAATGCTACATCGTCATAGGCGAGGTGCCGGGACCCTTCGGGAAGGAACTCTTCCCTAGGCACCTCGGCCATCGCCTTCAGGACCCTTTCGTCCCTGATTTCCCGGGCCAGGTGCTGGAGTAGCTTTCGTCTCGGTTTTTGGATGTCGGATTTCAAGGGGCGCAACCTCAGGTTCTCTGCCGTATATTGTAACGAATGAAGGGGTTGGGCGACATAGGGAAATGGTGGCCTGTGTTATACTAAGTCTGAATCTAGCCCTGAAGCTGAACGCCTATGACATCGGTGCGGGAGAGGGATGGCAGCCACTAAGACAACCATGGACCTGGTGGACCGCAAGCTCCTGAATATCATACAGTCCGAGTTCCCATTGGTGGATGAGCCCTACAAGAACGTTGGGGACGCTTTGGGAATCGACGAGGATGAGGTGATCCGGCGTCTCGCCGAGCTTCGGAAACAGAACGTTGTACGCCAGATAAGCGCTATATTCGACACACGCCGCCTTGGCTACAGGACCAGTCTGATCGCCATGGCTTTGGAGGCCAGCAGGCTGGGCAGGGGCGCAAAGATAGTGAACCGTCATCCCGGGGTGAGCCACAACTACGGGCGGGAGGGCTCCTACTACAACCTGTGGTTCACCCTGGCGGTACCCCCCGACGAAGTCCTGGAGGATACCGTCGGGGGTATGGCTGAGGAAGCCGGAGCACTGTCATACCGGATTATGCCAACCCTGAGGTTCTTCAAGATAGGTGTCAACTTCGACATGGTGGAGGAGAAGGGAGCGGCCCACAACTTCAGCCCCGACGGCTACGGAAATGGCAAGGGCGATGGGTGGAATGTTCCCGTTCCCGTCACACAGGAAGATATAGATGCTATCCGGGAGCTGCAAGAGGACCTGCCTCTGGTGTCCCGGCCCTTCGACGATATGGCCCGACGCTTGGGCATGACCACGGTAGAGCTGTTCGAGGCAGCCCGGGACTTCCAACGCCGTTCGATAATGCGTCGGTACAGCGCAGTCCTTCACCACCGGAAGGCCGGTTTTCGCGCCAACGGTATGGGGGTCTGGAAGGTCCCGGCCGAGATGTCCGAGCAGGTAGGTAGTCGTATGGCATCCCACCCTGCGGTGACTCATTGCTACGAGCGACCAACCTTCCCCGACTGGCCCTACTCTCACTTCACCATGATCCACGCCACATCGAGGACCGGCTGCGAGCAGGTAGCCTCGGAGATTTCCGAAGCCATAGGTATAACAGACTACCTGATGCTCTATTCGACCCGGGAGTTCAAGAAGACCCGGGTCCGGTATTTCGTATAGGGCAGCTATGTCCAACCAGTACTACCCGGTGTACCTGGACCTGCGGGGGAAGCCCTGCGTCGTCATCGGCGGCGGTGAGATCGGGGAGCGCAAGGTGGAGGGTCTAGTGGAAAGCTCTGCCGAAGTTACTCTGATCAGTCCTGATGTTACCCAAAGACTACAGGAGCTTGCTCAAGCTGGCCGCATAACGTGGCATGCCCGCCAGTACCAGCAGGGCGACCTCCAAGGCGCGTTCCTCGCCATCGCAGCCACCGACGCCAGGGATGTCAACCAGGTCATCGCCGCGGAGGCCCAAGGGGAAAAGGTGGTGCTGAACGTTGTCGATGATGCTCCCCTCTGCAGCTTCATCGCCCCTTCGATAGTCAAGCGGGGAGAGGTCACGTTGGCAATCTCCACCGGTGGAAGCAGCCCCGCCCTTGCCCGGAAGCTAAAGGAGACCATCCAGGACAGCGACTTGCTCCGTTACGCGGACCTGGCGGGGGTGCTTTCCAAGGCCCGGAGCCTGATCAAGCAACGGGGAATGGTGGTGGATGCCGATCGATGGCAGGAGGGCATCACCGAGAGCCTCATCGACCTGGTGGACTCGGGGAGGTCCGAAGAAGCGCTGAACGTGCTTATGAGCTTTCTACAGGACGGGCCTGAGGGTGCGGTCGGGAGTGAAGCGGTGTCTCAGGTGACCGGGCCTTTAAGTTAGGCGCCCAATGGCCGGTGTGGTAAGGGTGGGAACCCGGGGAAGCAGGCTGGCTCTGCGACAGACCGACCAAGTGATACGACAGCTCCTTGCAGCCCACCCAGACGTGGAATTCCAGGTCGTTACCATCACAACCTCGGGGGACAGAAGAGCTGATGCTCCACTGCCGACCCTGGGTGTCGGGGCTTTTATCAAGGAGATCGAACGCAGCTTATTGGAAGGTTCCATAGACCTCGCGGTACATAGCCTCAAGGACCTGCCTACCCGGATTACCGACGGCTTGACCCTTGGGGCGGTGCTACGTCGCGGCGACCCAAGGGATGTCCTGGTAAACAAGTGGGGGTGTACACTGGCCCAGCTTCCGGCGGGTGCCAGGATCGGCACCAGCAGCCCAAGGCGGGAGGCCCAGGTGAAGCACCTGAGGCCTGATGTCCAGGTAGTCCCCATCCGCGGGAACGTGGAGACGCGCCTGGAGAAGTCCGTTGGTGCTGACTACGATGGCGCCGTGCTTGCGGCCGCCGGGCTGGACCGCCTGGGAATGGCGGACAGGGTCTCTGAATACCTGGAGCCAACGGAGTTCGTTCCGGCCCCTGGCCAGGGAGCGTTGGCGGTGGAAGTGCGTAGCGACGACAGCAGGGCCCTGGAGATTGTCTCCCCCGCCGATCATGGAAATACCAGGCGGGAGGTTACCTGCGAGCGGGCGTTCCTGGAGGAGCTGGGCAGCGGCTGCAGCCTGCCGGCGGGAGCGTACGCAACTACGGAAGACGACAGGATGGAGTTGACGGTGTTCCTGGAGCCATCTAGTGCTACCCACCCAGCCCGTGTCACTGTCCAGGGTGATTCAGGCCAGCCTGAGGAGCTTGCCCAGGATGCCTGCAGGGAGCTGGGTGTGCTGGGCGCAGGGACGGAGAGCGGCCATGGCAGGTAAGGTGTACCTGGTGGGTGCAGGTCCGGGGGACCCTGGCTTGATTACTATGAAGGGCGTGGAATGCCTACGGGAGGCCGACGTGGTGGTCTATGACCGCCTAGTTAACAGTGAGCTATTGGACAATGCGGCTGAAGGCGCCGAACGCATCTACGTGGGCAAGAAGGTTGGCTCCAAGGCCATGGAGCAGGAAGAGATTAACCAGCTGATGGTAGCCAGGGCAAAGAGTGGCGCCACGGTGGTCCGTCTAAAGGGAGGCGACCCATTCGTCTTCGGGCGTGGCGGTGAGGAGGTGCAGGCCCTGGCCCAGGCGGAAATCCCCTTCGAGGTGGTTCCGGGAGTGACTTCCGCAATAGCGGCCCCGGCATATGCAGGCATTCCCCTGACCCACCGCCGGGTGGCATCCTCTTTTACGGTGGTCAGCGGTACTGAAGACCCGTCCAGGGACGGCGCCGGGACCGACTGGAGCGCCCTGGCCCGCTCCGGAAGCACCCTCGTGGTGCTTATGGGATGGGACACCAGGGAAAGGGTCTTCGAGTCCCTCATAGATGCGGGTATGGAGCCGTCGACACCCGCCGCCCTGGTGCAATGGGGTTCCACATCCCGGCAGCGCAAGGTGGTCGGCAGCTTGAACTCAATAGCGCGAGATGGTGAACAGGCGGGAATCTCAGCGCCGGTGGTTGCCGTAATCGGCGACGTGGTCGGGTTGCACGAGCAGGGAGCATGGTTCGACAAGTCTCCAATCTTCGGCAAGAGGGTGCTTGTCACCCGATCCCGCAGCCAGGCATCAACCCTGGTGAAGCTGCTCCAAAGAGAAGGTGCCCAACCAGTGGAGCTTCCGGCCATACAGGTCTCGCCGATCCCCGATAACGCGGCCCTGGATGCTGCGCTGAAGAACATGGCTTCCTATGGCTGGGTCGTCTTTACCAGCGCCAATGCAGTTGAAATCTTCTTTGGACGCATGATGGCCCTGGGGTTGGACTCCCGGGCTCTTGGGAGTACCAAAATAGCTGCAATCGGTAAGTCCACAGCATCGGCCCTACATGGCCAGAGGATACGTCCGGATATCCTGCCGGTAGAATTCACATCGCAGAGTTTGGTTGCAGCGATGTCCACGGCAGACTTGGCCGGGAAGCGGGTGCTGCTGCCCCGGGGGACCCTCGCCGACGATTCCCTGCCCCAGGGGCTCCAGGAGATGGGCGCCCAGGTCGATGATGTCGGTATCTACGATACTACAGTCCCCGAAGGGGCTGCCGGGAAGGCTAGGGATCTGCTGAGCCAGGGCCGGGTCGATGTGGCCACCTTCACCAGCGCATCCACCGTCACGAATCTGTTGGACCTTCTCAACGGAGAAAGGGGTCTGCTGGATGGAGTCCACGTCGGGTGCATAGGGCCGGTCACGGCCTCTGCCGCCAGGGAACGAGGGCTTGACATAGCTTTCGTGGCCCAAGAACATACTATCGAGGGGTTGGTGGATGCATTGAAGGATTTCTGCGATCGGG
>JAGWBF010000082.1 GCA_021296025.1 Dehalococcoidia bacterium | reverse complement strand
CTGGGAAAGGGTGCTGTAGGTCACCGGCGATAGGGAAAGGAGTCCACCATCCACCGGCAGGACCACGCCCGAGACCCATCGCGACTCGTCGCTGGCCAGGTACAGGGCTGCTGCGGCAATGTCCCATGCTGTTCCTTCGGTGCCCAGAGGAGGTGCCGTGCGGCGAACCTCCCGCAAGGAGTCGTCCATCCTTGGGGCCACCATAGGGGTGAAGACCAGGCCAGGGGCGATGCAGTTGACCCGGATGTTGTCCTTCCCGTGGTCGGCCGCCATGGACATGGTGAGGCCGATCACGGCAGCCTTGGAGGTGGTGTAGGGCGTGCTGCTGTGGGCCCTGAGTCCGGCTATTGAGGAGATGTTGATGATGGACCCTCCGCCGGTTTCCATCATGCGGGGGATGGCGTACCGGCTTGTGAGGACGATGCTCTTGACGTTCACCGTCATCACATAATCCCAGTCCTCTTCGCTGACCTCCAACACGCTACCGCGGCGGGAGATACCCACGTTGTTGTCCACAACATCCAGGCGCCCGTAGCGTTCCACAGCGGCTTCGACCATGCGTCGGCAGTCCTCAGCACGGGTGACATCGGCCTCGAACACTGATGCCTCGCCGTCATCTTCCAGGATCATGGCAAGGGTTTCTTCTGCCCGCTCTTTAACCTGGTCGACGACAAGCACCTTCGCGCCTTCCCGCGCGAACAGGACGGAAGCAGCCTTGCCGTTGCCTATGCCTGGTCCGCTGGAGCCGGCGCCGGTAACGATGGCGACCTTGCCTGCCAGTCTGCCTTCTTTCCCATTTACCAACGTGTTCCCCTGGTCATCGAGATGTGCAGAGCCTGTGTTGCCTATCAGCCCAGCTTACTAAGCTCCGAACTCATTCCGCAGGTCGGAGACCGCCTCGTTCAAGCTGCGCCCAGCGCCGCTGCGGGTGGCGATGCGCTCCTCCGCTAACCGGATGTTGGGAACAGTCTTGATGCTTACCAGGACAGGCCCGGGCTGCTCGAATATCTGGGCCGCCTGGGTGGAGAACTCCTCCAAGTCGTCGAATTCATAGCTGCTGGCGTATCCTGCTTCCTTGGCCAAGCCCGCGTAGTTGGTAACACCATTTCCGGGCACCGGCTGCCCGCCGGTGGTCCCGTAGATGCCGTTGTCCATGACGAAGTGGTACATGTTCCTTGGGGCTTTGTTGGCGATGGTGACCAGGGTCCCCATGTTCATTATGAGGCTGCCGTCGCCATCGAACACGATGACCTTGGTGTCGGGCTGGCTCAGGCAGACGCCCAGGGCGAAGGAAGAGGTCTTCCCCATAGCACCACTGATACCGATATCCCGCTTGATGTTGTTGGAAACTTCCTTCCACCCAACGGTGGCCCTCATGGTGGGCACAATAACGGCATCGCCCCGGTATTTCTCTATGACACCCATCAAATCGACCTGGTTGATCATGTGCAATTTCCTCCTGTTTGGCCTGTTCTAGAACCCAAATACTTTACCACAGGAAGCGTTGCTTGGGGTCAATCTGCGGTGTGAGCAAGGGCCTTCAGCATGAGGCCCGCTCCAGGTCGCTGGGCTGAAGCTGTGGTGTCCGGATGCAGAAACAGTGGTATTATCTGACGGCATAGGAGGGTTCAGTGCGACTGCAAGACAGGGTAGCCATAATCACGGGGGCCGGACGCGGAATCGGCAGAGCTATCGCCTTGGCCTATGCCGGGGAGGGGGCCAAGCTTGCCCTTGCTGCCCGCAGCCGTGACGAGCTGGAGGAGACGGAACGCCAGGTCAGGGAGCTGGGCGCCGAAACCCTGGTGATCACCACGGACGTCTCTAATGCGTCCCAGGTAGAGGCGATGGTCAAGGATACCTTGGAGCGTTACAACAGCTTGGACATCCTGGTGAACAACGCCGGAGTTCTGGGCCCGATAGGACCCCTCCACGACAGCGAAATATCGGACTGGGTCCTGCCAATCCAGGTGAACCTTATCGGGGCTTACCTGTGCTGCCGGGCTGTCTTGCCGACCATGCTCAACCAGGACCGGGGCAGCATCCTCAGCCTGTCCGGAGGGGGAGTGGGCACCTTTGGCACAGCCCACATGTCCGCCTACCAGGCGTCCAAATCAGCCCTGGTTACCCTGACGGAAACCCTTGCCATGGAGCTTGAAGGCACGAAGGTCCGGGTCAACGTTATGTCGCCTGGTGGGGTGCACACCCGCATGATGGAAGAGATCCAGGAATCAACCCTGACCGTCGGCAACACCTGGTGGTACGAGCGATCCAAGGCTGTGAACGAGGGTGGGGGCACCCCCATAGAACGAGTTGGGGAGCTGGCGGTATACCTTGCCAGCGATGAGTCCGACGGCTTGAATGGCCGCTTCCTGGCCGCCAGGGACGATTTCCAGAATTTCTCGTCCCGGATACCCGAGATAATGTCGTCGGACGCTTACAAGCTCAGGCGCATCGAGCTTTAGGTTCTCTCAGCGTTAGCGCCAATAAAACTTCGACGGATGGATACGCAATGCCTGAAATGATGACCGGTAAAAGAGCTATCATGGAGATGCTCAAGGCTGAGGGTGTCGACTACATATTTGGCAACCCCGGCACCAGCGAAGGTCCCCTGATCGATATGCTGGGTGACTACCCCGAATTCAAGTACATCCTAGCCCTCCAGGAGGCCGTCGCCATGGGCATGGGTGAGGCCTACGCCCGGGCCAAGGGAAGGGCATCCTTTGTGAGCCTTCACGTGGACAACGGCCTCGCCAACGGAATCACCCTAATCCTGGACGCCTACCGCACGGGGACTCCCATGGTAGTTTCCTCTTGCAATTATGATGCCCGCAAGGTGGCCGAGGGGCTGACGGACCTGGCTGCCATGGTGCGTCCCGTGACCAAGTGGGCTATCGAATTGTCCCTTGCGGAGCAGATTCCCAGCGTCATGCGCAGGGCCTTTAACGAGGCCAACAGCCACCCCAAGGGCCCAGTGTACGTGGGCTTCACATCCAATGCCCTGGAAGCATCCGCTGACATGAACATCATCCCTTCGGGCAGGGTGCACGATGCCTATGGCCCCAACCTTGACGGCATTGACGAAGCTGCTTCCCTCCTGCTCTCGGCCCGGAATCCGCTGATGATCGTCGGTGACCGGGTCTCCGATGACGGGGCCAACAAGGATGCGGTGGAGCTGGCAGAGCTTCTAGGCCTGCCTGTGCGCCAGTCTCGGGGCGCCGAGGTCTCCTTCCCAACCAACCATCCCCAATATATGGGCAGCCACTCCCTCAGGGTCGCCGCCCACCGCGAGCTACTGGAGGATGTGGACCTGGTGCTGACTGTCGGGATGGACACCTTCGAGGAGCTGTTCTACTGGGGGGATGTTGTCCTTAAGCCAACGACGAAGCTCATTCACATTGACCCTGTGCCCGGCAGTGTCGGCAGGTCCGAGCCCACCGACGTGGGCATAGTGGCCCACTGCGTCCTGGCGCTGCAGGAGCTTATCCGATCGGTCAAGCGCGGGATCACCTCACAGCATGAAGAGACGATCAAGGCTAGGAAGGCGGCGGTAATTCAGGAAGCTGCTGCAAACCGGCGCACCTTCGAGGACTCCGTGGCCGGGAAGTGGAACAGCACCCCTATGAACCCGGCGAGAATGATGTACGAGGTTGCAAACGCCCTGCCACCCAACGCCATGGTCGTGGACGACTCCATCAGCCACAGGGCTGCCATGCGTCACTACTTCCAGGGCGCCAACAGGGGAGATATCCTGGGTGTCAGGGGCGGTTCCATCGGCGGCGGCATTGGCGCTACCATGGGACTTCAGTGCGCCAATCCGGACCGCCCGGTATTCGGGGTGATCGGCGACGGCAGCGCCATGATGGCGGTGCAGGGGCTGTGGACAGCAGCCAACGACAACATTCCCTGCGTTTTCGTCATCTGCAATAACGGTATGTACCGCATCCTGAAGACCAACTACAACGTTTACCAGAAGGACATTCTGAAGGAGGACGAACCCGCCGGCAGCAACCTGCTGTACTCGGAGTTTCCCACGCCCTTCGACCTGGCCGCCACCGCTAGGAGCATGGGAGTCACCGGGGAGCGAATCACCGATCCCGGGGAGATAGCGCCAGCCGTAAAGCGCGCTGTAGCTTCAGGCAAGCCAGCCCTGCTGGACATCGTCATCGACGGCTCTATGTAGAATTGGGAACAGTGGCCGCGGGGTTGAGCACGCTTATGTAAACTGCTCGCGGAGAGCCTTGATCTGGGGGGCGACGGGTACGCCGGGGAACCTGGTCGGCCCGTCCTCCCGCTCGATCTCTATCTCGATAAGCACGGGCCCCTCGGAGTTCATGATCTCCGGCAGAGCTTCCAGAAACTCACCCTTGCTGGACACCTTCCACGCCTTCTTGTACCCGGATGCCAGCGCCACTTTGCAGAAGTCGGTAATACCGTGGCCAGGAATGGTCTGGTTGCCCGAGCTCTGGTACAGGCCGTTGTAGAAGATGAAATGGTAGTAGTTGGACGGCCCCAGGGATGCGATGGTGACCAATGATCCGAGCTGCATCAGCAGGCTTCCATCTCCATCCAGCACCATCACCTTCCGGTCGGGAGCTCCCATAGCGAGGCCCAAACCTAGGGAGGCGGCGCTGCCCATGCAGTCTGAAGCATCCACATGGTCCTGGGCGGACTGGCCTGCGTCCTTCCACGGGGAGGCGGCCTGCATGGTGGCTACGCTAATGCAGTCCCCTCTGTACTCGCATAGTGCGTCAATAGCTTCTTGTCGTTGCATCCTGCAACCGCCCTCCTATGGTAATGCTAGCTGGTCGGCGCCCCGATGATGACCGCCACCGGACCCTCAATCTCCTGGCACTTCCGGTACGCTTCCTCGACCACGCCGATGTCTTCCGGGTTTTCCAGCCTGTAATAGGGCACATCCCAGGTCTGCATGGTCGGCTCCAGCATGCGCACGCCACGCCGACGGTTGTCGTTGGAGTCCTTGGTCAGGTCCCTGCCGAACTGCCCCACGAACATGAATGTGGGCACCTGGGCATCGAAGGCCAGCGCCTTCAGAGTGTTTACCGAGGCGTAAAACCCGTTGTTCTGGATGACCATCATCGGACGGTGCCCCGTGGCGTAGAGACCGGCGTTGATCCCCATCGCCTCATCTTCGGTGCACACCGTCAAGATCTTGACCTTGTCCTGCTGCTCCATGTAAGCAAGAAAGGACTTCTGGACCGTGTCCGGCACCGTGATGATGTGGGTTATTCCCAGGTCCACGATGCACTCGGCCAGCACTTTGGCGCTTACCGACGTGGCAACGGGGGCAGGGGTCTCACCCTGGGCATCGGCTGTGGTCATGGGAACACCTTCCTAAATCGATGCTACATTTACCGCCGTGAATGCTTGGATAGTTTGGAGCAGGAGTATATCACCGGCGCCTTTGAGCGGAAAACCTGCTATGAGAGGGCCTATTTGGACACCCACCTGCCGTAAACCGGGTACTGGCTGCACACAAACTCTATGTAGGATGGCTGGCCTTCCTCGTTGGCCGCGAATGCACGCTGCAAGGCCGGCGTTATCTCCGACGGCTCGGTGACCCGCTCGGTGTGATAACCAAGCCCGCCGATGACCCTGGACATGTCGATCTCATCGTACCCCATCACCTTGTGGGTGTAGGGGTCGTGGCCGTCGCCCCAGAATCCCGGTCCGTACCCGGCAAAGCCGCCGTTGCTGATGTGGGCTATCGTGATGCCCAGCTTCTGCCGGAGGGGGACCTCCAGGTTGCCAAACATGTACCCTAAGCCAGCCTCGCCGGTGACCGCCACGCACTGGCGTTCCGGGAAGCTGATCTTAGCCGCAATGGTGGCCGGCAGGCTGAATCCCAGGGAGGACACGTTCCCCCAGCCCAGAAAGCCCCGGGACATTGTGGTGCGATATACGGTGCTCAGCTGGGCCCGGGTGTTGCCCGATTCATGGGTCAGGAAGGACTTGTCGGGGTCCAGGACATCCATGAGACCCGCATAGACCCTATACGGATTGAGGGGCTTATCGTCGGAAGCCATGGCGCTGACGTATTGGGCCAGCCCGGCATCTCTGGCGGCCTTTACCTCAGCCTCCACTGCGGAGCGCGTCTTGATGCTCGACAGGTCCCTGCTGGCCAGCTCGCTGTTCAGGGACTGGAGGGAGAGGCGGGCATCACCGATAAGTGCCTGGGCTGTGGAGTAAACCTTGTTTATATGGACCTCGTCCACATTGCAGTGGATGATGGTCTTAGAGGCCGCGTTGGGAATGCCGTGGCTGAACCGCCCCGGGGATAAGCTGGAGCCGACGGCAAATAGCAGGTCGCAATTCGCCAGGTACTCCTCCACCTGGCCTCCCCGGACCCCCACGTAAAGAGGATGGTCCTCAGGGAAGGCCCCCTTGGCCTTCAGGGTGCTCACCACAGGCAGGTTCAGCTTCTCCACCAAGTCCTTCAGCTCTGCCTCAGCGCCCGCGTAAATCACCCCTTCTCCGGCATACACCAGGGGGGCGTTTGCCTTCATGAGCAGGTCAGCCACCGCCGAGATGTCGGCGGGGTCGGGTACCGACCTCCACCCTTTGACGGGAACGTACGGGTCTGCCATTTCGTCGTACAGCCCATCGGCATCGGGCACGGCAAGGACCACCGGACCGGGATGTCCCGTTCGCAACATGGTGAAGGCGCGGCGCATGAACTCAGGCACGCGATGGGGAGCATCCAGGTACCCGTACCACTTGGACACCGACTTCAGGCTGGAGGCAACGTCGAACTGGCTGTTCTCCGACGACCCTATGGGGACGCCGTCGCTGATGCACAGGACGCGGGAGCCGTCCTCAAAGGCCTCA
>JAGWBF010000081.1:6939-7698 GCA_021296025.1 Dehalococcoidia bacterium | reverse complement strand
CTCATCGGCTGTCTTATCTGCGAAAGCCTCCTCCAGCACCCCTCTGAGCTGTTCCCAGTTCTTCCTGCGCCCGTCTATAGTTATGAACCTGGGATCCGACGGGAGACCCTCACACCCTTGGAACTCTTCGGCGAGAACATTGGCCAGCTCTTCGTAGAACTTCTGGGTGGCGCAGTGGATTTGGAGATACCGACCGTCCTTGGTCAGGAAGGCTCCGTTTGGCAGGTTGGCCGACTGCACCGAACCGCCCGCCGCCGGGATTCTGCCGCTTCCGAGATACATCTCAGCCAGGTGTCCCTGGAATGTGAGGTGAACGTCCAGCAGGCTCAGATCCAGCTCGCACCCTTCGCCGTTGCGCTCCCGGGCTAACAGGGCGGCCAGGATCCCAACGCTGGCGCCGTAGCTGGCGCCAATGTCCGCCACGGCAAAGCCCATCACCGCCGGCGTGCCCTCGGGCTCCCCGGTAACGCTCATTGCTCCGGCGATCGCCTGGGCTACCGAGTCGAAAACGGGCCTGTCTTTGTAAGGCCCATCCTTGCCAAAACCTGATATGGAGCAGCAGATGATGGTGGGGTTTATCTTCTTCAGAGTGGCGTAATCGACCCCCAGCCGGGTGGTCACGCCGGGGCGGAAATTGTCCAGCACCACATCGGATATCCGGACCAGATCATAGAACACTTGGCGTCCCTCGTCCTGGCGCAGGTCTATGGTGATGCCCTTCTTGCTGCGGTTGTAGATCATGTAGTACACGCTCTCACC
>JAGWBF010000081.1:0-6919 GCA_021296025.1 Dehalococcoidia bacterium | reverse complement strand
ACGTTGGGAGGCTCTACCTTGATCACCTCCGCCCCCAGGTCAGCCATCATCCGGGATGATGCCGGCCCCGATAGCGCCTGGGACAAGTCCAGCAGGCGTATGTTCCCTAAGGGCGATTTCATCGATGCGCTCCCACTGCCCATGGCCCCTCCTAGAGGGCTATCGTCCCGCCAGGAAGCTGTCCAAGGTTTGGGCCAGCTCCACAGGGGTGTGATAGCCGATATCGTGGGAGCTGTCCTTGATCCAGACGACCCGGCTGTCCTCCAGGGCAGCCTCGGCCGCATCCACCATCATGCGGCGCGACTGGGCCAGCTCGGGGCTTCCCGTGCCCGGTCTCCGCTCGGCAGCTATGATGATGGTCGGGCATTGCACCAACCCAAACATGGTTGAGGGTGGGTTGTGCCACATGGCCTCCATGACCTGGGCATGATTGCTGGGTTCCAGGATATCCCGGATCGACCCGTCGGGCAGTTCCCGCACCATGGTCAGGACGATGCGCTCAAGCTCATCGCTCCAGCAGTCGGAAAGCTGCTCTTTCAGTCCGTCCAGAAAGTCCTGCTTAACAGGCGGAACGTTGCGGGGCCTCAACCTGTTCTTGAAGGACTCCCACGTTGCATCGGGCCTCATGGACCAGTCTTGGAAGCCTCCGTCGATCAATGCCAGGGCCGCGATGCGGTCGGGATGCTTGGCCGCCACACTTAAGGCAACATGGCCGCCCCAGGAGTGCCCGCACAGGTTCACCTTCTCCAGTCCCAGCATGTCCAGTGCGGACACTATGTCTCCGGCTAGGGTGTTCCAATCATACCCTGTAGAGGGCTGGTCGGTCTTGCCGTGTCCCCTCTGGTCCAGAGCGACGCACCTGTAAGAGTCGCGCAGGTGGGGAATCACCAGGTCGTACCAGTGGCAGGAGGATGCAAGCCCGTGGAGGGCGAGCAGAGGAAGATTGCTTTCGTTCCCGTCGGACGGAGGCCCCCAATCCAGATAGTGCATTCTAATTTCCCTGGTCTGCATCCAGTTTTCTTGGGGGACCGTCGCTCCCATTCGGTTACTCCTTCGGGATTCCAGGTTACGTAAGCGTCTCCTGGATCATATTAGGTCTGTGAAGTGGGAAGGCAGGACGCCATTGTCCACGATAGCCTTCCTCTTTCGAAACAGCCAGCGGCCCTCCTGCCGTACCAGATGGTCTTCGTATTCACCGCAGGCATGGAACCGCGTGACGCCATCGTCACCGGTGCGATATATGACGAAGTAGCTGTTTGCCGTCGCCTCGTCATCCTCCAGCGGGGTGATGGATATGTTGGACAGCGTGTGGAGGGTCTTGCCCCTGCCGACCTGCCAGAACCCCATCAAGAAGGTAACTCTTTCCTTCAGCGACTCTTTTCCGTCATCTTTGAAAAGGTATAGACCGTTCTCTTGGTTGTTCTCGTAGGTTATGGCTGAGTAGCTGCCATCCTTGGTAAACAGGTCCAGCCACTCTCGGAACTGTTGATGGTCCACCAGGCGAGCACATTCGAACATCAGGGCGCGAATCGATGCCTCGCAACTGTCATTCCCACCCGACATCAGGGACTCCCCCAAATTTCCGCCATGGGGTGCGGCGTCGGTGGATGAGCCAAGGCTCTACAGGGCATGCTCGCCCATGTACCGGCGCCAGGCGTGGTAAAAACTGCGCATGGAGTACTCGTCCCGTTTCCCGCCGACCTTACCCGGTTCCTGGCCTCGAGACATGTTGGACCAGGGGACCGCGCTGGCGGCGAAGCCCAACTGGCAACGTACAACTGCTTCGTTGTCGTCGCCGCTTACCTTGCCGGTTGAGCCCTGGCTGTCTAGGGTCCGCTCCAGCCTCCACTCCCGGGCGGGCTGAGATTCCCCCTTAGTGCCCAGGGCCAGAAGCTCCACAACCGTCCGATCGACCCCTTGGGGCCGGAGCACCTGGATGATGTTCATCATTCCGCCCGTCATGAACTGCAGGTCCAGGTTTGGGAACACGGTGATGATCCGGTGGTCTTGCTTGAAATCGACGTCAAAGGGCGGTCTCTGCCAGAGGGGGTTATCCGAGATGTTGTTTTCCAGTCCCGACGTTTCCCTCATGGCGGCAACGATGCGTTGGGGGTCCCTCTGGGGCGGAAACCTCAGCATCCCATGTCCCTCATCGAGCCAATAGTTGTTGCCCTTGACCTCGATTCCCCGGTAGCCGGTGCCAACGACGGGATGAGTGAACTCCGGGTGGTAGTTGTCTGCAAAGTTCTCGTGCCAGCTTTTCCAGTTGCCGTCGTAGGCCCAGCGAACGCGTCCCAATGATTCGGTCCCCTCTACCACCTCGCGGACATAGGGCCCGACCTCTCCCATGTACTCTTCCAGGGGTCCTATATCGTCGCTCAAGCAGACAAAAACAAGCCCTGCGAAAGTTTCCACCCGGATGGATGGAATGTCGTACACATCCCTGCTGAAGTCTTGGCCATAGGCGTCGGGATATGGCACCCCGATGCAGTGACCCTCCTGGTCGAAGGTCCAGCCGTGGTACATGCACCTGAACGCCGCGCCGCAGTTGCCCTTGCGCCTGGTGGTGAGGACGGCGCCGCGATGGGTGCATACGTTGTAAAAGGCGTTTAGAGAACCGTCTCTGCCTTTACAAAGGATGATCGGCTGTTCCCCAATGGTGGCGCTGATGTAGTCTCCAGGCCCTTGAAGCTCGCTCTCGTGGGCAACGAACTGCCATGTGCGGGAGAAGACCTGGGTCATCTCGGCCTTGTAGATATGGGGGTCCGTGTAAACGCGCCGGTCGATGACGCGGCCCATATCCAGACCAAGGTGAGAAAGCTGCTCATCCGTCATGCGCCGGCTCCTGGAAGGATTACTGCCGGGATTCCTGTGCCATTCGCCAAGACCGATGACCGGGTCCTGGCCTACCGGCTTGAAGGGGCTGGGACACTGCTCTGAGAGGCGGGCACGGGTTTGTGCCCCCAGAGACTGCCCGTAGTGTAGTGCTGGATGGTCCAGGTGGCATCATCCACCAACCGACCTTCGCACCCGTACTCCACTCGAAAACCCGAGGGACAGAGCATGTAGAAGGAGACCATGTGGTCGTTGGTGTGGCGTCCCAAGCTGGTGGCTATGGGGACGTTCTTTTCCTGGCACAGATAGTAGGTTGCGCCTACATCGTCCAGCGACTGGACCTCTACCATGAAGTGGGATATCCGTGGCCCCTGGGTGCCCGCGGCCCTGCTTGCAAGGGCCAGGGAGTGGTGCCTGGGGTTGCAGTGGAAGAAGGACATCTTCAACTGGCGGTCGGGGCGGTTTATCTCCACGAAGTCGCTTATCTTTAGTCCCAGAACATCCCGGTAGAAGGCTGTGCCCTTTTCTAGGTCGTTTACGTTTAGGACGATGTGCCCAAGGCCCATGTTTCCGGTCACGAATCCCTTAATAGGCCGGCGAGGCTGGAAGGCGGCGTCCGGCTGGACAAGGGCGCCGTGAAAGACCTCGGTTTGGAGACCATCGGGGTCTTCGAAGGAGATCATGTCCATGACCTTGCGAGAATCTAGCTCCTCGCTCGTACCAGCCCGGAATGTGACACCTGCATTCTTCAGGTTCAAATGGACTTCGTCAAAGGCTGCCTTTGTCGGCGTCTGCCAGCCCACATAGGCTACGTCGTCGGCCCCGTCAGGATGAAGGATGAACCTATGATGATACTCGTCCATGCGCAGGTACAAGCTGCCATCATCGGAACGCTCGGAAATAACCACTCCCAGGATGTCCGAGGCGAACTCCTCCCACTTGGCAACGTCGCCAACTCCCAGTCCCAGGTAACCGAGCTGCGTTATGGTCATTGGATTATCCCCCTAGCTAGCTGACCCAGTATATTCACCCGATTTTGGCGGTGTCAACCAAAGGGCCGGGGGGCCCCGGCCTCACATACCATGATATACTTCGCCCGTACTCGGAGCTTGAGAAGCCAGCTTTTTCCCAACCTATGTGCCCGGGGAGGTTCCTATGTCCAGCATCTGGGTTGATCTGATGGGGGCCGAGGTGCGCTACTACCGTGGCCGGTACAAGACCCGGGTTATCGAGGCCGGCAGCGGCGAACCCCTGGTGCTGATTCACGGGGTCGGGGGCCATGCCGAAGCTTACAGCCGAAACATCATGCGCCTCTCCCAGCACTATCGTGTGCTGGCCATCGACCTGCTGTGGCACGGCTACTCCCAGCGCGACGGGTTTGTCGCCGGTCAGCAGATGGAGTTGTTCTCCGACCAGGTCGTGGATCTGCTGGACCAGATCGGAGCTGATAGGGGCCACGTGGAGGGCGAGTCCTTGGGCGGCTGGGTGGGGCTGACCATGGCCATGAATCACCCGGACCGGCTTGGCAAGCTCATTCTCAACACTACGATAGGGGTAGCTTTCAAGGAGACCGCTCCCAGGGAAGACAGGGCCGGAGGACGCAGCCTGCTGGCTTCCAGGTCCATGGCGGCCATCGAAGACCCCACGAGGGAGACCATCCGCCAGCGCCTGGAATGGCTCATGGCATCCCCCGATCGGGTTACCGACGAGCTGGTGGAGACCCGGCTGAAGATATACACGGACTCCGAAGCCAAGGAGTCCTTGGGGCGAGTGTTTGCCAACTCATTCGGACAGGGCAAGTCCTCTCGGCGCTTTGCCGAAGAGGAGTTGAGCAAAATCACAGCGCCGACGATGGTGTTGTGGTCTGAGAAGAACCCCGGCACAGGGCCGGATGTGGGCCGGTACCTGGCAACCCTGATTCCCGGCGCCCAGTGTTATGTAATGCAGGATGCTGCCCACTGGCCCCAGTGGGAGCATCCCGAGGAGCATGACAAGGTCGTGCTGGACTTCCTGAAGGGCAGCTAAAGGCCGGGTCAGGAAGCCAGGGCCGGCTCCAGACGCTCTTTCGCTGAGGTCCCTATCCCGTAGGCCAGCAGGAACTGGTGCACCGCCTGGTTGAATATCTCCGGCTGCTCAAAGTGGGTCGAGTGCCCCGAGTGAGGGACCTCCACCAGTGTCGATCCCGGTATTCTGCTATGCAGGCCTCGGATTACGTCTGGGGGAAACAGGACATCTTCCAACCCAACGACGAACAGTAGCGGAATGCCATAGCCTGTCATGTCTTCAGGGCTGGGGCCCTGGGGGAAAACGCCGGGCAGGTTACCCCGGTTGACCATGTTGAAGCTGTTCATCTGGGTGTACAGCTCGGTCATTGCGGGTTCGCGAACTCTGAATCCGTTGGATAGCACCCGGTCCAGTTGGGATAGGCTGCTGGTGTCCTTGCGTACCTCGTCCATCCGCTGCTCCAGCTCCGGGGGCAGGGCCATCCCGCCCAAGGTATCCCCCAGCACCAGCGCCCTCACCCGCTCCGGGTTACGCTGGGTAAACAGCCCGCAGGTGGAGCCTCCCATGGACTGGGCCACCAGCACCACCTGCTCAACGTCCAAGTGGTCAACAAGGGATTTCATGTCGTCGGCAAAGGCGGCTCTCCCCGGCCCGTCTTCCCTGTCCCTGGAGTTTCCGAAGCCCCGGTGGTCGAAGGTGACAACCCTGTACCATTGAGAGAAGTAGGAGACCTGCTGGTACCAGTTGGAGTGATTGCCCCCTATGCCGTGGGCAAAGACCAGCGTAGGGCCTTCTCCTTTTACGTCATAGTAGAGTTCTAAGCCATCAATGTTTACAGTAGCCATCAGTGTTCTCCTAGCTTTGGGGTAGGTGGGATTATAGCTATGGCCTTTCCTGGCTGTCAAAAGGAGTTTACTAGAGTATCCCGGCCCGCGGTTGACAGGCACACCCTACCCGTTGAGAATTGGCCCAAATGATCCAGGCTCAGAGGTGCAAATGATGGCAGATTTAACAGAAGAAGAGGTCCGAACGCTGGGAAAGGCGGCGGGCCTCGACATTGCCGATAAGGACCTGGCCGAGGTCTCCTATAGCCTCAACGCCTTGCTCGAAGCCCTGGATGAGATAGAAGTGCCGGGTCTGGAAGATGTGGAGCCCCTGTCGGTGCGGCCACCCAAGGACCTTTCGCTGCCAGCCAACTGACTTGACGGAGACCCGACCGCTATGCCAAGCTAGGGCTAAGAAACTATCTCAAGACCTGTGTTCACTTTCTTGGCGGCTTCTTACCATCACCTTTTCATCCCCACCCTAACCCTCCCCCTGACGGGGAGGGGATACTCTCGTGGGAACCGGGGGACTGATGAAGTGGTGGAAGAGGTTTAATGAGGCCGGTCCATCCAGGTCCGGTATTTTTCCGGTACGGTAGCTCCTGCGTAGATCTCATCGAGGGCCCGGAACACCATTGGGAACCGTTCCTCTAGTTCATCACGGTCGCTGATCTCACCCAGTTCGCCCGTTACCTCGAAGTACCAAGTAGTCATCACCGCAAAGTACTCATTGACGTCAGCCATCAGGTGGCTGCCCGGGTACAACTCCGCCTGCACTGCTTCTTCGTAGAACTTGTTCCACTGCTCGTGGTCAGCCTCAGTGAAGCAGAGGTTCTGAATGCCGTGGGCGAACTCATGCACCGCCACCAGACCGCGAAATGGGTAATAGGGGTGGTGAGGCTCCAGGTTTCCCAGGAGCTGCTCTTCGGCTGCCGAGGAGACGGGCAGCCCGGGAACTCCACCTACTCCCCGGATGTCGAAGCTGTCGCGCCTCCTGCCTGTGAAGTCCGTGGTCCCCTCCAGGTGTTTGTATTCCGGCAACGAAGTCAGCGTCTGGTTCCTTGGGACTATGGCAAGGTCTCCCCTGCGTCGGGCCATGCACAGGGCTATGTCCGCTCTTCCCGACAACATGACGTCTACTATTTCAGCACCTGCCTCGATTGCGGCAGGGTCAACGGTCTCGTCCGCTTTTATGGTCACTCCCTTTACTGAAATAAACTGTTTGTAGTACTCGGCCGGCTTGCTTGAGATATGGA
>JAGWBF010000080.1 GCA_021296025.1 Dehalococcoidia bacterium | reverse complement strand
CTTCTTTGGGCTGGGCACGATGCCGGCTATTATGGCGACGGTAATCTATTCAGTGCCTCCGGGTGTGCGTCTGACCAACTTGGGAATCAGACAGGTTTCACCCCAGACCATAGAGGCTGCCCGCTCATTTGGTGCTACGCCAATGCAGCTGCTTTTCAAGGTGCAGATACCGATGGCTATACCGACAATCATGGCGGGCGTTAACCAGACCACAATGCTGGCCCTTTCCATGGTCGTGATCGCTTCGCTGGTGGGAGCTGGAGGTTTGGGAGAGGTGGTCAATCGCGCCTTGGGTGGACGTCAGCCGGGCAACGCATTAATAGGAGGGGTTGCGATCATCATAGTGGCCATCATCATCGACCGGATCACCCAGGCTTTGACAAGGTCTCGGGAGCAAGCTCTCACCGGCGGGCCGCAGTAATCGATGGCGAAGTCGGATGCTGTTGGGAGACCAGCATTGAAGCTGGAAACTTGACAAACCAGGAAAAAACAGATAGAAGAAGCCTTGAATTCTCGGTTGGAAAACTTAAGGAGGTAACCGATGACCCGTTGGTTTGCGCTGAAAGGCGTACTTGCTTTGATAGCCCTGCTTGCAGTCGTGTCCCTAGTGGCTGCGGCATGTGGTGGCGATGATTCAAATGGGGATAAGCCCACCATCGTCTTCTCCGACCTGAGCTGGGACAGCGCGCAGGTCCAGAACCGCATTGCTCAGTTCATCGTCGAAAACGGATACGGATATGAGACTGATGTAATAGCAGGTGATACGGTTCCGAACTTTGAGGGTCTTCTCAAGGGAGACATCCATGTTGACATGGAAGTATGGCTTCCTAACCAGCAGGCTGCTTGGGATGAGGCTATAGCCGCGGGCCAGGTAGTTCCCGTAGGGGAGAGCTTGGGCCAAGATTGGCAGAGCGCCTTTGTTATCCCTCAGTACCTGGCAGACGAGTACCCTGATCTGAAGACGGTCGAAGACCTGAAGAAACCCGAGTTCAATGAGCTGTTCGTTACCCCTGATAGCAGAGGCAAAGCTCGCTTGGTTTCTTGTGTAACAGGCTGGGCCTGCGAAGCAGTCAATGCTGCTCAGATTGAAGCCTACGGTCTGACCGATTATGTCTCGGTCGTAAACCCGGGTTCAGGTTCTGCCATATTCGAGGACCTGCAAGGAAACTATGACCGGCAAGACCCCTGGCTGGGGTACATGTGGGGCACCGCCAACCCCGGTCTTACCCTTGACCTAGTGCGCTTGGAAGAGCCCCCATACTCCGATGAGTGCTGGTTGACCACCAAGGCCTGCGGCTACCAAGATGCCACCATCCTCATAGCTGTGCACCCGAGCCTGACGACCGATGCTCCAGACGTGGTGGAGTTCCTGAGGAATTGGGGCTTCAACATCGAGGTTTACAGGCCTGTGGCGAAGTACCTGGCTTCGGGCGATGACATAGAAATACAGGATGCGGCCATCTGGTACCTGAAGAACAACGAAGCTGAATGGTCCCAGTGGGTACCTGCCGATATCGCAGAAATGGTGACCGAAGCTCTAGACGACGTGTAGAGTCGCAGCCAAATATCCGAATAGGAAAATACAGGGCAGCCGTCAGGCTGCCCTGTATTTTTTGAATTGACATAGGGGGCAGTCGCAATTATCATTTTCAGGTACCCCAGTGTCCTACCCAAACTTTTCTTTGTCCTGGAAACCTTGTTCTGGGAGGTAATGCACCGTTGCAGGATTTCGAATATATCGCGCCCCGGACCTTGAGCGAGGCCGTAGCTTTGATGTCTGAGAAGGGAGAATCAGCGCGTCCGCTGGCAGGAGGTACCGACATCCTGGTGCAACTCCGAGGTGGGCGACGCAGCGTGGAACGCATTGTAGATGTAAAGCATGTCCCAGAGCTGAACGAAATGAGTTTCAGCCGGGAATCCGGCCTTGTTCTGGGTGCCGCCGTCCCCTGCTATCGCTTGTATCAGGACCAGGACATCGCGCAGGCATATCCTGGAATTATGGATGCTGCATCCATGATTGGAGGCATCCAGATCCAGGGGCGCGCCAGTGTGGGAGGCAACCTTTGCAATGCTGCTCCCAGCGCCGATGCCATTCCTCCTCTGATCGTCCATAATGCAACGTGCGTAATCGCTGGACAGCAGGGGACGAGGGAGATCGCTGTCGAGGAGTTCTGCACAGCACCCGGGCGTAACGTGCTCCAAGGTGGAGAATTGCTGGTGTCGATGCGGATTCCAGCTCCGAAAAGTGGCTCGGGAGGTCGCTACCTTAGGTTCATTCCCCGCAACGAAATGGACATCGCCGTGGCCGGAGTGGGGTCCTGGGTCCAGTTGTCACCCGACAATCGGTCCATCGTATCCGCACGAGTGGCCCTAGCATCGGTTGCACCGACCCCTTTGTTCGTCGAAGAATCGGGGGCGCGGCTGGCCGGCCGGGAAGTCAGCAAGGAGGCCATCGAAGATGCGGCCCAGGCCGCTATGGAGGCCGCGCGTCCCATCAGCGATATGCGGGGGACCATTCAGCAGCGGCGCCACCTGGTTGGTGTGTTGACCCGCCGGACCTTGGAAGGAGCCATCGCCCGGGCGACCAACTGACGAGGGTTCGTCCGTTCGCGCTTCAAATGCAGTAAAGCATCAGGAGACTAATCGATATGGCTAAGAAAGCACACATAGAGACCACCATCAACGGCGAGCAGGTTGAGTACCTTTGCGAGCCGCGACAGAGTTTGCTAGAGGTGCTGAGGGATGTCCTGGAGATGACCGGCACCAAGGAAGGCTGCAACGACGGCAACTGCGGCGCCTGCACGGTGGTCATGGATGGCAGGATTGTGAACTCCTGCCTCGTTCTGGGTGCGGAGGCTGAGGGAGCCAACTTGGAGACCATCGAAGGGGTTGCGACGCCGGATAGCCTGCATCCCCTGCAGCAGAGTTTCCTTCAAAACGCCGCTCTCCAGTGTGGCATCTGCACACCGGGATTCATCCTGGCGTCCAAAGCCCTCCTGGAGATGGAGCCAGACCCGGGAGAGGAAAGGGTGCGCCACTGGCTGGCCGGGAACCTCTGTCGGTGCACCGGGTATGATAAAATCGTCAAGGCAGTACTGGAAGCTGCCGATGTATTGGAGGTGAAGGGATAATGGCAACTACAACCGAAGTTTCCTCAACCGAATTCAATGTTGTAGGCACCCGTCCCATCCGCCACGACGGGACTGAAAAGGTAACTGGACGCGCGCGCTACAGCGCCGACATCCAGCTTCCCGGGCTGCTTCACGGCAGGGTGCTCAGGAGCCCCCATGCCCATGCCCGTATCTTGTCCATAGATACTTCCAAGGCCCTGGATCTGCCCGGTGTGAAGGCTGTGGTGACCTCTGCCGATTTCGCCAAGCCATCGGGCAGGGTCTCGGACCTGACTGAGGGCGCCATTCATAACATGGGTTTCATGGCCAACAACGTGATGGCGGGAGAGAAGGCCCTATACAAGGGCCACGCGGTCGCCGCCGTTGCAGCCACCAGCCCCCACATCGCCGAGGAAGCACTGGGGCTGATCGACATCCAGTACGAGGTGCTCCCGCCCGTCCTGACCCTGGATGTTGCTATGAAGGATGATGCTCCCGTGCTTCACGAGCGCCTGGCATCCCTGGCGAACCCCGGCCTCCGCCCAGGCGGACTGAAGGATGATGATGACACCGGAGAGGCGACGAACATCGCCAACCACTTTGTCTTCGAGTCCGGGGATATAGAGCAGGGATTCAAGGAAGCTGATGTAGTGGTGGAGCGAGAGTTCGATACAGCTTCCGTTCACCAGGGATACATAGAACCCCATGCTGCCACCGCGGTGTGGAATGCCGATGGGAACATCACCATCTGGTGCAGCAGCCAGGGCCAGTTCGCCATGCGAGACCAGACTGCCCGGCTTGTAGGGGTGCCCGTCTCCAAGATAAAGGTCATTCCCATGGAGATCGGCGGCGGTTTCGGAGGCAAGACCATCGTTTACCTGGAGCCTGTGGCGGCCGCCCTAGCCAAGAAGTCCGGTCAGCCCGTCAAGGTAACAATGAGCCGGACGGATGTTTTCCAGGGCACAGGCCCCACCTCCGGCACTCACATCCGGGTAAAGATGGGAGCCAACAAGGAGGGGAAGATAACGGCCGTAGATGCCACCCTGGCATACGAGTCCGGCGCTTTCCCCGGCTCGCCTGCCATACCAGGCAGCCTGTGCATGCTCTCGGCCTACGAAGTGGAGAACGCCCGTGTGGAGGGCTACGATGTGGTGGTCAACAAGCCCAAGGCCGCAGCCTATCGCGCCCCAGGCTCTCCTGCTTCGGCTTTCGCGGCCGAGTCGGTGATCGACGAGGTGGCGGGTAAGCTGGGCTTTGACCCAGTGGATTTCCGCATGTTGAACGGGGCTAGAGAAGGCACGCGCAGAATCAACGGCGTCCGCCTCCCACGTATCGGGTACATGGAGCTCCTCCAGGCAGCCAAAGACCATCCCCACTACTCGGCCCCCTTGGAGGGGCCGAACCGGGGACGGGGCTTCGCCACAGGGTTCTGGGGCAATGGCACCGGCCCAGCCAGCGCTGTGGCCAGCGTTAACTCAGACGGCTCCGTCAGCCTCGTTGAAGGCTCCCCCGACATTGGCGGAAACAGAGTGGCGCTGGCCATGCAGGTTGCCGAGGTGCTGGGCATCGCTGCCGAGGATGTAAAGCCTGCAATCGGCGACACGGATTCGGTGGGATTCACCTCCAACACCGGCGGAAGCGGCGCCACTTTCAAGAGTGGATGGGCCTGTTATGAAGCGGCCCACGATATTAAGCGACAGATGATCGAGAGGGCGGCCAAGATCTGGGAGGCGTCTCCCGAGGATGTGAGCTACACCGACGGTGTGCTGACCCACAACTCGGACCCGGAACTGAAGCTGACCTTCAGGCAGCTGGCGGCCCGCCTGAACGCTACTGGAGGTCCCATTTCGGGCCGAGGCAACGTCAACCCCAGGGGACAGGGGCCGGCTACCGCCGGGTGCATCGTCGATGTGGAAGTGGACCCGGACACGGGCAAGGTCGAAATCCTCAGATTCACCACCCTGCAGGACATTGGCAAGGCCATTCATCCAAGCTACGTGGAAGGACAGATGCAGGGCGGGGCTGTCCAGGGCATCGGCTGGGCATTGAACGAAGAGTATGTTTACAACGACCGGGGCGAGATGAGCAACTCCAGCTTCCTGGACTACCGGATGCCCACTAGCCTGGACCTTCCCATGATCGACACGGTGATGGTCGAGGTCCCCAATCCCGGGCATCCCTTCGGAATGAAAGGGGTCGGTGAAGTTGCCATCGTGCCTCCCATGCCAGCCATCGCCAACGCCATCCACAACGCCATCGGTGTCCGAATGACCAGCCTGCCGATGTCTCCGGGCAACATCCTGGAAGCGATCTGGTCTCAGCAGGAGGACGGCAAGGCGTAACCATCCTCCCCGGAGAGTGATTCATTGAAAATCGGCGTCAACTTGAGCGTAACGGATTGGCTGGATGATTTCGCTGCCGTAGCGAAGCAGGCCGAGGACTTGGGTTTCGAGTCCATCTGGATTTCGGAGCACACCTTCGTCCCTGTTAAGACCGACTCCCGTTACGCAGGTACGGCCGACGGCAGCATCCCGGAATCCATGGCCCACATTGCGGACCCATTCGTTTGCCTGGCTATGGCGGCCGCTGCCACCAGCACCATCAGACTGGGTACGGCAGTGTGCCTAATTCCCCAGAGGCACCCTCTGTTGCTGGCCAACGAAATCGCTACCCTGGACCACTTCTCTGGTGGACGCTTCATGCTCGGCGCTGGGACAGGTTGGCTCAGGGAGGAGTCGGAGATACTCGGAGGGGACTTCGATCACCGGTGGACCCAGGCAGCCGAGTCCATACAGGTAATGAAGGAAATCTGGGCCAAAGACGAAGCCGAGTATCACGGGCGCTACTATGACTTCCCGCCCATTCGCTCCTTCCCCAAGCCGGTGCAGAAACCCAACCCGCCCATCTATCTGGGCGGGAGCGCAGCCAACGTCTTCAAGCGCGTAGCCTCATATGCCGACGGCTGGCTTCCTACGGGTCGTGTCAGCCCTGACCAGATGAAAGAGGGCTGCAATAAGCTGAGGCAAGTGTGCGAGGAGATGGGCCGGGACTACCAGTCCATCGAAATCTCTGCCTACGCCCAGCCACCTGACCTCGACCTGCTCCACCGGTACGAAGAGGCAGGTGCCCACCGGGCCATAGTTCGGGCAGCCGACTACCCCGGCAACCCAAATCTCCCCAGCCTGGAAGAGATCGCCGAAAAGGTCCTCTAGCGCCAGGTCTACTCGGCCTCCCGCGATTACCTGGGATCAGACCGGTCCCGTAATTTTCTCAAAAGGCGGCGATTTGGCTACCGTGTATATCCCCACTCTCCTTCAAAGGTTCACCAAAGGCTCAAAGCAGGTGGATGTTCAGGCCAGGAACGTGCGTCAGCTCGTGAATCGCCTGGAGGAGTTGTACCCCGGCATCCAGGAAGGTCTGCTGGAAGATGGGGACATCCTGCCTAACATGTGCGTTGCGGTGGATGGGGATGTTTCCCAGCTGGGCTTGCTGGAGCCCCTGGAGAATGACAGCGAGGTTCATTTCGTGCCGGCCATAGGCGGTGGATCATACATCCGAGGAGGCTATCATGGGTGAAAAGAGGATCGGAGTCCACGTCGCGGAGCCGGACAGCAGAAGAGTGCTGGAATCGATCAAGGCGGCTGAGGCCCTGGGCATCTCCGCAGCATGGATGACCACAGGGGGCGCCGGAATGGATGCGCTTACCCTATTCGCGGCGGCTGCCGCACAGACACTGGGGACCTCCATCGTACCTACGTTCCCCCGCCATCCTATCGCCATGGTCCAGCAGGTGCAGGTCTTCGCCCAGCTTGCCCCCGGCCGCTTCAGGCTGGGCGTTGGCCCCAGCCATCGCCCCACCATGGTGGGCTCCTTCGGCGTCGACTTTCGCTCCCCCCTGGGACACCTGAAGGAGTACGTGCATATCCTGAGATCCCTTCTGCACACGGGGTCGGTGGACTTCCAGGGACGCTACTACACCGCACGGGCTGAGATACCCGGGTCGGTTGACGTGCCCGTGATGGCGTCAGCGTTGAGGACTGCTTCCTTCGAGATGTGTGGAGAAGCCGCCGATGGGGCCATAAGCTGGGTGTGTCCGGGCGTTTACCTCCGGGATGAAGCCCTGCCTGCCATAACTAGAGGCGCGTCCGCTTCGGATAGGGAAGCCCCGCCACTGATCGCCCACGTACCCGTATGTGTCCATGACGATGTGGATGAGGTACGGGCGGCTATGAGGGGGTTCGGCAGATATCCACAGCTACCCTTTTACCAGCAGATGTTCGCCGCGGCGGGCTATCCTGAAGCTGTTCAAGGCGCCTGGAGCGACGGGATGATCGATGGGGTGGCCCTCTATGGGAGCGAGACCCAGGTGGGCGACAAGCTGATGGACCTGCTCAACATGGGGGCTGGTGAATTGCTGGTTTCCCCGGTTGCCGCCGGCCCCGACAGGGAGGCCTCCCTGGACCGCACCCTGCGGACCGTGGGCGATGTGTCCCGCTCCCTGTCCTCCTGACCGGACCCGCCATCATTTACCAAATCAAACTGCACCTTTATAATGGTGCCTTAAGACCAAGGGCCTGCTTTGTCCGCCAACCGGGAAGAGAAGCCTGGAGCGTTGCGACAGTCTGAGGAGAAGATGAATGGCGAGGGTAAGTAGAGCACCTTCCACCGAGACGGCCCTGCCCACTAAACACAAACAGTTGGGCCTGTCCGATGACGAGATATTGGGAATATACAATAAGCTGGTCCTCATTCGAGCTATCGAGGAGCGCATCTGGGCTCTGAACAGACAGGGCAAGGTGCCGATCGCGGCTTCCAGCCAGGGACATGAGGCTGCCCAGCTGGGGAGCTTGACCGCAGCGCAGAAAGACGGAAGCTGCTTCCTGTTCCCGTATTACAGGGATGTGGCCTTGAAGATAGCGGTCGGGCTGGAGCCGGAGCAGGTGATGCGCTCCTTTATGGGCAAGGTGGGCGACCCCTACAGTGGGGGAAGGCAGTTCCCCTTCCAGGGCGCAGACCTGCCCCACAAAATCATACAAATATCCAACGTAGTCTCAGCGGGCGTGACCCAGGCCACCGGCTACGCCCTTGCTGGCAAGTTGAAGCACGAAGAGACCGTAGTGCTGTGTTACTTTGGCGAAGGGGGCTCCAGCCAGGGCGAGGTGCACGAAGCGATGAACTTCGCCGGTGTCCATAACCTTCCCATAGTCTATATCTGCGAGAACAACCGTTATGCCATCTCTGTTCCCCAGAACAGGCAGATGGCCGTCGGAAACGTGGCCGACAGGGCCGAAAGCTACGGCTTTCGGGGAGTGGTCGTCGATGGCATGGACTTCTTTGCGTCCCTTCAGGCTACCTCCGACGCAATACTCCATGCTCGTAGCCAGGGACCCATCCTGCTGGAGATGAAGGTGGAGCGGTTTATGCCCCATACCACCGATGACGACGACAGGCGCTACAGGCCCTCGAACGAGGTGGAGACAGCCCGGCAGCAGGACCCCGTGTTAACCATTGCGGACTACCTGAAGGTCCATGGAATCCTCACCGATGAACAACTGGACAGCATGCGAAACGAAGCCCAGGAGAAGGTCGATGAAGCGACGGACTCAGCCGAAGCCGCCCCGCCCCCCGATGCTTCCACAATTCATGATCATCTGTTTGCAAGCTAGGACTGCCACAGGAGTACAACTTGGCCGTTAAGTCGGTAATCGAAGCTGTTAGAGAAGGGATGTTCGAGGAGATGTGCCGCGACCCCGACGTTTTCCTCTTGGGGGAAGATGTCGGGCCCAGGGGAGGTGTGTTCCTGGCCAGCCAGGGGTTCTACGAAGAGTTCGGGCGGGACAGGATCATCGACACTCCTCTTGCAGAGGCAAGCATCGTGGGCATCGCCCTTGGGGCTGCATACAAGGGGATGCGTCCCATCGCGGAGATACAATTCTCCGACTTCATCTGGCCCGCTGCCAACCAGCTCATCGGCGAAGCGGGACGCGTGTGCTACGGGACCAACGGCAACCTCAGCGTTCCCCTGGTTGTGCGGGTGCCCTATGGAGGCGGGATAAGGGGAGGCCTGTTTCATTCTCAGAACGTGGAGAGCTACTTCTTCCACACCCCCGGCCTCAAGGTTGTAGCTCCCTCAACGCCCTTCGATGCCAAAGGGCTGCTCAAGTCGGCGATCCGAGACAACAACCCGGTGGTGTTTGTCGAGCACAAAAAGACCTACCGGATGGTGCGAGGGGAAGTTCCCGATGACGATTACGTCTTGCCCCTGGGTGTCGCCGACGTGAAGCGGGCTGGTAGTGGCGTAACCGTCGTATCCTACGGGCTGATGGTGCACTACTGTCTGGAAGCTGCTGAAGCCCTCTCCGGAGAGGGTGTGGACGTCGAAGTGGTTGACCTGCGCACCTTGAAACCCTTGGATGTGGACACCATTTTGGATTCGGTGCGAAAGACGGGTCGCGTGTTGATCGTTCACGAAGACAACATCACCGGCGGTGTAGGGGCGGAGGTTGCTGCGCGCATCGCAAGCGGAGCCTTCGACTACCTGGATGCCCCCATCGGGCGGTTGTGCGGGCCCGACGTTCCCACCATGCCCTTCGCTTCCTCCCTCGAGGAGGCGTACATGCCCAGCACCGAGTCGATAGCCAGTGAATTGAGGAACCTGGCGGCCTACTAGAGGGCCAGGCTCTTCCGTGAAGGGACGATCGTAGCGCCCCTTTTCTATCAAGGGCGACGAAGGTCCTGAAATCATAAGGACGGCGATATGGCGATACCTATTGAGCTACCCCAGGTTGGGGAATCGGTGGTGGAAGGCACCATCGGCAAATGGCTGAAA
>JAGWBF010000079.1 GCA_021296025.1 Dehalococcoidia bacterium | reverse complement strand
AGTCGATGCCCTGCTGCCGGGCGTTGAACAGGATTCCAGCGATGCGAGCGTGGCCGTACTGGATGTAATAGACGGGGTTCTCCGAGGACTCCTTCTTGGCCAGCTCCAGGTCGAATTCCATGTGGGTGGATGGAGTACGCGCAAGGAAGAAGTACCGGCAGGCATCGGCCCCGACTTCATCGGCCAGCTCCCGCAGGGTGACGAACTCGCCAGCCCTCTTGGAAGCTTTCACCAGCTCCTTTCCGCGCTTTAGGGTAACCATCTGGGCAATGGTGATGTTCAGCTGGGCCGGGTCCACCCCTAAGGCAGCAGCGGCCGCCTTCATGCGGGGAACATGCCCCTGGTGGTCCGCACCCCAGATGTTGATCGCCGTATCGTACTGCCGGCGGAGGAACTTGTTGTGGTGGTACGCAACGTCCGAGGCGAAGTAAGTTGGCGATCCCGAGGACCTGACCAGCACATTGTCCTTATCTTCCGCAAGGGCTGTGGAGTTGAACCATCGGGCCCCTTCCCGTTCCACGATGTGATTCCCCCCCTCCAGGATAGCCATCGTTTCGTCGTATACCCCGGTCTCGTACAGGGTTCCCTCGGAAAACCAGTTGTCGAATTCGACCCTGATCTGGAGCAGGTCGTCCTTGATCAGCTCGACCATCTTGCGAAGGCCAATGCTGCCCAGCTCCTTCACCGCCTGCTCTTCCTCCATGAATAGGAATCGGTCGCCCTCCTCGGCAAGGATCTCTTGGGCCAGGTCGGTGATGTATTCCCCTGCGTATCCATTGGCAGGAAGCGCAGCCTCCTGGCCAAGGGTCTGCTTGTATCGGGCGTGCACCGATGCGTAGAAAGCTTCCATCTGGCTGCCCGAGTCGTTGATGTAGTATTCGGTGGTTACATCATGCCCCGCAGCCTGCAGCACCCTGGCCAGAGTGCTTCCCAACACCGCTCCCCTGGTGTGGCCTACGTGCACAGGTCCCGTTGGGTTGACGCTCACGAACTCCACGATTGTCTTCTTGGGGCTCGGAGAACGCAGCTGGCCGTAGCTTTGCCCTTCCCTCCGGATGTGCTCCACCTGCTCCAGGAGCCATGAGTTCCGAAGCCTGAAATTGACAAATCCCGGCGCGGTAGCCCATACCCTTTCGATCTCTTCACCAGGGGAGATGAAGCCCGCCATATCTTCGGCGATCTTCATGGGGTCTATACGGCAAGCTCGGGCGAGGCGCAGGGGCAGGCTGGTGGCAAAATCGCCGTGCTCCTCGTTGGCGGGACGCTCCACCGCCACCGGTGGAAGGGTATCCAGGTTAAGCGCTCCCTCCCTGCGGGCAAGCTCAAGGGCTTGCCCCACCTTTCCAACTATCAGTTCCCGGATTATCTGGCTGGTCAATTCAGAATCCCTCTTAGGCTCCAATAAGCTACGGTCCCTGGGGCCCGCCCGCAATTAACACAGCAGTAAAGGGCGCCCCTATATTCAAACATGCTACCACAACATAGCTCATCGCTGAACGGCGGGCATTGGGCACTCGCCGCCATCAGGTTACCTCGTCCAATACCCTCCCCAGGAACTCCTTTACCAATTGAGCGATGTCCTGGTGCTCCAGGTGTTCCAGCTTGGGGTCTTCCTCCAGCAGCAGGGTTGCTTCCTCCCTAGCAAGGAGAAGGATATCCTGGTGGGAATAGCCGGCAACCCGCAGATTAGGAAGGCCGCTCTGGCGGGTGCCAAAGAAATCCCCGGGTCCCCTCAGACTGAGATCTACCTCCGCCAGCTCAAACCCATCGTGTATTCGCTCCATGGCGTTGAGCCTCTCCCTCGCTTCCGGCGTGGAGAACTCGGACAACATGAAGCAGTAGCTCTGCTCATGGCCCCTTCCCACCCGGCCTCGGAACTGGTGCAGCTGGGCCAGGCCAAAGCGATGGGCGGCCTCTACGACCATGACCGTGGCGTTGGGGACATCCACGCCCACTTCCACCACAGCCGTTGACACAAGAATATCGGTGCTGCCCTCCTTGAACCTTCGCATGGCAGCTTCCTTCTGGCGGGCGCCCATGCGCCCGTGGAGCAGCTCGACTTTCAGGTCGGGGAAGACATGGGTGGACAATCGTTCGAACTCCTCGGTAGCCGCCCGCGCCTCTATAGCTTCAGACTCATCGATCAGGGGGCAGATGATGAAAGCCTGCCGGCCCTTCAGCACCTCCGTGCGCACGAAGCGATAGGCGTCATCCCTGCGTTCAGGCGGGACCACATGGGTCCTAACCTGCTGCCTCCCCGGGGGCAGCTCGTCAATGATGGACACATCCAGGTCGCCGTACAGGGTCAGGGTCAGGGTCCTGGGAATAGGAGTCGCGGACATGACCAGCACATGGGGTGTAGCCTCGCCCATCTGGCGCAGGGCCGCTCTTTGGCCGACGCCGAAGCGGTGCTGCTCATCCACCACAGCCAGGGCTAGCCTCGGCATGGAGACCGTCTCCTGGATCAGGGCATGGGTGCCGATAAGGATGTCCAGGCTGCCATCTGCGGCCCTCTCCGTGAGCTCCCGCTTTATCTTGGTCTTAGTGCTTCCCGTCAGCAGGCCCGCCGATATGGGCTGGGGGTGGTTTTCCAGGTAGAAGGTGATGGTGTTCTCTTCGCGCACAGGGGCGGCGAGTCCCTGGACCAGGTTGGCCAGGGTTGCAAAATGCTGTTCAGCCAGCACCTCGGTGGGCACCATGATGGACCCCTGGTGCCCCGACACCACGGCCTCCAGGAGGGCGGCAACTGCAACCACGGTCTTGCCGCTCCCAACCTCGCCCTGGAGGAGCCTGTTCATGGGGGCACTCTCCCGGGACATGTCCTGGAGTACCTCGGCGATGCACCGCTTCTGGGAACCGGTGATCTCGAAGGGGAGCCCCGCAAGGAAAGCTCGCAGCACCGCCGGGTTGGTCCTTATGGGCACCCCGTCGGCGATGCTCTCCCAGGTGTTTCTCTTTTGAAGCACGACGAGCTGAAGCAAGAAGAGCTCATCGAAAGCCAAGCGCTTTCGTGCGGCGGTCAGCTTGGCGAGGTCGTCGGGATAGTGGGCCTGGGATATAGCCTCCGGCAGCGACGGCATACCCAGTTTTTCCAGCAAGGGTCCTGGCAGGTGGTCCTTGATATGGGGGCCCCATCCCTTCAGCGCCTGCCAGACGATGTTTCTCATGCGCCGGGCCACGATTCCTTCAGTGAGGCGATAGACGGGCACCAAACGCGCTGTGTGGACCAGTGTGTCCCGTCCGTCCAGCACTTCCATGTCCGGGTTTTCGAACTGCACTTGGCCCCTGAACACCTCGACCTTACCGCTGATCACGACCTGGGTGTTGGGTTTAAGCTGCCTCTCTATGTAGGTGTTCCCGAACCATACGATGCGCAGGTTGCCGGACTCATCGCCCACCACAGCTTCCACAGCCTTGCGCCTGCGGTCTCGCATTCCCATCTGCCGGGATTCCCAAACAGTGCCCACTATGGTGTGGTGCTCCCCTGGAACAAGGTCAGCTATGGGGGTGACGGCGGAGTAGTCGTTATGCTTCCTCGGCAGGAAATACAGCAGGTCGTTGATGGTGGAAATTCCCAGGCGCTTCAGCTTGGCGGCTGTCTTGTCGTTAACCCCGGGAAGGCGGACGACCGGGGAGTCGAAGGAGCCGGCGAGGGGCGCCGGCTTGGATTTAGCCGGCTTGCGATGCTTGTCACCCTGGTCGGCTGGAACTGATGCCGGCGGGGGAGGCGCCTCCTCCGAGCTTTCCGGAGCATGAGCATCGCCGTGGTCACCCTCGGCCAGCAGCCCCTGCCAAGCTTCCACCCACCTTTTTCTTGCCGCGCCGTTCAGCCCACGGTAGGAGACCTTCAGTAGGCCTGGCTTATTCTTGGCGGCTGCCTCCAGCTCGGGGCGGTTTCGTCGGACGAAGCTATCCAATCCTCCACCCAGGACCGAATCGTCGGAATAGCCACCCTTGGCTTCCAGCACAAGGATCTTCCGCAGAGCATCCAGGCAGGATGTCGATGCAGGGTTCCGGACAGCCATAATACAAACAGTCTATCATAGCTGACCCCCCTTTACGGGCATCGCGTTGTCAGAGGGGACTACGAGCCTAGTAGTCGGACATGATGCAAAGGCCGAGGCCCCAGGGACCGGCATAGGTGCCTACCACCGGTCCAAAGTCGGCAACGATGATGTCTTCCGGGGATACCAGCGAGGATAGCCCATCCTTGACTCGCTGGACCTCTTCGGGAGTGGAGCTGTGAGATATGGACGCATATCGTATCGGTGCCACGCCCTGGGCAAGCTCCATCAGCTTGGCAATTCCCTTCTCCCGTGTCCGCACCCGCTCCAGGGGATGAACTTCGCCGTCGGTGACCGTCAGGATGGGTTTTATGCTGAGTAGAGTCCCCACAAAGGCGCTGGCCTTGCCGATTCTGCCCCCTTTGACCAGGTATTCCAGGGTATCCAGGAGCACAAAACACCTGGTCTTGGCGATCATGGTTCCAAGGGCCCTTTGCACGTCCTCCCTGGTGGCACCATCGTTTACTAGGCGGGCAACCTCCAAGACCACCAAGCCCAAGCCCATGGAAGCCAGGCCGGAATCGACTATATCAACCCACTCCTGGCCCTGCCGGTTACCCGCAGACTCTTCCCAGGTGTTGCGGGCCTGCCACGCCGAATTCAGTGTTCCGCTCAACTTCTCCGAAATGTGAATGGAGATAACGTCGTTCCCCTGGGAGGTCAGGGATTCATAGGCTTGGACGAAATCGTTCACCGAAGGCTGGGAGGTCTTGGGAAGCTGGGTTTCCCCCTTCAGTCGCCTATAGAACTCTTCCGAGGTGATGTCGATGCCGTCCTTGTACGTATCGTCCCCAAAGTGGACATTCAGAGGAACGACGGTGATGCCGAGGGCGTCGGCCAGGCTTTTCGGAATGTCGCTGGTACTGTCGGTTACAACTTTAATGGACACAGGTACCGCCCTTTCTCACTCCAGGGAAGCGACGTAGTGATAGTGGGGTTGCCCGCCGTGCACAACCTGCACCTGGATATCTGGATTCGATTGCTGAATCACCGCCGCAGCCTCGGTCGCTTCCCCTTCAGACACATCTTCACCCCAGTACAGGGTGACCAGTTCGAAGGATCCATTATCTTGCTCTTCAAGCATAGCTGAAAGGGCGCTTGCAAGGGCCTGAATAGCCGAACCCCCCGTCGCTGCCACTTCTCCGTCGTGCAGCCCGATGTACTCTCCCATGGAAATCGCGGTGCCTTTCACCGTAGCATCGCGGACAGCCTGGGTTACCTCCAGGGTCTGCACTTCGCCCAGGGCTTCTTCCATCGCTTCAAGGTTCGAGTCCCTTTCGCCCTCCGGGTTGAATGACAGCAGCGCAGCCACTCCCTGAGGCAGGGTGCGAGACGGCAGGACGGTAATGACAGGGCTGCCCTCAGCCAGGCCAGCCGCCTGCTTAGCAGCCGGCACGATATTGGAGTTGTTGGGTAGGATGACCACGTGGCCGGACCCCGTGTTCCGGGCCGCCTCGAGGAGGTCCCCTGTGCTGGGATTCATGGTCTGGCCGCCGGGGACCACATCGGCGCACCCCAGCTCCTTGAACAGGCGGGCAAACCCTTCCCCAGATGCTACAGCAACGACCGCCAGGGTGTCGGAGGTGGGCTGCAAGTCGCCGGGCCCATTAGCCCCTGCCATTTCGGAGTGCAGGGCAACGAATTCATGGTGCTGCTGGTCGATGTTCTCCATGCTGATCTGGCTTATGGTCCCCAGGGTTACAGCCAGGCTGATGATGGGGCCTGGGTCGTGGGTGTGGAGATGGACCTTCGCCACGGACTCGTTCCCAACCACAACTGTCGAATCGGCCATGGAGGCAAGCTGGTCTCGAAGCTGGTCCACATCGATCTCCTGGCCGCTGAGAAGGAACTGGGTGCAGTACCCGTAAAGCTCATCCTGGGTGGCCTGCAGGTACACTTGGCTGACCGATGTGACCGAGGAGAAGCCTCCTTCATCGAATGCACGTCCATCGCCATCTAGAATAGGTACGGATAACCAGGACTCAGAATAGTCTATGGGCTCGTTGCAAAGATGGCGGCACGCTCCCTCCAGGAGGATGACAAAACCCTGGCCTCCCGCATCCACCACGCCGGCCTCCCGGAGGACGGCCAGCTGGAGGGGCGTCAGTGAGAGTGCGTCCTTGGCGGCGCCCAGAGCGGCCTTCCATGCGCCCAGCACATCCCCGGACATCTCCCCACCCTCGGTGTGCTGCGCGACAGCCCTGGCAGCCTCGCTGATAACGGTGAGCATGGTTCCCGGGACCGGCTTGCTCACTGCGGTGTTAGCCGCCTGGGAAGCTGAGGAGAAGGCCTGGGCAACGTCCTTGCTTCCAAAGGAGTCCTTGGAGCGGAGCCCCTGGGCCAAGCCGTGGAAGAACTGGGACAATATGACCCCGCTATTGCCCCGGGAGTTCATGAGAGCTCCTTTGGCCATGGCAGCCGCCACATCGCCAGCCGAGTCCCCGGGGACCTCCTCAGCTGCCTGGTTTACGGCGCGCATCGTCAGGAGCATGTTGGTGCCCGTGTCGCCATCGGGTACCGGAAACACGTTTAGGGCGTTTACGGCATCTCTAAATGTCTCAAGACACTGGGCTGCCGTCAGGAAAGCGTGGCGCAGGTCGTCGCCGTTTAGGTTATCCTTTTGATGGGGAATTGAACTTTCTGGACTGACGCCTTGACTGCTCTGCAATGGCGGTCTCCATCCTTGTTTGCGAGGCGTCGCTGTGCTATTCTAGCTCGGACGATTCTACAGAAAGCATCCAAACGGGTCAATTTATGAAATGTGAAGTATGTGGAAAGATCGGCATGTCGGGGAACAACGTCAGCCACTCCAAGAGGCGGACGAAGACCTGGTTTGCTCCCAACGTGCACAAAGTCACAATGAAAGACGGGGATAGCCGCACGAAGACGAAGATTTGCACCCGCTGCCTCAGAACCCGCCACAAGCCTCCCCGCGTCCGCGGCAGGACTGCCCAAACCGTCTAGCTTAGCCCAGCCCCCTCAGCCGCCGCCCTCAGGTTCCGTATAGC
>JAGWBF010000078.1 GCA_021296025.1 Dehalococcoidia bacterium | reverse complement strand
GCCGACGTGGTCGTCGAGAGCTACAAGCCCGGCTACCTGTCCAGTCTCGGCCTTGGGTACGAAGACCTGGAGTCCATCAACCCTGGCCTTGTCATGACCTCCATCACCCACTTCGGGCAGTACGGCCCCTACAGCCAGTACGAGGGCGAGGAGATCGTGGACTACGCCATGGGGGCCATCATGAGCATCAGCGGCACCTCCGACCGGGAGCCCCTGAAGCACGGTGGGTTCCAGGCCCAGTACGAGGCAGGCCTCAACGCCGCCGGAGCTACCGCCGTCGCCCTGCTGGTGCAGACCAACCTGGGCGTCGGTCAGCACGTGGATGTGTCCACCGTCGAGTGCGTCAGCTCCACCATGATCGGCAACCAGTCCATGTACAGCTTTACAGGGGGCATCCAGCCCCGACGCAAGCCCCTGGGAACCCAGTTCGGCCAGCCCATGCCCTGCGCCGACGGCTGGGTGCTCAACCAAGCCGGCGGAGGCGCGACCTGGGACGACATCGCCGACTTCTACGAACAGCCAGTGCTCAAGGAGCACCGGTTCAGCAACCAGACCTTGCGAAACGAGAACGGGGAGGAGCTGGACACCCTGCTGGTGGATGCCATCAAGGACAAGGGCAAGTGGGACCTGTTCGCCAAGGCGTCCAGGATGCGCATGCTCTTCGGCCTGGTGCAGACCCCCGAGGAGCTGGCCCGCTGCCCCCAGCTGGAATCCAGGAACTTCTACAGGGACATCGAGCACCCTGTCATGGGCCCCCTGAAGGTCCCCGCGGTGCTCTTCAACCTCAGCCTTACGCCCTACAGCCTGCGCCACTGCGCCCCCACCCTGGGACAGCACAACACCGATGTGTACTGCACCGAGATGGGGACATCCCAGGAGGAGCTGGCCCGGTGGCGTGAGGCGGGCACCATCTAGGCCATCTCAAGAAAGTTACGTTGGCTTCAAAACAAGACATTCGCAGATCCAAGCCCCTGGAAGGCATAAGGGTGCTGGACTCTACCTACGTTTTCGCCCTCCCCTACGCCGGCGGTCTGCTGGCCGACCTGGGGGCGGACGTGATCAAGGTTGAGGGACCGGGCCGCCCCGATGTCTCCCGCACCGGGGGCTTTGCCGGCTGCTTCCCCGACGGCGATCCGGGCGGGGACTGGTGGAACCGGGCTTCCACCTACAACCTGCTGCACCGGGGAAAGCGATCCCTGACCTTGGACCTGACCAAGCCCGAGGCCAGGAAGATATTCCAGGAGCTGGTCGCCATCTCCGACGTGGTGATGGAGAACTACACCCCCAGGGTCATGAAGAATTGGGGGCTGGACTACGCCAGCCTTCGTAACATCAAGCCCGACCTGGTCATGGTCTCCAACACAGGGTACGGCCACGGAGAAGGCCCCTACTCCGAATACCCGGCCCAGGCGACCACCCAGGAGGGCACCCACGGGCACTGCTGGGTGTCCGGGTACGTGGGCGGCCCGCCGTCCAAGGTCGGGGCGTCCTACGTGGACTTCCTGTCCACCTGGTCCGCCGTCTTCGCCGTGTCGGCGGCCCTCCGGTACCGCAACCGCACAGGCAAGGGCCAGTGGATCGACCTGGCTATGTACCAGTCGGGGGCCATGTTCATCTCCGAGTACATCATGGACTACATGGTGAACGGCAGGGTGGGGGAGCGCATCGGCAACCGCCATCCCCATCGCGCCCCCCAGGGCTGCTACCCCGCCCGCGGCCAGGACCAGTGGGTCGTGCTGTCGGTGGGTTCCGACGGTCAGTGGGCGGCCCTGGCCAAGCTGATGGACCGACCGGACCTGCTGGCCGACGAGCGCTTCGCCGGGCTTTCAGGACGCCAAGCCCACCACGACGAGCTGGACGGGATAATCACCCAGTGGACCAGCGGCCACGACAGGTACGCACTGATGGAGATGCTCCAAGGTGCGGGCATAGCGGCAAGCCCGGTGTTCATCAACCGGGACACCCATCTGGACCCCCACCTCAAGGCCCGGGGTTTCCTGGAGATGGTGGACTTCCCCGAGGAGCGGGGCATCGGCACCCGGCCCTTCATAGGGCGCCCCTACCGTTTCTCCGGGAGCGATGTCGGAATCCAGGGGCCGGCCCCTGCCTTTGGTCAGGACAACCAGGACATCATCACCCAGCTCCTGGGAGCGCCGCCCCAGGAGTACGAGTTCCTGGTGGAGGAGGGCACAGTCGCCTCCGCGCCAACGCGGGGAGAGCCCAACCTGCCGGGGTCCTTCGAGGAGCAGATAAAGCTGGGGCGCCTGGTGGGCCGGGACGACGACTACAAAGCCAAGCTCGGCATCCCCTGACCCCCGCCGGGCCGTCCCACCGGATCCTCCTTACAACCCCCTCCCCCTTAAGCAGGCCGTTGCAGGACCTCAATTTCCTTCTCCGAAGTCCTACCAGTAAGGCAGACCCTTGCAGGACTTTAATTCCCCTCTCCGAAGTCCTACCAGTAAGGTCGTCATTGCGGCGTAGGCCGCAATCCAGGAACACCCTGACTCAGCTCCGCCAAGCCATAAATTACGTTGCGCCCTGGCACCTTACCGGGTGTGTTGCAAAGCCTTCTCCAGACCCTAGGCTGAGGACTTTGCAGCAGATGCCCCAGGCGTTTCCCCTTCCTTGACAGCTATAGGGGCCTGAAGTAACCTGAGCCTGCCCCCTCCCCCCACTTCAAGGCCATTCCTCATCACGGGCCCGTAGCTCAGCGGCAGAGCAGCCGGCTCATAACCGGCGGGTCCCAGGTTCGATTCCTGGCGGGCCCACCATGATTTGTAGTTTGAACCCCCAAGATGGTTCAATCCATGAGCGCATAATGATACTGCGCTGAGTGCCTAATGCAAGACATGATTTCGAACGGCAAGCCAATCGCGTACAAGAAATGCGCTTACCATCGAGACCGCGCTGCCGCTTGTTGGAACAAGGTGAGATGAAATGAGTAATGACGAGAGTTTTCTGGACAAACAGGTTGACGCAGTGGATCACGAGGGCGAACAAGAAGAGCCGTTCAACTTTGAAGAGCACCGGAACATTGCGGTTGAGGAATACCGCCGTGTCCGACGTGAAAGAAATCCTGGTGCAGGCATTAAGGACAAGTGATATCGCCGTAAACTCAGTGGAACCTCGCGCGAAAGACCCTGAAAGTTTCGGCACAAAGGCGTCGACTCCATCCGAAGATGTTCCGGGAACTCCCAAATACCCTAAGCCATTGGAAGACATCACAGACCTAGCTGGGGTGCGGATCATTACTTTCTTGCCCCGCACTGTAACGATGGTTGGTGCCTGCATCCGCGAAGAGTTCGAGGTCATTGATCATACAGATCTTAGCCAGGCACGTGTTGAAGAAGAACGATTTGGCTATCAGAGCGAGCACTATCTAGTCAAGCTAAAGAGCACAAGGACTACGCTCCCAGAATACCAATCACATCGCGACCTGATTGCAGAAGTTCAGGTTCGCACAATACTGCAGCACGCTTGGGCGGAAATCGAGCATGATATCCAGTACAAATCCTCCGACACAACGCCAAAAACCATCAGGAGGCGGTTTATGGCCCTCGCTGGTTTGTTGGAGATCGCGGACCGGGAGTTCCAAGAAATACAGTATGAAGATGAGCAAATAAAGAAACAGGCAAGAACTTTGGTCGAAGAAGGGGAATTCAAACAGGTTGAGATAACCGCTGACGCATTGCGATCATATCTTGACAGGAGGATCGGGCCGGATGCGTATGCCGACGATATTTTGTACGAGCGCATGGCTCTATTAGTCCGTAGACTGCGGTTCACAACGATTGACCAAGTCGATGCCTGTATAGAAGGCTACGATGGTGATCAATTGAGTAGGATTGCTCATCGCCGGAGGCGGGATCCCCTTTCACAACTTGAAAGTATGCTGTTAGCCGGCATGGGACCAATCTTCATTGATCGTCGAACGAATATTTTCGCCCTCAAGGGAAATCTAAATCGAATACTCGAAAGATATCAAGAGAATGAAATCTCCATTGGGGATTACGATCCGCAAGGAGATTTCAATGGCGAATCTTCTGACTAATCTGCTCCCCCTTTGGCCGGGGAGTACCGCCTGAATGCTGAAACCGATTAACATCACCCCTGACGACCTTGAGCAGTGGTTACTCACCAAGTCGCGGGCGCATAGGAACCGTTCCACCATGGCTCGTAAGAGCTGCGGACGCATTCTGATTTGGCGGGCTTAATCGCCGTGTTTGAGGACGGGCAAATCGTCGGCGGGGCTTATTCGCACCTGCTCAAGATGTCAGTGCCAGGCGGCCGTGCCACTTTGGTCGGCGTCTCCAGCGTGGAGGCGTAACCTAAGCACAGCTTGCGCGGCATCATGGCGAAGATGATGCGCCACCAGATTGACGGCATCCACGAGCGGAGCGAACCTCTGGTCGCGATGTTCGCTACCGCGAGGGCCATCTACGGCCGGCCGCCTAGGTACTGGTCCTCCTCAGCGGCAAGTCTGCTAACCTGCTCCCGGTTGCGGTGCAGCTTAACGGCAAGGAATTGGGTCACCGGCACAAAATGTGTAAGGAAAAAGGCGTCAGGCTATGTCACTGAGAGTAGTCAACTGGAATGTCGAGTGGGCCACGGCCAGCTCACGCCGATCTCCTGAAATCCTGAGACGCATTGGCCAACATGCTCCCGAAGTCCTCTGCTTAACCGAGACGCACCTCAGGCTGCTGCCTCAGGATGGGCACATCATCTGCTCGCAGCCGGACTACGGATACCCGATCAAGGATGGCCGCCGGAAGATCGTGCTCTGGTCAAGGGAACCCTGGGAGCAGGTCGATGACCTGGGAACGGACGCACTGCCCCCGGGACGCTTCGTGTCGGGCGTCACACAGACATCCCTGGGCGCGGTAAGGGTTGTTGGAGTCTGTATTCCCTGGTTCGGTTCGAGGACCGAGGCCCGGCGCAATCTGGAACGGAAGATGCGATGGGAGGACCATGGTCAGTACCTGGCAGGCCTGACCAAGGTCCTGAAAGGCGCTGCTCCGAATAGGCTGATGGTAATGGGGGACTTCAACCAGATCGTCGGGCCCGGTTGCCGCGCACCCTCCAAGCTCCAACTGGCCCTTCAGCAGGCCTTCCCACCAGGCATGAGAATCGTTACCTCGGAACTCGCCTTCCAAGGACGCAGAAGCATCGACCACATCGTGTTGAGTGACGACTTCGCAGTAGAAACCCTGGATGTGATCAGCAACCTCCACGATGGCCGAAGGCTTTCAGACCATTTCGGAATCGTTGCCGACCTGTCCGCCAGGGCATCCCACTAACGTACACCGCCTCCAACGGCTTCGCCGGCCCTCTGCCCTAAGCTTCTTCCCCCGACAATTATGTTGCACCCGGCTCCCGATTGGGCATCCCACTTATGGTGTATCCTCTTGACAGCTAATGGTTTATTACATAAACTAGTTTGTAATCTTTCATGGAGGACAGAAATGCAGGACCAGGACAGAGAAGGTCACGAGATCACACCAGAGCAGGGATGGAGATCGATACAATCGACCCTGGACAAGTCCCGGTCCGCCATGTACGTGGCGGGTTGGCCCAACATCATGCTTCTGTGGGGCGCCATCGTTGCGGCGGGGTACTTCTCCATGTACGCCATCGATACCCTTGCTCCTGCGTTTGCTGAAGACTATCCATGGTATCCCGGACCCCTGTGGTTCGGCCTCGGAATTCCAGGCATGATAGGGAGCTCCCTCATTGGTCACCGGGCCAGCAAGCAGAACGCAAGCGGACCTTCCGCCACAGCAGCGGGCCTCCGGGTCTTCGGCTTCTGGATGACCATTGTCGCGGCCTCCTTCATCATTCCCGGGGCGTCGGGCCTATGGACCAGCGAGGCTGACCCCATCGCCATCACCGGAGTCGCCATCGGCATCATTGCGCTGGGGTACGTACTCTTCGGCATCTTGCACCACTTGGCCATTGCCCTGGTCGGCATTGGAATCGCTGCTTCCTTCTACCTGCCCACCCACTTTGCCGGAGATGCCGGGCCGGTGCTGTCGGCATCGCTCATGCTTGCCGTTGTGGCCGTCGCCTGGATATGGATTCGCAGGGCATGAGGGATGAGCCGATCATCCTCAACGAGACGATCCACCAGTCCACACGGCTGCGAATCATGACACTTCTGGTTTCCCGGTCTGAGTCGGATAGGGTGGCCTATGGCTTTATCCAGCAGACCCTGGGCCTGACAGGAGGCAATCTGACCATCCATCTGCGCAAGCTGGAGGACGCCGGGTACCTCAGCACCACCAAGGAGTTCCTGGAGAGAATCCCCCGAACGTGGGTTGAGGCGACGCCCGAGGGACGCCGAGCCTTCACCGAGTACCTTGGCAACCTCGAGCGCGCCCTTAACCTGCCCCTTCGATAGGGGAGTCATATCACTAAGCTTCGCCCCGCCGCCAGGCCCTAGACCCTTTCTATTGCCACAGGTCGGGGTCGGGGCGGTTCATCAGCCCGACGCCCAGGTATCCATACCAGATAACCAGCAGCACGTAGAAGCTCCGGGCCAGGGTGATAAAGGTGTCGAGGCCGTCGTTGTAGAGTATGGCTATCACGAAGAAGACCATTACGGCCAGGCTGATTAGGGCAGCCAGCAGGGAGATTATCCGGTTGAAGTCTTCTCTAGTAGAGAGGCCCAACGCGAAGATGAAGCCTCCGAACCCAAGGGCAATCCCTCCGGCATATAGGAAGGCGAAGCCCGCGTGGTACACGGATACGCTACGGCTGATCTGCTCGCTGGTCTGGGCATCGGCCAGGATGAAGTCCATGCCGCCGGATAGAATCCACCCGGTCAGCCCGACGAATATCATGAAGAAGCCCATCTGGACCAACGCCTTGCCGTTGCCCTGCAGGGTCACGTTCCGCATCAGCGCATAGAGGCCCGAGAGGATCAGGGCCAAGCCAAGGATTATGGCGATGTTGGTCACATTGGTCAGGGCGGCGTTGGAGCCCTTGGCTGTTATGGAGCCAACAGCGTCCGACACATCGGCGCTGTCTATCAGCAGCCCACCAGGCTCTATGAGAAAAAATATGAAGGCGATTATCGGGCCGAATATGAGGGACAGGCCAGCCAGCCGGTTCACGGATATGGTGCCCATGCTTGAACCTCCTTTATATTGCGCCATGAGAAGGGTCCGTTGGACTCAACCCCTCCCAGCATACATCCTGACTCCAGGGTTGCGGCATTGCAACTGTAAAGGGACGCCGGCTACCCAGCTAAGTGTCCCTTAGTCACAAGCCTGAACTCAGAGGCATGCTGCTACGCTCCCAGTCGGAACGGCGGATACCTGTCTGTGGCCAGCAGCGCCACGTAAGCCTCAACCCTAAATCCCCACCGGCCTACCCCAACCACAAATTCGAACAATCCCCGGGGGTAGCTTCCCGTTACCAGTATCGACAGCCATGCGAGGACCGTGACTATTAGTGCGAGCACACCGAGAATGACCAGCACCACGTAGTGAGGGATAGCCAACAGCCACTTCACTATAGGCAAGAACCTGTTCAGCTCCTCCTGGGCGTTGGGGTATGGGATGTCCAGGTGGACGGACTGCTCTTCGTCGGTGGATGGGTACTCATCTCGCAGCAGAAACAGGAATGCGCCTACCCGGGCGCTGAATCGCTGGAGCTCCAGATTCCAGTCGAACCACCAGCGAGGGTACTTCTGCCTGAACAAGAGCATCAGCAGCGTGGCAGTCCACACAACACCACCAGCAAACAGGGGGGAGATGGTCTCATTGATATCCATGTTGCCACTGGATACGTAGCCGCTCACAAGGGCAATTACCACAAGTATAGGGATTACAAGGATTATCCTGAAGAGGGCGCTCAGCCGGTTCCTGGCACCCTCAGGATAGTCCACGCTGTATTGGACCGGATACGCATTACCCTGCCCGTTTTCCATCGCATTCCTCCATGAGATCTCGGCACTGTCCGCAGACAGTGCTCAGTAAGACACCGCACGGCGTCTGAGTCAAGGGCGAAGCAACTTCCGTCACAGGATATTCCCATTTATCTCGGCCGCAGACCACCAATGCCATTCGGATGCTAACGCATCCAAGGGTCCTCAATCCTGAGGACCTGCCCGGCGGAGGGCGATCACGGGAATCTCACGATCTGTTCCGGCGCGGTATCGGGCGAAGCGTGGGTTGGCCGCAGCAACTTTGTCGTACAACGCGGCCCGTTCCTCGCCCTGGGTGATACGGGCCTCGGCGGGGAAGCGCTCCCCATTGGCTTCGACAGTAACGGTCGGGGAGGCCGCGATGTTCAGGTACCAGGCTGGATGATGGTCCTGGCCGTAGTTGGAAGCAACGACGATAAGGTCGCCCGGCTCTTCGAACTGGAAGTACAGCAGGGGCGACGACTGCGGTTTGCCGCTCTTGCGCCCCTTGGTGACAAGGACCAGTACTCCCTGGCCTTCCAACCGGCCAAGGAGCCGGCCACGGGAGAGGCGGAACAGGAGCCGATGCATGGGAACGAAGAGCCATGCGATTATGAGACGCTTATAGGCCGGTATGGCAGGCTCCTTCATAGGGTCACGGGCCATGTCAGCATTGTTGTGAGATGCTGTCAAGGTGAGCAGCCGCCCGGGCTGCGCGCGCCATTGTAGAGCAGCGCCGATTTACGGACAGGGCCTAGTACGGCAGCGGGCTCAGGGTGCGGTATGATTGTGCAAACGAGTGAGTGAGCGAGCATGAAGCAGCAACTGGAATATAAGGAGCTTCCCAAGGACCGGGATGCCATGGCCCCCGACGGCTCGGAGATCCGGCTGCTGGCGGAGACAAGCCGGGGGAGCATGGTCCACTGCACCCTGGACCCGGGAGAGGTGTCGGCCCCTGTAGCTCACCGGACGGTCGAGGAGGTCTGGTACTTCCTGGAGGGGACAGGACAGGTGTGGCGGAGGCATGGCGACCAGGAACAGGTGGTGGACGTTGCCCAAGGGGGGAGCCTGTCGATTCCTGTCGGGGCCCACTTCCAGTTCAGGGCAACGGGAGATCGTCCCCTGAGGTTCGTGATCGTGACCATGCCTCCCTGGCCCGGCAACGACGAAGCCTACTCTGTGCCGGGCCACTGGCCTACTTCTTCCCGCCCCCCTTCGACCTGACCCAAGCTCCCACGCCAGCTGCTGCCGTGGTGTCCTACCCTGCCGGCACTTCAGGCCCTGAAGCTGGGCATCGCCAAGCGGAACCTGTTGCACACAACTTGAGGTGAACACCATGCCGAGCCAGCAGCCCCGGAAAGGGGAGAAGGGTGCGACCGACGCTGCGAGCGACGCCGGAGTCGGGCCTGTGCTCCTGTCCGGTGGCAACCCGCAGATTCCCAAAGGCGATGGCGACCCTCCCGTTCAGTCCTACATCGCGGCCATGCCCGGCTGGAAGCAGGACCTCGGACGCCGCCTGGACGACCTGATCGTGGGCGCTGTACCCCATGTGCGCAAGGCTGTGAGACGGAACTCTCCCTGGTACGGCATCGAGGGCGAAGGGTGGTTCGTGAGCTACCATGTCTTCGCCCGGTACGTTAAGGTGACCTTCCTGAATGGCGCGTTCTTGCACCCCGTCCCACCGGGCTCAGGCAAAGACCGGGACGCCCGCTGGGTCGATATCCACGAAGGGGAGCTGGACGAGGCGCAGATGACGGAATGGGTCCGGCAGGCGTCTGCCATACCCGGCTGGCGGGGATTCGACCGGCTGTGAGCGCCAACCCGGCACTATACGAGCGCCAGAAGTACTAGAGTTGGTAGCCAGATTCAGGTGATCGCATAGCCTTTGGTGGATCTAGGGTTTACGGCACCAGATTCTGAGCATGGGCTATCTGGAATTGGGCCAGCTCGTCATCGGTCAAGCAGCTGAAGACCTTGAAGCCATCTTCAGCTATCTCCAGGAAATCTTCCGCGGCCAGGGTTTCTGACTGCTCTGAGTATTGGCGCACGAGGTCGATGTAGTGGCTATGTTCTAAGGCGAACTCGACGATACATGAGTGGGACTCTTCGCTGTCGGCATACAGTCCGTTTGCCATCACCTCTCCCGAGATGCGAATGACACTCTCAGCAGAGATGCACTCTAGGATTTGCGGGGAAGCGCTCTCACATCGACGTTCACCGGCGCCCACCGACGGAGCACTGGCGATCATGGCAACAACGGGCTCCGGCAGGGCAGCCTGT
>JAGWBF010000005.1:56177-60021 GCA_021296025.1 Dehalococcoidia bacterium | reverse complement strand
GGCAGGCGCTGGGTGGACCCTCCTCCTGGGATGAGCGCGAAGTTGATGTGCTGGTCCCCGATGCGGGCATCCTCGGCGGCGATGACCATATCGCAGGCCAGCAGGATTTCCAGCCCGCCTGCCAGGGCGTAACCGTGCACCAGCCCGATCACGGGTATGGGCAGCTCCTCCAGGACGAAGAGCATCTCGTTGAACCTTCCCAAGTACCGGGACAGGGCCTCCCTGTCCTTCAGTATGCCCTCCATGTAGGTAAGGTCTGCCCCGGCGCAGAAGGCCCTGCCCTCCCCGGAAACCACGAGGGCCTTGACGTCATCCATTGCCGAAACGTCGGCCAGGGCTTCGATGACCTCCTCGATCATCTCCGGGTTCACGGCATTCATCTCAGCGGGGCGCGCCAGGGTCAGCCTGGCCACCCTGTCATCTACTCTCAGCCTGATGCACTGGAAACTCACATTACCTCTCCTCGCAGGTGCTTCAGAGCAACTAGTATAATGCCGTAGAAGGCCTGCACCAATGGGCGATGCTGGACTTCGAGAGGTGGAGCGCCATAGAGAACATGCACTTCAGTTGGGTGATTCCCGATGTTCTGGCCGGGTCCCGCGGGCCGCAGAGCCGGGAGGACTTGCTCTTCCTTAAAGCCCAGGGCGTGGGCGCCGTCCTTCGCATGGAGGAGCGCACCATCTCGGGAGAGAGCGTTGGGCTGGTCGATATGGCCGAGTACGTTCCGGACATGACACCGCCAACACCAACCCAACTGGCACGCATATTGGCCTTTATCCATGAACAGGCTGAGCAGGGGGTCCCCGTGGGCGTGTCCTGCTATGCCGGAATTGGACGGACGGGGACGGTGCTGGCGTGCTACCTGGTCGATGAGGGGTACGACGCCAGGGGCGCCGTGGAGCGCGTCCGGGAGTTGAGACCAGGCTCCCTCCAGACCCCCTCCCAGGTAGCTGCGGTGTTCGATTACGAAGGACGCCGCTAGGCAGTCCTGACCACCACTCCGGCTAGCTTGGACAGCCATGGAAATTTCTTGACGCTGTAGCTGGCCTGTGATTTACTAGTCCCTGACGTCCCTCGAAATATTCAGGCCTTGGCCAAGCCATTTAAGTTCCGAAGGATGGATGCCATGCACTACGGTCTCACCATGGAATGCGATTACAGGTACGGCACCACCGCAGTGGATGCTTTCGATGAAGCTTTCGACCAGATGCAGGCCGCTGAAGACTGGGGATTGGATGGAGTGTGGTTGGCCGAAAGGCACTTTGCCGCACCCAAAGGGGAGCTGGACCTACAGGGCACCGGCATTCCCTCCGTAGTGTCGGCCCCGTTGATCATAGCTACCGCCATCGCCGCCCGCACCCAGCGCATCAAAGTCGGCGTGGCTGTGAACGTGCTTCCCCTGGCCCATCCTGTTCGTATGGCCGAAGAGATCGCCACCCTGGACCACATCAGCCAGGGCCGATTCGAGTTCGGCGTCGGGCGCAGCGGCTTTGCCCGGGCATACCAGGGTTACAACATATCCTACGATGAGAGCAGGGACCGGTTCAGGGAATGCCTGGAGGTGATCCTGGCGGCCTGGAGCAACGAGTACTTCTCCTACGAGGGCAAGTACTACCAGTACAATGATGTCTGTGTGATACCCAAGCCCCTCCAGAAACCCTACCCGATGCCCCGTATCGCTGCCACCACCAAGGAGACTTTCCCCTTCGTGGGCAAGCAGGGGTACCGGATCTTCGTCGGGCTCCGGGGGATGGATGTGCCCGAGCTTTCGGCGGCCCTCCAGACCTACAGAGATGCTTGGCATGAAGCCGGCCACGAGGGCGATGGGGATGTGATCCTGCGCATCCCGGTCTATGTGGCTGAAACCCCGGAAGCGGCCTTGTCCGAGCCCATGGAGAGTACCCTGCAGTCCTACAGGCGCCTGGGTGCCAACTACTCCAAGTCCACCTCCCTGCCCGGGGCAACGGCAACTGAAGAGAGAGCCAGCCGGGGAGAGAAACTGGGGCAGATAACCTACGACGACTTGCTAAGGGACCGCCTTGCCTATGGCACTCCTGAAGAGGTGGCCCAAAAGCTGAGGCACCTGAAGGAAGAGCTGAAGCTGTCGGGGGTGATTGCCGAGGTGAACGTCGGTGGGCAAAACTCCCGGGACCGGGTGCTCAACTCCATCAAGCTCTTCGCCCAGGATGTGGTCCCCCAGTGTCGGTAAATGGGGGTAGTACCCTCACGCACCCTGCTTTCTAAGGCCTAAGCAGTGTAAGATGAGACCTACAGCAAGGTCTCATCTTCTTTTTGGCCCTTGGGTCGTCTCTAACCAATGCTAGAACGTATTAGAAGCTCAATCGCATCCAGTCCATCGTATAAATGGTGGGCATTCATCGCCCTTGGCATAGGTACATTCCAGTCGGTCATCGCCCACAACAGCATAATCGTTGTCCTTCCCGTCATAGCTGACTACTTCGATACGGACATGTCCACCGTCCAGTGGGTCGTGCTGGCGGAGCTGCTGGTGCTCAGCTGCCTGCTCATGCCCATGGGCCGGCTGTCGGACATTGTGGGCCGAAAACAGGTGTACACCGTAGGGCTGGTGGTATTCCTCACGGGACTGACCCTGGCGGGACTCTCAAACAGCATCTCGTCCCTTGTGATGGCCAAGACCCTCCAGGGCGTGGGATCGGCCATGAGCCAGGGGACGGCAATGGCCATGATCGTGTCCAGCTTCCCTGGGGCCGAGAGAGGGAAAGCCCTGGGTCTCAACATGAGCGTTGTGGGTACGGGGGGAATAACGGGACCGGTGGTGGGAGGCATCCTCGCGGGCACCCTGGGATGGCGCTGGGTCTTCCTGTCCAGCATCCCGGTGGGGATCATTGCCCTGATCGTTGCATTCGTCGTCCTGGACCCCCGTCTCTACGCCAGGGACGCCCAGCGCCCCAAGTTCGACTGGCTGGGAGCCGCCCTGTCCACCGGGACCCTGCTGGCCCTCTTGCTGACGGTGACCAACGGACATCGCCTTGGCTGGGACTCGGCGCCCATAGTCGGGGGAGCCTTAGGTTTCATCGCCCTGATAGTCACCTTCATCTGGTGGGAGCTCCGCACTGAAGCTCCCATGCTGGACCTCCGGTTGTTCGGCAGCCGCCTCTTTGCCATGGGAGTCTCGGCTGGGTTCATCGCCTTCATGGGCATGCACTGGATGCGCTTTGTGATGCCCTTCTACCTTCACGGGGTGATGGGATACAGCATCAGCCAGGTGGGGCTGATCATGGTGCCCAACGCCATCGCCATGATCCTCATGGGGCCTATGGCAGGAAGGCTCTCCGATCGCTACGGCTGGGGGAGGTTCAACGGGGCAGGCTCGCTGATGTCGGCCACCGGAATATTCCTTCTGGCCTTCTTCGTGGACAGGTCAGCCCCCCTGGGTTTTCTAATATTGGCGATGGTGCTTCAAAGCTCCGGGACTGGAATCTTCAACTCCCCCAACCACACCTCGGTGCTCAGCACCGTGGACCCCCGCAGGTACGGGGTGGTCTCGGGCCTCCTCAGCTTGAGCCGCACATCGGCCCAAACGGTCAGCATAGCCTTAGCCACCGTAGCCGTCACCCTGAGCATGGCGGCAGCCGGGTATGCCGTGAATGTAGGGGACATACTGGACTCCCAGGACCCGGCGCTGTTGAATGCCTTCGCTCAAGCTACGGAGGTCGCTCTGCTGGTCCTGGGTGGACTTCTGCTCATCGCCGTTACCCTGTCCATCCTGAAGGGCGGACGTCCCGCTGCCGTTGTTGCCGAGTCTGTCTCCGAGCCTGAACCAGCCCCAGTCCCTGAGGCCCAGAAGTCCCCCGCCGACTAG
>JAGWBF010000005.1:51898-56050 GCA_021296025.1 Dehalococcoidia bacterium | reverse complement strand
GACGCCCGCTCGTGCTCATACCATCCGCGACCAAGAATTCGTCCCCGCCCACCTGCCCTTATATCGGGGCGCAGCCCCCGAACCCCCGGTACTACCACGCAAACGGACGGGTGTGAAGTGAGGCCGCCCCGTCATTGCGGCGAAGAGCCTGCCCCGTACTCGATACGGGGCCGCAATCCAGGAAAATCAGGCCGGGGACAGGTTTTCACTGTCATGTGTTGTGCTGGCTGTGATAGTGGAGCCGTCCTGGAACCCGGCAGCGCTCCGACCTGGATTGCGGCGAAGGCCACAATGACGAAGGGCGTTTTCGCTCCTATCGCCGTGACTACCGCATAAGCCTAAGGCCTTGGCGAGCCCGCTTGCCCTGAGGGAAATCGAAGGGCGAACGGGTGACCGTAATTGTGCTCTTTACTATTGCCCTTCCCACTGCCGCGGTTGCGGTGTGTAGGGGTTCCTCTTATACTCCTACGGGCGCATGGGCAGGCACAAAATGCGCTCAACCACGATAGAGACAGCACCAAATGCAGCAGACCCGTCGGATCTTCTCCGGAATGCGACCCACAGGCCGCCTTCACATCGGCAACTACCTGGGCGCTCTCAAGAACTGGGTCGAACTCCAGGACTCCTACCAGTGCATCTACTGCGCGGTGGATATACATGCCCTTACCACCATCTCGTCCGCCGAGGAGACCGGGGACATCGCTGTCAACATCGAGGAGATGGTGCTGGACTGGCTGGCTGCGGGACTGGACCCGGAGCGGAGCATCCTGTTCGTCCAGTCCCATGTCCCCGAGGTGATGAGCCTTCATACCCTCCTCAGCATGGTCACCCCCTTGGGCTGGCTCATGCGCGTGCCCACCTTCAAGGAGAAGGTGCGCCAGATGGGGGAGACCGATGAGACGGTGAACTACGGTCTGGTAGGGTACCCGGTGCTCCAGACAGCCGACATCATCCTGTACAAGGCCGATGCGGTGCCCGTGGGCGAAGACCAGGTCCCCCACCTGGAGCTGGCCAGGGAGATCGTCCGACGCTTCAACAACATGTTCGGAGAGACCTTCCCTGAGCCCCAAGCCAAGCTCACCGAGGTACCCCTCATCGTGGGACTTGATGGCCAGCAGAAGATGAGCAAGAGCCTGGACAATCATATCGACATAGCCCTAAGCCCCGAGGACACCCGGAAGAGGGTGCTCACCGCCTACACCGACCCCAAGCGTACCCACCGCAACATCCCCGGCACCCCCGAGGTGTGCAACGTCTATTCTTTGCACAAGACCTTCACCCCCTCTGCCGACCTAAATGAGATCTACCAGGAGTGCACCGGAGCCCTACGGGGCTGCGTGGACTGCAAGCGCCAGCTGGCCAGCAACATAAACAAACATCTTGGGCCCTTGAGGGACCGACGGGAGGAGTACCGAGCCCGTCCAGGCTACGTGAAAGAGGTGCTGGAGCATGGGGAAGAGCAGGCCCGGCGCATCGCAAGGGAAACCATGGCGGAGGTCAACGAGAAGATGGGCTTGGCCTAGTCTCTCCCCATGAGTGCCGAGATCATCGAAATACCCCGGTCTGCCAGCCGTCTCGCTGCCCTCGAAGTGGCGGTGGAAGCTGCCAGGAGGGCCGGGGGCCTGCTGATGGAGCGCTACCATTCGGAAAAGTCCATCAGCTACAAGGGTCGGGCAGACATGGTCACCGATGTTGACCTGGCGGCCGAAGGGAAGATTCTTGCCCTTCTGCGGGAGGAATACCCCGACTTCGGCATCCTCTCGGAGGAGTCTCCCGCGGAAGCCGGTGAATCCGGCTTTACCTGGATCGTTGACCCCCTGGACGGCACTCGGAACTACGCCCTGCAGGTGCCCCATTTCTGTGTGATGGTAGCCTTGGCCCACAGCAACGAGCCAATCATCGGAGTTACCTACGACCCCCTCCGGGAGGAGATGTTCACCGCCGAGAGAGGGAAGGGCGCCTTCATGAATGGCACGGCGGTGGAAGCCACCCGGCACAGCTCCCTGGAGGAGTGTGTGCTGGCCTTCGAGATGGGCTACATCGACGATATGGCTTCCAAGGCGCTGAAGCTGGTTGGCGGGCTATGGCCCAACATGCAGGCAGTGCGTGTGATGGGTTCGGCGGGCCTGGGACTGGCCTATGCCGCCTGCGGTCGCGTCGACCTGTTCTTCCATCATAAGCTCTCTCCATGGGATATAGCGGCGGGGATCATCCTGGTCCGGGAAGCCGGTGGCTTGGCGGTGGACCGGTACGGGGGCAGCCGGTGCCTGGAAGATGGAAGCGTCATCGCATCCAGCCCGCGCATCGTGCAGTGCTTCTTCGACGCCACCGAGGGGATGGACTGGCGCCAGTGACCCGAACGTAGCACGGCACAATCGCACCGCCCGGGCGGCGACCCACTGCGAGGAGACGAGACCAATGGCAAGGTTGGACCGGCTTGCCAGGGAAGACCTGGATGATGCCGGCTGTGAAAGCTTCGACAGAATAGTTGGTCTTCGAGGCGGGGCAGGTGGTCTCTACAGCCTGCTTCTTCACAGCCCAGGTCTGGCCGAACTCATGGCCGCTACCGAGGCGTACGTAAGGTTCGAGTCCCGCCTTGCTCTTACTCTCAGGGAGATGGTGATCCTGGCTACGGCACGGGAAGTGGGTTCCCAGTACGAGTTCCAGGCTCATGCCAGGTTGGCCCGACAGGCCGGCGTTCGCGACGACACCATCCGGTCCCTCGCCCTGGGTGAGGACCCGGCTGGACTGTCCGACGAGGAGATGGCGGCGTTGCTCTACGCACGAGAGTTGTTGCAGAAGGGAAGCATCTCCGACCCAACCTTCAAGGCTGCATTGCAGCACTTCGAGCCAAGGGGTGTCGTCGAGCTTTCCGTGATCATCGGGCACTATAAGATGATCGCCCTGTTTCTGGCATCCCTGGATGTGGAGCTGGCACCGGGAGCGGTGCCCGAGCTGCCGTTGGCACGGTAGTCTATCAGGACCCTTGGGAAGAAAAAGCGGAGGTTGACCATGGCGCGTGTACCGGACGTTTCGAGGGACCAGCTTAGCTCAGAGGAGCAGGGATATTACGACGAGATCGTGGAGAGCCGAGGGGGCATTAGGGGACCCTACGGCGTCATGCTGCAGAGCCCCAAGTTGGCGGCCTGCGTGGCTGCCACCGGGGCATACGTGCGGTTCGAAGGGGATATGGACAACGCCCTTCGAGAGGTGGTGGTCATCGCCACAGCCCGGGAGATAAAGAGCCAGTACGAGTTTTCCGCCCATGCCCGTCTCGCCAGGGCTGCAGGGGTCTCCGAGGACACCATCCAGAGAATCGCTAAGGGGACGGCTCCCGACGGGCTGTCGGGGGACGAGTCCCTGGTGGTGAAGTACGTCCAGGAGCTGCTGCGGGACCACAAGATTTCCGATGCCACCTTCGGCGCCGTCAAGGACCGTTTCGGGGTGAAGGGCACCGTCGAGCTGACCGGGCTCATCGGCCACTATCTCCTGGTGGGCCAGGTGCTGGCGGCCTTTGCCGTGGAGCTGACCGAGGGCATGGTAGCGGAAATACCCGAATAGTAAGCTATTGACCCTACGTCAAGGGCCTCTCTATAATCCATATGTGAAGAAGACGTCCGGGCCTCTTCAACCTTGGGCCGCCAGCGATCGCCCCAGGGAAGAGTGCGGCGTCGTGGGGGTGTACTCCCCGGGTCGCGATGCAGGGCGGGTCGCCTTCTTCGGCCTCTTTGCCCTTCAGCACCGGGGTCAGGAGAGTGCAGGAATCGCCGCCTCCGACGGCTCCTCCATCCGCATTCACACCGACATGGGACTCGTCACCCAGGTCTTCCGCGAGGAAGAGTTGCGCCCTTTGCAGGGATCGATGGCCATAGGCCACACCCGCTACTCCACCACCGGCTCCAGCCAGGAGTGCAACGCCCAACCCTTCCTGGTTGAGGGCGTTCATGGCCAGCTGGCCTTGGGGCACAACGGCAACGTCGTAAACGCGGCCGAGCTCCAGACGCAGCTCAGGGATGAGTGGGACTGTACCTTCTCTTCATCCACCGATTCCGAAGTCATGGCCTACCTCCTGGTCAACGCGGCCGGTCAGACCTGGGAGGAGCGGGCCGCCTACTTCATGCGAAACGTGCAGGGCGCCTACTCGGTGGTGGT
>JAGWBF010000005.1:49333-51587 GCA_021296025.1 Dehalococcoidia bacterium | reverse complement strand
GCCCAATTGGCCAGGGAGCATCCCGCCGATGCCGACGTGGTCATCGGTGTCCCCGACTCGGCGGGGGCAGCCGCCGTCGGGTACGCCCACGAATCCAACATTCCCTACGGCGAGGGTCTGGTGAAGAACCGCTACGTGGGACGCACCTTCATAGAACCGGACCAGAAGCTGCGGGAGCTGGGTGTGTGGGTCAAGTTCAACCCCCTGAGCGAAGTGATCAAGGGAAAACGGATCGTGGTGGTCGATGACAGCATAGTCCGCGGCACCACCACTCCCCATGTGGTCAGCCTGCTGCGACGGGCTGGAGCCGAAGAGGTGCACATGCGGGTGTGCGCCCCGCCTATACGCCACCCGTGCATCCTGGGAGTGGATATGGCAACCAAGGCAGAGTTGATCGCTTCCCATAAGAGCATCGACGAGATACGCAAGTTCATCGACGCCGACTCCCTGGGGTATCTCAGTGTAAAGGGACTGCTGAAGGTGGTCGGCGGGTCCTCGGGCGGGTTCTGCGATGCCTGTTTCACTGGCAAGTATCCCATCCCGGTGCAGCTGGAGATGGACAAGCTCATGCTGGAGCACCATTAGCCGGTTGCCTCTCATCCAACCCACCAAGCCGTCGATGCAATACATCTTGGGAGCGGGGGCCGACCGTGGCTGACAACCCGTACCAGGCGGCGGGGGTGGACACCGGCGCCCTAGCCCGGATCAAGGACCGCATAGCCGGATTTGCTCGCCTGACCCACGGCCCGGAAGTGCTGGGGGGCGCCGGCGGTTTCGCAGGCCTCTTCCAGCTCCAGGGTTACGACAACCCTGTCCTGGTAGCCAGCACCGACGGAGTCGGCACCAAGCTGAAGGTTGCTTCCCTCCTGGGCCACTACGAGTCCCTGGGCATCGACCTGGTCAACCTGAACATCGACGATGTGCTCACCCAAGGCGCCAAGCCCCTGTTCTTCTTGGACTACGTAGCGGCCAGCGACAGAGACTTGGACTGGATCGATTCCCTGGTCCGGGGTATGACATGGGCCTGCCGAGAGGCCGGGTGCGCCCTGATCGGAGGCGAGACGGCCCAAATGCCTGGTGTGTACGCCGAGGGGGACTTCGACCTGGCAGGATTCATTGTGGGGGTCGTGGAAGATAAACATAGACTCGACTCATCCACTGTCGAAGCCGGAGATGTCCTGGTGGGAGTTCCCTCCAGCGGTCTCCACACCAACGGCTTTTCCTTGGTACGCAAGGTGTTCGACATCGATGAAAACCCCAACGTCCTGTACGAACAACACCGGGAGCTGGGCCACTCTCTTGGCGAGGAGCTTCTGATACCCCACCGGTCATACTATCCAGCCCTGTCGCCGGTGCTGGGAAGCATCAAAGCGATGGCCCACATAAGCGGCGGCGGCCTGCTGGAGAACATGCCCAGGTCTATGCCTCCGGGTGTGGCGGCCCGGGTCCATGTCGGCAGCTGGCAGGTGCCGCCGATCTTCCCGATGGTGCAACAACGGGGGAACATTGACCCTGCCGAGATGTACCGGGTGTTCAACATGGGCTTGGGCATGGTCATGGTGTGCCCACAGGACCGGGTGGAGGCTGTGCTGTCCGAAGTGACCGATGCGGTCGTCGTGGGCGAAGTGGTCGTGCAGTCCGGCGATGATATGGTTATACTGGATTCCCTGCCCAAATAGGTACTAGATATTACTCCGGGAGGGAGTCCCTTGCGAGCCATCATCAGCATCTACGACAAGAGCGGCATCGTAGATTTTGCCCGCCGCCTGGCGGAAGCCGGTGTGGAGCTTATCAGCACCGGAGGCACCTACAAGACGTTGTCCCAGGATGGCGGCCTGCCCGTGCAGCAGGTCTCCGACGTCACCGGTTTTCCGGAGATACTAGACGGCAGGGTGAAGACCCTGCATCCCCGCATCCATGGGGGCTTGCTGGCCCGGCGGAACGACCCGGAGCACATGGCGGAGCTGGAAAGGCAGAGCATCCAGCCCATCGACCTTGTTGTGTCAAACCTCTACCCCTTCGTAGATACGGTGAGCAGGCCTGGCGTGGAGCTGGACGAAGCCCTGGAGAACATCGACATCGGCGGTCCCAGCCTGATCAGGGCGGGGGCCAAGAACTTCCCTTCCGTTGCGGTGGTCGTCGACCCCGCAGACTACCCGTGGGTCGCCGACCGCATAGCCGGAGGCGGGCTGAGCCTGGAGGAGCGACAACGACTGGCATTCAAGGCCTTCCAGCATGTCTCCACCTACGATAC
>JAGWBF010000005.1:38064-49299 GCA_021296025.1 Dehalococcoidia bacterium | reverse complement strand
AGGAGAGATGCCCCAGGTGTTGGACCTCTCCTACAGGAAGCACCTGGACCTACGCTACGGGGAGAACCCCCACCAGAAGGCCGCCCTTTACGTGGCCGGGGAGAGCGGCGGCGGCCTGGCCAGGGCCCGGCAGATCCATGGCAGGGAGCTGTCCTTCAACAACCTGCTGGATGCCGACTCGGCTTGGCGAACAGCAACCGATTTCGATGGTGTCGCAGTGGCCATAATCAAGCACACCAACCCCTGCGGATTGGCTGTCTCCTCCGACCAGGTGGAGGCGTACCAGCGGGCCCTTGCCGGAGATCCGGTGTCGGCCTTTGGTGGGATCGTGGGGTTCAACACTGTGGTCACCGCCGCGACCGCCAGGGAGATGAGCAGTGTCTTCTACGAGGTGGTGGTGGCCCCTGGCTATGAAGATGAAGCCTTGGAGGAGCTGAAGAAGAAGCGGAACCTGCGAATTCTGGTAGCTGCACCCGCTGAGAATGGCGACGAGGAGTATGATCTGCGCCCGCTGTCGGGAGGGCTCCTGGTTCAGTCCCAGGATGTGCTGGCTGAAGATGCGTCAGCGTGGAAGGTCGTCACCCAGCGAAGGCCCGATGACCGGGAGGTGTCCGACTTGGCCTTTGCTTGGAAGGTGGCCAAGCACGTAAAGTCCAATGCCATTGTGCTGGTGAAGGATTTGGCCTTGGTGGGGATGGGAGCAGGCCAGCCCAACCGGGTCAACAGCGTCCATCTGGCTGTTCGCGCGGCGGGGGAGACGGCTGCGGGCAGCGTCCTGGCGTCCGACGCCTTCTTCCCCTTTCCCGACGGTCTGCAGCAGGCGGCCGACGGCGGGGTCACCGCTGTTGTACAGCCGGGAGGCTCCATCCGGGATGATGAGGTAATCGCAGCCGCCGATGAAGCCAACCTGGCTATGATGTTTACCGGGGTGCGCCACTTCAAGCACTGATTGATGCTTGACACCAAGTTGTCGTAACTAATAGGGTTAGGTTGGAGTCAGGAAGTCAGTGGGGGAGCGGGGAGATGGCAGATACCGTAGATTTCGTTATACCGGTCTATAACGAAGAGCACGATCTGCCACGCAGCATCGACATCCTCAGCAAATACCTGCGGGAGAACCTTACCCAGAACCCTTGGCAGATAATCATTGCCGACAACGGGTCCACGGACAACACCCGGGCCGTTGCCGACATGCTGGCTACCCGCCACACCAGTGTAGTCAGCGTGCACATTCCCCAAAAGGGCAGAGGTCGAGCCTTGCGCCAGGTTTGGCTGGAGAGCAGCGCCGACATCCTCAGCTACATGGATGTTGACCTGTCCACGGACCTGTCCCACGTCCCCCAACTCGTCGGGGCCATCGAAGAGGGCGCGGACCTGGCCATAGGAAGCCGGCTTTCCAAAAACTCCAGGGTCACGCGCTCCCTCAAGCGGGAGGTGATTTCCCGCTCCTACAGCGCCTTGATCAGGATGATGTTCTTCACCCCCTTCCGGGATGCCCAGTGCGGCTTTAAGGCAATCACTAGAAGGGCCGCCCAGGCGATCATCCCCCAGGTGCAAAACAATAACTGGTTCTTCGATACCGAGATGCTGATAATCGCCGCCAAGGGGGGCTACCGCATCCGGGAGATAGCTGTGAAGTGGGATGACGACCCCGATTCCCGGGTGAGGGTGATTGCCACGGCATGGGAAGACATTAAGGGCCTGATGAGGCTCAGGTTCAAGGGTGTGCCCCGCCCAACCTCCCCGTAATTCCCCAACCTGCCGACCCCTATCTGCCCACGTACTTCCCCATCATCCCACTGCCGTGTCCGGCATCCCTCCAGAGTGTATACTGCCAACTGATCTAGTCATCATGCAGGAGGAGGCGCAATGAAGGTTAGCCGCATTCATGAACAGGGCCCCCCAGAGGTTTTGAGGTACGAGGACAGCCCCGATCCTTCCCCCGGAGAGGGAGAAGCCTTGGTGAAGGTGGAGGCCATCGGCGTCAACTTTACCGACGTCAACAGCCGGTCTGGGGCCAGCCCCGTTCCCGCCCTGCCGGCGGTCCTGGGCCGGGAAGCCGCCGGTGTGGTTACAGCCGTGGGCAGCGGAGTGAGCGAATTCCAGGTAGGGGATGCTGTTGGGTGGTGCGGGGTTACCGGTTCCTACGCCGAGCAGGTGGCTGTGCCTGTGAGCGCCTTGGTCAAGCTGCCCCAGGGGATAGATACAAAAACGGCTGCGGCAGCCCTCCTACAGGGAATGACAGCCCACTACCTGGCCTTCGGCATCTGCTCCCTGGAGTCGGGGGACTCGGTGCTGGTGCACGCAGGAGCGGGAGGCACCGGCCTCCTCCTGATCCAGATGGCCAAGCATGCTGGGGCCACCGTCTATACGACGGTCTCCACCGGAGAAAAGGCCGCCCTGGCCACGGAAGCCGGGGCAGATGTGGTGATCAACTACACCACGGAGGACTTCGCCGAGCGCGTCATGAAAGGCACCGGCGGCAAGGGAGCCAAGGCAGTATTCGATGCTGTTGGAAAGACAACCATTGAGGGGAGCTTGGCGTCGGTGTCCCGGCGCGGCTACCTGGCGCTGTACGGCCAGGCCAGCGGACCCGTCCCGCCCGTAAGCCGGGCCAGCATTCGCAGCTCCTCCTACCTGACTTGTCCCACCTTGGGCGACTATACAGCCACCCGCGAAGAGCTGGAGTGGCGCTCATCCGAGGTGCTGGGATGGGTCGCCAGCCACCAGCTTAGGCTGCGCATCGGCGGCACCTTCGGCCTGTCCGAGGCCCATGAGGCCCACCGCCAGCTCCAAGGCAGGGAGTCCACGGGCAAGCTGGTGTTGGTCCCCTAGCCTCCATGAAGGCTGTCATATTCGATATGGATGGCGTCCTGGTGGACAGCGAACCCATCCATACGGAGGTGCTACAGGGCATCCTGGTTGATGAGGGTTTCAACTACTCCATCGAAGAGGTCCTGCACGACGGCCTGGGAAGAAGCTTCCCTTCCCAGATGGGGGACCTGATCCTCCGCCTCGGGTTGGACAAGCCCCTGGAACACTATGCCGCCCGGTTTGAGGAAGAGATACTCCGGCGCTTGTCGGAGGAGGCCGCGCCCTCGCCTGGGGCAGCTCGGCTGCTGGATGAGCTGAAGCATCGAGGGCACAAGCTGGGGCTGGCTTCATCATCCTCAAGCGGCATTGTGCAGGGAACGCTGGCAATACTGGGTTTCCAGGGCTGTTTCGAGGTTGTGGTTTCCGGCGACATGACAGAGGCCAGCAAGCCTTCCCCGGACATCTTTCTCCTGGCTGCCGAAAGGCTGGGTGTCCAACCTCAAGAGTGCGTGGTGGTGGAGGACTCTCCCAGGGGAGTGGAAGGTGCAAAGAGGGCTGGGATGTTCGTGGTTGCGGTGCGCTCTGGCCCGGTGCCTGAGTCCGAGATTGCCGATGCGGACAGGGTGATAGGCTCCCTCGACCAGTTTCCGTGGCAGGTCCTGGGACCCGGCTAGCGGGTATATGCCGGCAGGTATCCCGGCCGGTAGTCCCGCTCTTCCCATGAATGGTCGTTGGGGTCCCACACATAGGGCAGGTGAACGATCTCGCCCGGCGTAGTCATTGCCTCCATTGCCCCGAAGGCATCCTTCAGAATGGAGCGCTGAAGCTCGGAGTCATTGGGCTTGCCTGTCTGGTGGCCCAGGGGGTAGTTGACGAACACCGAGCGGGGAGGCTTGACGGCCTGGGTGATGTCCAGGGCCGACGTCATAGCCAGCGTAGGTATTCCCGCTTCTTCCACACCCCTGGCGATCAGCCCCACGGACTGATGGCACACCGGTCAGGCAGGTACCAGGAACAGCACCTCCACCTTGCGCCTCAGCACTTGCTCCACCACCATGGGAACAACCTCGTTGCGCACACGGCGGGCCGAGTAGATGCCTCCCATCAGCGAGTAGGCTGGGTCCGCCAGCTCCCCGATGATGCCGTCGGCCTCCAGCTCCCTCAGCCTCTCCAGGGGAAACACGCAGTTGGGATCGGCGCTGGCGTCGTCGGTAATGTAGCCAAAGTGGGACACCCGCAGCCGGGCGTAGTCCACATCCTTAGGTATCTCGTAGCAGGATGTGTCGTCCTTGTAGTGAAACGGGGCTTGGTCCTCCATGTGGACACCGCCTGTGGAGAGAAGGGCCACCTTGCGCTCAGCAACGGGGGCCCTCAGGGGTGCCCAGGGAACATCCTCGTTGACCACCCACCTATAGGGCAGGTAGCTGGCGTACAGTTCCCGTGTGCGGGGTATGTAGTCTATGGGCGACATATGCTTTCGCCGACTCCTATTGCTGAGGCTGCTTCATCACATCGCCCAAGCGCGCGGGTCGGGGCATTTCGTCGGGGTCAACGGGCACCTCGATGATGCTGGGACCAGGTGCGTTCATCGCCTCCCTGAAAGCATCCCCTATCTGGTCGGCGTCTTCGACCCTGATGCCCAGGGCGCCGAAGGAGCGGGCGAACTGCTCGAAATCGGGGCTGCCCACATCGGCCCCAACGTACCTTTCGTTGAAGGCGTACTTCTGGTATGCCTTCTCCGAACCCCAGCAGCCGTTATTCATGATCACCGTTATCACGTTCAGACCGTAGCGTACCGCCGTCTCCATCTCCTGGGCGTTGAACAGGAACCCTCCGTCCCCGTTCATGTTCACCACGGTACGGTTGGGCAGGGCAAACTTGGCCCCCAGGGCCTCGGGGAACCCGAAGCCCAAGCCCCCCAGGTCCAGGGAGATGAGCAGGCTTCGGGAATTGTCGAACACCAGCCGGTCCTGTCCGAAGGCGGGGGTCAGCCCCGCATCCAGGGAGACGATGGCATCCGTGGGTATCACCTTGCGCAGCTCATGGTACACCCTCTGGGGCTTCAGGGGCATGGTGCTCAGCTCGCCTTCAGAGTCCAGACGCTCCCAGCGACGCCGGCACAGCTCCTTGACCTCCTCAAGCCACTCGCCTCTGATGGGCGCTTCCGCGGTCTGGAGCTCTTTCAGAAGCTGGGTTGCCACTCCCTTGGCATCGCCATGGATGCCCACGGCCACAGGGTAGTTTCTGCCGATCTCGTCGGCATCGATGTCCACCTGGACTATTCGAGTCCCGGGCTGGATGTAGCGGTTGTCGTAGAAGGTGGTGCTGTGGGACAGCCTGGTGCCCAGAGCTAGAAGCACATCGGCCTTGCGCACCGCCTCGGCGGCCTCGGGCGCTCCCAATCGTCCTATGTGACCCAGGAACTGCGGGTGATTGTTGGGAACCGCATCTGCGCGCCCATAGGAGGTTACCAGGGCAGCCCCGGTGATCTCCGCCAGCTTTACAGCTTCCTGGGATGCCATGCTCCAGTCTACCCCGCCTCCAGCCATAATCACGGGCTGCTGAGCAGAGAGAAGCACCTGTGCAGCCCGCTCCACAAGCTCTTGGTCGCCCTGCACTCTGCTTTGCCCGACCCGGTAGCTTCCAGGATCGAGGGCTGTCGTTTGGACTTCCGTGCCCACCATAATGTCCCGGGGAAGGTCCACCAGCACCGGCCCCATCTTCCCGGAGGTCGCTACCCGAAAGGCATGCTGCAGAAGCTCCGGAATGCGCTCTGGCACGGTTACCTGGAATGCGGCCTTGGTGATGGGACGGAACAGAGACACCTGGTCGAACTCCTGGGTGGAGTCGCGGTGCTGGTGCTCCCTGGATGGTGATGGGGCCAGGATTACCATCGGCGAATGGGGAACATAGGGGGCGGCCACAGCATAAGTCAGGTTGATGACTCCGGGACCGTTGGTCACAAGGCAGACCGAGGGTCGGCCGGTGACGCGAGCATAGCCATCGGCCATGAGAGCTGCCGCTTGTTCATGGCGGACGCCGACGAACTGGATATCCGTCCGGTCGTACATGGCATCCAGGATATCCAGGAAGGCGGCGCCTACGATTCCGAACACATGGCGCACATCTTCTTGCCTCAGGGCTTCGACGACAGCATGGCCGACGCTGGTCTTAGGAGACATGATAGTCCTTACGAAGAATTCCGGGCCAAGGAATGACAGGATTCAAACACCCGGTTAGATGCATGTCAATAGGTGGCCTGGAGGCCCAATGGACCGAAAAACATGCTATCCGAGAATTGCTGGGAAGATGTTTCAAAAATGTTTTGCAGAGCTGAGAATTCCCGTTGCATTTGGGTTATAATACCTGACTGTTTGTCGGACTGTTGCGGTAAGACAGCCCGAAAACCTAACATTCACCTCAGGAAAGGAATGGATCCGAAGATGCTGAAGAACAAGGTGTATTTTGTGGTTGCGGTCCTCTTAGCCCTAGCTGTAACTCTCGCCGCGTGCGGCGGTGGAGGGTTGAGCGAAGAGGATGTGGAGGAACGGGCCCAGACGTTGGCGGCCGAGCGCATGACCGACGATACAGCAATGACGGAAGCGGATGTAGAAGAGAAGGCCCAAATGCTGGCCCAGACGATGGTGGCTCAGCAGATGCAAGATGACCAGATGGAGACGGTTGGCAACAGGCTACAGGCGGTCATGGACCGTGGCAGAGTCATCTGCGCCAGCCGAAATGATGTCCCAGGGTATGGCTCCCTGGACGATGCGGGAAACAACGTTGGCTTTGATATCGATCTGTGCAGGGCGTTGGCGGCAGCTGTCCTCGGCGATCCCAACGCCATCGAGATCCGGCTTATCACGGCCGCCGAGCGTGGGCCGACCATCCAGTCGGGTGAGGTTGACATGCTCGTGCGCACCGTGACATGGACCACCTCCCGGGATGCCCAGTGGGGCAACTATGCCCAGACGATGTTCTACGATGGCCAGGGATTCATGGTAAGGAAGGACCTTGGGGTAAGCAGCGCCATGGAGCTTCAGGAAGCCAGCGTCTGCGTTACCCTGGGAACGACAACAGAGCTCAACCTGCAGGACTTCTCCAACCAGAATAACCTGAACCTAACAGTAGTGACATTTGAAGACACCGACGCGCTGGTAGCTGCATACGACAGTCAGCAGTGCGACGCTTTTACCAATGACCTGTCCCAGCTTGCGGCATTGCGGACAGCCCTGTCCAATCCCGACGACCATGTCATACTCCCCGACACAATCTCAGAAGAGCCCCTGGGCCCCGTGGTCCCCCACGGCGACGACCAGTGGTTCGACATAGTCAAGACGGTGATGGGCATCCTCATCTATGCGGAGGCCTACGGAGTCACAGCCGACAACGTGCCCACGGAGGCGACCGGCGATACCAAAGTGGACCGGTTGTTTGGGTTGGGTGGTTCCTTCGGTCAGGACAGCTTGGGTCTCGATGAGACGGTGGCCCAGGATGTGATCGGGGCCGTCGGCAACTACGGCGAGATATATGACCGGAACCTTGGCCCTGATGGGATCGACCTGCCTCGAGAGAATGGTCGGAACGCCCTATGGGCGAATGCCCGGTGCACCGACTGCCCGAAGGGCGGCCAGATTTACGCGGCGCCTCTTAGGTAGTCCCCCGGCTTTACTGACCTCACACTAGGGTGATCGAAGGTACCCCCGGAACGTTCCGGGGGTACCTTTTTACCCCGTCCGGAGGCCAAGTTCGACGCCACCGACCGGGGGCCGTGTAACTCACTCCCCAATGCCCGGCCGGGTCGGGAAATCCAGCTTATTCGCTAACTCGACAAATCTAGCATCGTTAGACTAGAATCTAGCGCACTACCCCCGGCTGGTCATATCTGCAATGTCCCCTAGTCTCACCTACAAAGGCGTACCAGTCTGGCGGCACACCCAGGTCATCCAATGGACGACCCAATTTGTGTCCGGGATACTGGTTGTTGTCCTGGTTTCCTGGTTTGCTGCGAATATGATCAATGCCGTCCAGGACCGGGAAATCCCTCACGGATTCAGCTTCCTTGACAGGGAGTACCAGACCCCTATTGGCCAGCATTTTCTGCCCTATGAGTCCTCAGATACCTTCCTCTACGCCTTCATCGTCGCGGCAACCAACACCCTGATCGTCTCTATAGCAGGCGTGGTGCTGGCAACCTTGCTGGGCACTTTCATAGGAATCGCTCGGCTGTCAGGCAACTGGATCATCTCGAGGATCGCCCTGATATACGTTGAGTTCTTCCGGAACGTTCCCTTGCTGGTGCAGCTGTTCTTCTGGTTCTACATCGTGCTTGCGCTGCCTCCCGTGCGAGAAGGGTACGTTCTCGCGGACCGTCTGTACCTGAACAATGCTGGGCTTTCTATACCATGGCTCTCTGTGAGCGGCCTTGGCTCCTCCTTAGGTTGGATTGGATTGGTCGTCGTAGCCATAGTTGCTGGAATAGTGGTGCATCGGTGGTTGGTTATCCGGGAAATCCGCAGGGGCTCGGCGCCGGACCCTCTGTTGATGGGAATCGCCACCGTTTTCGTCATAGGTGCTGTCGGCTGGCTTGTCATCGCCTTATCGTCGGGAACTGCGCCCTTCACCGTCTCTCTGCCATCTCCCCACGGGGCCTTTGGTCGCATATCCGACGGGTTCACCATGTCGGGGGGGCTGATGGCGCTGATGCTGGGGTTGGTGATATACACCGCTTCCTTCATCGCCGAGATTGTAAGGGCCGGCATACAATCGGTGAGTCGGGGACAGATCGAGGCGGCCCGGGCGCTGGGTCTCTCAAACGCAAGGACCCTGCGACAGGTCACCCTTCCCCAGGCTATGCGGGTAATCGTGCCGCCACTGATCAGCCAGTTTCTCAACCTGACCAAGAACAGCAGCTTGGCAGGCGCCATCGGGTTTTCCGACCTCACCAACGTAGCAAAGACTATGACGCAGACCGCTCCCGCGGTATCCATATTCCTGATGATCATGGCGGCATACCTTGCTATGAGCCTGACCTACTCGCTTATCGGCAACCTTTACAACAAGCGCATAAGCATTGAGAGAAGATAGGAAATGGCTGCTGAAGTAAGACCCGTCGGCAACCCTCCCCTTCCCCCACCGATCCTGGAGAGGGGCGTCATTGGCTGGATGCACGCCAACCTCTTCAGCACATGGTTCAGCGGTGCGCTAACCGCAGTATCCTGCTTGGTGATAGGCGCTGCGGCAATCTTCGGTATCAACTGGATCCTGTTCAACGCCGACTGGTCCGTCATCGCAACCCTGGGTGGGCAATTGGTCATTGGCCAGTACAACACCGAGCTGGCCTGCCCCGGCCAGAACTGCTTCTGGAGACCCCAGGTATCCGTGCTGTTGGTGACTCTCATTCTAGGAATGATGTGGGGACTTGCGGGCGGAGGCCTGCCAAAGCGTATGGGAATAGCGGTTGCTGTGATTTTGTCTGCATTCGCTCTGCTTCCTTACAGCTTTGAACGTATGGGCATGGATGTCCGGCTGCTGCTGGGAGCAAACATCCCTGCTTTGGGCATTGGATGGGCCATTGCCCGGTACACGCCGTTGGGGACCTCGCGCAACGTTGCGCTGTCGGCTGTCGTTGTGTTTGTGGCGATCCTGCTCCTGGTGAGGGGAGGACCTGCTATTCCGGGCTTGGAGCCTGTGTCGGTGCGTCACTGGGGCGGGCTGATGCTGAACCTGATACTGGCTGTGGGGGGCATTGCGTTCAGCTTTCCAATCGGCATCGCTCTCGCCCTTGGGAGGCGTTCTAGCCTGCCTGTGGTCAAGCTGTTATGTGTCGTGTTTATCGAAGTGTTTCGAGGCGTGCCTCTCATCACTTTGCTTTTCATGTCCCAGGTGCTGGTGCCTCTTGCGTTCCCCGAGAACTTCCCTCAGAACTCCCTTTTCCGCGCGGCCATCGTCATAACCCTGTTCAGCTCTGCATACATGGCTGAGAACATTCGCGGCGGGCTTCAGGCCCTGCATCCTGGCCAAGCTGAGGCAGCCCGTGCCCTGGGCTTGCCCAGCTGGCAGACCATGCTCTTCATCTCCCTGCCCCAAGCCATTCGCAACGTGATTCCAGCAATAGTGGGACAGTTCATCGCTTTGTTCAAAGACACCAGCTTGGTGTATATCATCGGAATGCTCGATGTAGTAGAGATCAGCCGGGCCTTCATCCAGGGAAACCCCGAGTACCTTGCCAGCACCAAGGAGCTGTTCCTCTTCCTGGGACTGGTATTCTGGGTGTTCACCTACAGCATGTCATATGTGAGCCGAAGGGTAGAAGAGAACCTGGGAGTTGGACGGCGGTAGCTTCGACAGGAGGGCACATGGAAGCACAGGAAACGAATAACGGCTCGGAAGACATAATCATCTGCCGGGATGTCCACAAGTGGTACGGCAGCTTCCATGCCCTGAGGGGCATAACAACAAGCATCGGCAAGGCGCAGGTTGTGGTGGTGTTCGGTCCTTCGGGGTCGGGCAAGTCCACCTTCATTCGCACCATAAACCGTCTGGAGGAGCACCAGCGAGGCCAGATCATCGTGGACGGCATCGAGCTCACCAACGATGTTCGCAATATCGATGCAATTAGACGGGATGTGGGAATGGTGTTTCAATCCTTCAACCTGTTCCCCCACCTGACTGTGATGGACAACATCATCCTGGCGCCGATGAAGGTGCGCAAGATGCCCAGGGACGAAGCCCGACAGGTTGCGTTGGACCTGCTGGACCGCGTGGGAATTACGGAACAGTCGGAGAAGTACCCCACCCAGTTGTCGGGCGGTCAGCAGCAGCGGGTGGCCATAGCTAGGGCGCTGGCAATGCAACCGAACATCATGCTGTTCGATGAGCCCACATCAGCCCTCGACCCAGAGATGATCAAAGAGGTGCTGGAGGTGATGAAGGAGCTGGCCAGCTCGGGAATGACCATGGTTGTGGTGTCCCACGAGATGGGGTTTGCCAGGGAAGTGGCGGACCGCATGATGATGTTCGACCAGGGATCGATTGTGGAAGATGGGTCCCCGGAGCAGATATTCGAGAACCCTCAGAGCGACCGCACCAAGCTGTTCCTGTCCCAGATACTCTGATTGCCGACGTTACGAAAGTAGTTTCCTAGCCAGAATAGAAGCATCTTCCAGGTTGGACTTGAAGTGTTCGGGTGGGACGTTGCGCAGGACGTTCAGTGCCCGGAGGGTGGTTTCGGGGATACCCTTAAGACCAACGATAATACACCGCACATCGTGCTTCATGGCTGTGTCGATCAACTGCTCCACAACCAAAGCGGCGCTGTCATCCACGTAAAGCGTGTCGCTGAAATCGAGAATGACGACGTCGTGCTCCCTTATGTCAGCTCCAATGGTGTTGTTCAGCTTTGCGGCTGATGCCACGGTG
>JAGWBF010000005.1:4411-38028 GCA_021296025.1 Dehalococcoidia bacterium | reverse complement strand
GCATCCGCCTCCCCACCACCTCCCCCATCTTCTCCGTACCCCAGGAAGCTGTAGTCGAGCAACGGCACCGAAACCACGCTGTCCAGCTCCAGTCGCTCGAACTGGCGCGCATTGGTGACCGCGGCAGCTATCATTCCCACAGCGACGGCTGTTACGAGGTCGAGGAACACTGTCAGTCCAAAGGTGAGGAGCATTACAAGCAGGTGCTCGCGATGGACACGATGCATCAGGGCAACAAAACGCCAGTCCACCGTGTCCCACCCAACCTTTACGAGAATGGCGGCAAGTACAGCATCGGGTATCCTGGCGACGTAGTCTCCAAGGAGCATCACCATAACTGCTAGGATAGCTACTGCAAGCACCCCGGCGATGTAAGTGCGTCCGCCAGCCTGAATGTTCGCCACTGTGCTGGGAGTAGCTCCCGCCCCGGGCAGACCTCGGATGAATCCAACGAAGACCGTTCCCGCCCCCTGGGCCAGCAGCTCCTTGTCGGGGTTGTGGCTGTTGCGCGTCAGGGAGTCAGCTACCAAAGCTGTGAGCAGGGTGTCAACGGAGCTTACCAGCGCAATTACGAGGGCAGGTTCTATGGCCCTAACCAGGATGCCGGGAGAAACCTCAGGGAGTTGGAAAGAGGGCAGGTTCGCGGCCACAGCGCCAATCGCCGGCACATCTGTGAGCCACAGCACACCCAGGAGAGTCCCAACCAGGAGGGCCACCAGGGTCGATGGCAGGAATTTTTGGAGTTTTTTGGGCCACAGGGCTGCCACAGCGAGGGTTGAGGCAGCGATTATGAGAGCGCCAGCTTCGAAGTGGTTCACCACTTCCGGCCAGTTTCGGATTGTGCCGACGGGCCCACCGGCTACGACAGGTGCCCCAAGGAAGGGCAGTGTCTGCACCAATATGATGATGACTCCTACTCCGGTCATAAACCCGGATATGACCGAGTAGGGTGTATAGGTCACAAAGCGTCCGACCCTGAGCATACCCAGCAGGATCTGGATACATCCGGCCATGATGACGATGGTGAACGCCTCGCCCAGACTTTCCGCATGGGCTGAAACGATAACGGCGATCGCAACCGTGGTGGAGCCCGTCGGCCCGGATATGAGGCCGCGACATCCGCCGAAGAGGGCCGCGAAGAACCCTACAGCCACCGCTCCGTATATTCCTGCAGCAGCCCCCAGGCCTGATGCTATGCCGAATGCCAGGGCAACGGGCAGCCCAACTACTGCGGCGGTGATGCCCCCAAAGACGTCACCCCTGAGAGCTATCAGGTCTTGTCTCAGTCTTGGAGACATGAGTTAGATCCAAAAAGCATAGGTGGGAACGGCCTCACTCTCGATTTCCTGCCGGTCCTGTTTTTCGATGAAGAATGCCCGCCACGGAGGATGTGCAGGGGTTTTGATGTCTATCTGGGAAACCGCATCCATACAATACAATAGTATCTGGCCATTATCTACACTATGTTCATATGGACATGCATATCCCCTTGGACATACACTTCTGCGGTGCATTTCGACAGCTATGAACTAGACCCGTCGATTTACGATGAAATGTTCCTGGCAGATGGTACCATCAGGGAGCATTGCAGCCGACTATACGATGAGCTAACCCGGCTTTCAGCCGAGGAGACCAGGAGCATCCAAGAACGGGTCGCTCGTTCTTTCCGGAACGAGGGCATCACCTTCACTGTGTATGGGGATGAGGAGGCTGACGAGCGCATTATCCCCATCGACTGCGTACCCAGGTTGATGCCCAAGTCCGATTGGCGTCACCTCGAAGCAGGGCTGACCCAACGACTGAAGGCCTTAAACCTTTTTCTGGAGGACGTTTACAGTGGCTCTCCGGGGGAGGACGGCCACGGAGCGCCCCGGATCATCCACGACGGCGTAATTCCTGTCGATGTGGTGCGAGGCTGTCCCCAATACAGGTTGGAAATGCAGGGGTTTTCTGCGCCATACGGCACCTGGGTAGCCATATGCGGGACAGACCTTGTGCGCACCAACGAGGGATTCCAAGTCCTGGAGGACAACCTGCGAGTCCCTTCGGGAGTCTCCTACATGATCGCTAACCGTAAGGCGGTCAAGTCCAACCTGCGCCGGTTGTATCGGGGCTCCCGGGTGGAGGAAGTGGAGCATTACGGCCGTGTGTTGCTGGAAACCCTGAAGGAGTTGGCACCAATGGGCTGCCAGGACCCCACTATTGTCCTGCTTACGCCGGGTGTGTTCAACTCAGCCTTTTATGAGCATATGTTTCTGGCCTCTGAGATCGGCGCGGAGCTGGTGGAAGGCAGGGACCTGCTGGTAAATGATGGATTCGTGTACATGCGCAACACCACCGGTCTGCAGCGCGTGGATGTGATATATCGCCGAGTGGATGATGACTTTATAGATCCCCTGGTGTTTCGTCCTGACTCTCTCCTCGGCGTTCCTGGACTCATGCAAGCCTACAAACAGGGCAACGTTAGCCTGGTAAACGCTCCGGGCACCGGCGTTGCTGACGACAAGAGTGTTTATGCCTACGTCCCGGACATGGTGCGCTACTACCTGAGCGAAGAACCCATACTGAACAACGTGGACACCCGCCTCTGCCGGAGGCCCGAGGACCTGGAATACACGCTGGACAACCTGCAGGACCTGGTGGTTAAGCGGGTTGGCGGGTCCGGCGGGTACGGGATGCTTATCGGGCCGCACTCATCGCCGGAGGAGCGAGAGGATTACGCAAAGGAGATGCGCGCCGACCCAGCTGACTTCATTTCCCAGCCGGTTCTTGCCCTTTCCCGCTCGCCCTGTTTCATAGATGGCGAATTTGAGCCGAGGCATGTGGACTTGAGGCCTTTTATTCTCCACGGACAGAGCACCCGCATAGTCCCCGGCGCTTTCTGCCGGATCGCCCTGCGCCGGGGCAGCCTCGTGGTGAACTCCAGCCAGGGTGGAGGCGGTAAAGACTTCTGGGTTATGGACGAGTAACTCTTGGCCGAATGAGTTGGCCACTGGCTAAAGCAAGAACCGTTTGTGCCATCCCGCCGAACTGCAAAAGGCGAGGTGGTGGCAGCCCAGGGAAGTTGCGCATGTAGGAGGATTTGGAATTGAGTGCCGTGATGGTCCCGTTCAAGCGCCACCGTGTTTTAGTCCTGGCGGTCTTGGTCTTGCTGACAATAGGGATATTCTCCGTGAGACCGGCCCTTGCTCAGTCGACCGGTGTCAACGCAGAAACCCAGTTTGTCCTCAACACCTTTGCCTTCCTTGCCTGGGGAGCCTTGGTGATGTGGATGTGCGCGGGATTCACCATGCTGGAGGCCGGGTCGGTGCGTACCAAGAATGCATCGATGATCTGCCTCAAGAACATCGGACTCTACTCCATCGCCGGTCTGGCCTTCTTCTTCATCGGCTACAACCTGATGTACACCGATGTCTGGCATGTGATCGGCTCTTTCGAGTTCCTGTACGGCCCGTCGGACGCCGAGGTATCGCTGATAGAAGGGAATACAGGGGCAACGGCTGAGGTAGTAGGCAACAGCTACTCGACCATGTCCGACTGGTTCTTCCAGATGGTCTTTGTTGCAACCACAGCTTCAATAGTTTCGGGGGCCATAGCTGAGAGGGCGAGGCTCTGGGTGTTCTTCCTCTTCATTCTTGTGCTCACCGCCTTTATCTACCCTGTTGTAGGCGCTTGGACCTGGGGAGGGGGATGGCTGGGGGACCGGGGTTTCCAGGACTTCGCGGGATCGACCATTGTGCACAGCACCGGCGGATGGGCTGCCCTTGCAGGGGTAATGGTCATCGGTCCCAGGCTGGGTAAGTTTCGCCGAGACGGCAGCCCAAGGCCAACGCCTCCGTCCAACATCCTATCGGTGACTCTGGGTGTGTTTATCTTGTGGTTGGGTTGGTTCGGCTTTAACGGCGGTTCCCAGCTGGCCCTGGGGTCTGCGCTCGACGCTGTCGCCATGAGCCATGTGCTGGTCAACACCAACCTGGCCGCTGCTGCCGGAGTTGTGGTTGCTCTATTGGTCTCCAGGCCCATCCTGGGTCGCATGGACCTGTTTGCGGGGCTGAATGGTGCCATTGCAGGGCTCGTTTCCATCACGGCCGGCCCCGATATCGTTGACCACTACTGGGCAGTAGTCATCGGCGCTGTAGGGGGAGCTATTTGTGTGGGCGCTATCAGGCTCATGGAGATGGTCAAGCTAGATGATGTGGTGGGCGCCATACCGGCCCACCTGTTTGCCGGCGTGTGGGGCACATTGGCGGTCTGCATCGCTGCAGGCGGTCAGTTCCACATCCAGTTGCTGGGCGTCGTGTCCATAGGCGCCTTTGTGTTCGGCGTATCGTACCTGTTGGAAGAAGACCGTCGGTCTCAGGGTGGCGCCCTCGGTGGAACGCCTTGGGCAGGACACCGCAGAGCTGGGGATCGAAGCGTACCCCGAATTTGTGTTGATGCCCGAGCCGGACGACGAGGCCAATTAGCCTCGTGCTGTCGCGCAGCGCACAGGGACTTTACTGGATGGGCCGCTACCTGGAGCGGGCGCAGCACCTTTGCGGGTTGCTGCGCCTGCAGACGGAGGCCTTGGTGGACCGGCCCATCCGGGAGATATATTCGGGCTGGAAGCGTATCTATGACAGTGTAGGCAGGGAGCCTCCGGGGGGCAGCCTTGCTTTGAGCGATACCGATGAGTTCACCCTGGCCGACTCCTACACCCTGGCCGACGATCTGACCTTCGAGCGGTCCAATCCGGACTCGGTGTGGCGGTGCTTCGCCATGGCCCGAGAGAATGCCCGCCAGATGCGCAACAGCATCAGCGCCGACATGTGGACGTCTCTGAACCTGGCCTACCTCCGCATCCAGGACCTCGGCATCCAGGACATCTGGAGAGCGCCCGAGAGCTTTTACGTTGAAACCTTGTCGGAGATCAACACCTTTACCGGGGTAGCTGCATTTACCATGTACCGGGATGATGGTTGGCATTTCCTGCAATTGGGGCGGTCCATGGAGCGCTCCCAGCTCCTTACCTCCCTGCTGTTGGCCCAGATGGTTGCCGAAGCAACCTCGGGGGAGAGAGTGGAGGATGATTGGGCGACCCTGCTGCGTGCCTACCATGCCACTGAAACCTACAACCGCAAGCATAGCGTAGAAGTCATTGCCGACCAGGTGCTGGACCTGCTGGTCAGCGATTCCATGCTTCCCAGGTCCCTGCGCCGTTCCATAGACCAGATGACGGCCGAACTGAGAGGCCTGAAACCTGGACCCGATCCAGCATCCAACGCAGCGGTCCGGCGGGCGGAGATCCGCCTGAACAACCTGGTTAATCCGGACTCGCCCACCCAAGGGAACCGCGGCGCCCTTCTAAGAAGGGTGAACGAACGATGCCGGGAGCTTCACCAGCTCCTGGCTGCTTCCCACTTTGACTATCACCTGGAGAAGCAATCGGCAGGCTGACTTGGTTATTGCCCTGTGCGCTACCAAATAGAGCACACATCCCGATATATCTACGCAACGCCGGTCCAGCGCTGCGCAATGTCCCTTTGCCTGGAGCCATGCACTGATGCTGATCAAAGGTGCGTAGATTTCCAGGTCTCCACGCTCCCTGTTTCCTCCTTGTTTGAGGAGGTGGATGCCTTCGGTAACACCAAACATAGCTTCACTGTAAACCGTATGCATGAGACCCTGGAGGTTGTGGCACACTCTGCGGTGGAGAAGCTCCCTTCTACTCCTCCATCCACATCCCTGGGCCAGGGAGCCTGGGAGGAGGTTCGCTCGTGGGCAGGGGGTTACGTCTGCTGGGAATACATGCAGCCCACCCCTCTGACCATGTCGTCCCTCGCCCTCGCCCGGTTCATCGAGGAACGTGGCATTGGGATCACTGATGACCCCCTGGAGTCGCTGCTGCGCCTCTCCGACATGCTGCGTCTTGGTCTGGAGTACCTTCCCGGGAGTACAAGTGTTGTCTCCACAGTCGACCACATCATCGAGACCGGCCAGGGTGTGTGCCAGGACTATGCCCACCTGATGCTGGCTGTAGCCCGGCTATGGGGTGTACCGGGACGCTACGTATCCGGATACCTGTACGGGAGCAAGTCGGCGCCCCAGTGGGAGGGGACCGCCACCCACGCATGGGTGGAATGCTTGCTGCCCGAGGTGGGATGGGTCGGCTTTGATCCTACCAATGAGGGCCGCATCGACGAAAACTATGTGCGAATCGCGGCCGGGCGGGACTACCAGGATGTTGCCCCCACCAAGGGTGTGCTGATCGGCGGCGGAGAAGGCATCCTCGAGGTCAACGTGAAGATAAGCAGGGACTCCACATCCCTGCTCCTCTAAGGTGCTGTCCTATCATGCCGCGAGCAAGCTTCGGCCCCCAAAGATGCCGTACCATGGTGGAGCAAAGTGAACATCAAACTCCATGACGAATATGTGCTGCGGGACTGGCCCACTGCATGGGCAGGTGAGGACCAGGCCAGGTTCGTCGCTCTGGCTGATGACCGGGACATATGGCTGAACCTGCGCGACCGATTTCCCCACCCGTACACGCGGGAGAACGCCGAGGACTGGGTCGCGCTGCAACAGGAACGGGATCCGATAGACAACTTCGCCATATGCGATACCAGGGGACCTATTGGCAGCATAGGTCTGACCCTGCGAGAGGGAGACCTACAGCACTCCGCCGAGCTGGGTTACTGGCTGGGCAAGCCCTTCTGGGGGCGCGGAATCGCCACAAAGGCAGCCAGGGAGGTTACCGCCTATGGCTTCCGAAATCTGGGGCTTCTTCGCATCGATGCGCCGGTGCATACGGATAACTTGGCTTCTGTCAGGGTGCTGGAGAAGGCGGGTTACCAGCGAGAGGGCCTGCTACGCCAGGTTGAGTTAAAGCAGGATGTCCCCATGGATCACTTCCTCTATGCCATCCTGCGTAACGACTGGCGAGGGCAGTAGCTCAGGCAAGCAACCCGGCGCGGGGCTCTACTTGAAGCCGAGATTGCGCTCCTTGAGACTTACGAAGCGTCCGCCGCTGCCGATCACCAGGTGGTCCAACAGTTCCACACTCAGCAATCTTCCCGCAGAAACCAGGTGCTGGGTGATGCTTATATCTTCCGGGCTGGGCGCTGGGTCCCCCGATGGGTGATTGTGCACTACGATGACCGAGGGAACGTTTTCCCGCACCGCGGGACGGAACACCTCTGCGGGGCGTACCACAGAAGTGTTCACGTTCCCTACGTATATCTCATGGATGCCCAATACCTCATTCTTGGTGTTAAGCAGAAGCACCCTTAAATGCTCCTGCTCAAGGGATGCCATCTCGCCCATTAGCAAGTTGGCTGCGTCCTGGGGGGAGTTAATTGTCGCTCGTTCCGCGGGGGCAAGGGACACCATCCTGCGCCCCAGTTCCAGGCCAGCCATGAGCTGGCAGACCTTTGCTTCACTCAGCCCCCTGATGGCGCACGCCTCAGCGAAGGTGGTGCGCCCCAATCCGGCAAGGCCATCGAACTGGGCAAGCAGGCGCGATGCCAGGGAGAGGACGTTCTCCCCTTGGATGCCCGTTCGCAGGAGTATGGCGATCAGCTCTGAGTTGCTCAGGTGCTTGGCGCCATAATGCTTCAGCCTTTCCCTCGGACGTTCGCCTTGGGGCAGGTCTCGAATGGTCGGCTGGTAATTCTCCTCGCCCGTTCTTTCCACGCACTCGCCACTAGTCAGGCGCAGGCCTGATGATTGCGCTGCCATGTTATCTGGGCCCCGCCCGTCTTGAGAAGAGGGAGATGTCAGTAGTCTATCTGATGGACAGGCCGGATGGGAGTTGTTCTAGAATGGGCTGGCACTAACTGTGGGAAGGCCTTCATGACGAACAGCAGCACGGAACAACTGACGGCAGATGTGTTGAGAGCCCAGAAGGACCGGATGGGCGGTACCTGCCCCGGGAACCTGGACCTCAGGGTTCACCGGGCCATTAGCTGGATCAGGCGGGCGGAGATGGCCCATGACGATCCTGACATAGCCTTCATCTGCTACTGGATCGCATTCAATGCGGCCTATGCCGAAGACACCTCGGATACCTCTGAAACGCCCGAGAGAGCCCTATTTGAAGGGTACTTCGAAAAGATACTAAGACTGGACACGGATGGGGTCATCTACAAAGCCATCTGGGATCGGTTCTCTGGGCCGGTACGGGTCCTGCTAGAAAACAGGTTCGTTTTTCAGCCCTTTTGGAAGCACCATAACGAGGTCTCGGGAAACTCCGATTGGAAGGTGCGATTCGAGAGTGCCCAGGCGCTGATTGGAAAGGCCCTGGTCAACCAGGACACTTCCCTAATCCTGGCTATGCTCTTCGACCGCCTGTATGTGCTGAGGAACCAGATCCTGCACGGCGGGGCTACGTGGAACAGCAGCGTGAACCGGAGCCAGGTGAGAGACGGGGCGGCGATCATGGGGTTTCTCGTCCCCACGTTTGCCGGGGTGATGTTGGACCACCCGGAGGAGCTTTGGGGGGCGAACTACTACCCGGTAGTAACTACCTGAGTCCGGTGGAGAGAACGCCCGAGGCTATAGGCAGCCTAGTAAAGGTGGGCTTGGACCGATGAGGTCACCAGCATCTCGATGTCCTGAATGGACTGGGACATGGCTTGCCCGATAAGGTCCAGCTGGCGTACCTGCTTGATCCTGTCCGATGCTGTGTCCAGCTCCTGCTTGGTCAGCAGCTTATCGAAAATGCCGCATGCATCGGCCAGGCAGATTATCACCACATCCCGCGGGTCGGGGATGGTATCGCTGAACAGGACCTCCATGATGCGAAGCTTTACCTCGCGCTCAGCATCTCCTCGAATGGCCACGTAGCGCCTGGACTTGAACACCCACAGGAACCGGTCATCCCGGCGCTCCAGGATGCCGTTGTTAACGAGCCTGGAGAGGGCTTCCTCACGAATGACGACGGCGTGGCTGGCAGTTTGTTCCACCCAGTACTTGGGGTCGCGCTGCTCATCGGATGCGATATTTGCCAGAGTCGGGTCGAGGAGGCTGTCCCCTAAGGGTGTCTTGTCCAACACCACCAAGTTCTCAAGGTCGGTGTCGATGCGGTTCTCCAAGGCTAGGTCCATAAGAACCCCGCCAGCCAAGGCGTAGTTCAGCGACCAGTAGGGCACCCGCGCGAAGGTGCCATCCTTATCGTTGAGCAGTAGCAGTATTATTTCCTCGGCGAACCTCAGCAAGGTGACTTCCTTCCTCAGCCAGTGCTTTCGATCCATCGCCCGGCCTACGCTTTTATGGCCTGACGGTCGCGATAATACTAGCTTCATGATAGCTTAGGAAGCTATTTGTTCGCAACCCCCGCCAATACGAAAAATGGGTGCCCGAATCGTTCTTCACGGACACTGGGCAATGTATAATGACGGGCGCCTTGTATTATCTTCCTTCACTTACGCGGGCCGTCGATGGCCCCTGACCATCCCGGCGCCGAAGTCCCACCCAGGGAAGCGCCGCGCCGATTTCCCCGCACCTTCGCCGAGCTGGGCGGCATCTTCTATGGCTGGAAGATGGTTGCCGTCGTTTCCTTCCTGATCGCCGTCATGTCCCTGGGAGTGTTCCAGGGCGTTGGCACCTATCTTGTGGCCTTGGAAAGGCAGTTCGGCTGGAGCAGGACTGCCCTTTCGGGGGCTTTCGCTTTTTCCAGGGTCCAGGGTGCAGCCATCGGTCCGGTAGAGGGGTTCCTTATCGACCGCTTTGGCTGCCGTCGCATGATAATCATAGGTTTCTCCATTATGGGAGCGGGCTTCATCTTCCTGTCCAGGACCGAAGAGTTATGGCAATTCTATCTAGGTTTCATCATCCTCACGTTGGGGTCCGGGCTGGGAGGCTGGCTGGCATGCGTCACCATCGTCAACAACTGGTTCATAAGAAGACGTTCCATCGCGATGTCGTCGGCCATGTCAGGAATCCATATCGCCGGCCTGCTGGTGTCCGTTCTTGCCCTGGCTGTGGACAAGTTTGGCTTCCATAACGCCACCTTGGGCATTGGGGTGTTCGTCCTGCTGGTCTGTCTGCCGATGACCAAGTTCATTCGGAACCGTCCCGAAGAATACGGGCTTCAGCCTGATGGCAACATCGCTCCGTCGTTGACGGGCGGACCTGAAGCTTACGCCAGAGAACCTGACTTTACAGCGAGGGAGGCGCTGCGTACCCGGGCATTCTGGATAATCGCCTTTGTGCATCTGTCTTCCAGCGTGGCCATTGTCTCCCTGGCCCTGCACCTCGTGCCAAAGCTTACCGATATGGGAATGTCTCTCAGCTCCGCCGGCATCGTAGTGTTGACCTATACCGCCATTGCCCTCCCATCCCAGACAGTTGCCGGGTATGTGGCAGACCGAATGCCCAAGACTGCCGCCATATTTGTATTCATTGCCTTTCAGGCGGCGGGTATCATGGTGATAGCCCTGGCAGATAGTGTGCCGATGGTGTACCTGTTCGCTGTGCTATACGGCATCGGGTTCGGCGGCCGGGTGCCTCTGCTGACCGCCATACGGGGAGACTATTTTGGGCGCAAGTCCTTCGCCACGATCATGGGTCTGTCCCAGCTGCCCAACAACATAGGTATGATCGTAGCGCCCCTCTTTGCTGGGTACATGTTCGATACCACCGGCTCCTACCTCATCCCATTCTCGGTGTTTGCGGGGCTGACAGCCCTGGGAGGCGTGGTGATCTGGTTTGCTTCCCCCCCTAAGGTTCCTATGTCGTCTGTCCGCTCATAAAAAGAAGCCTGGGCCTTGCTGCCCAGGCTTCTCGAAAAGGCTGCTTTAAGCAGGTAGGGGGCTAGACGCCGGCCTTCACCGCCTTGAAGCTGGGGATCACATGCTTGGCGAACTGGAGCATCTGGTCCTGAAAGCCCGACAGGGGGCACAGGGGTGTGGCGATAATCCAGGTTGCTCCTGAATCCACGAACTCGCGAACCTTGCTTATGCACTCCTCGGGGCTGCCCAGTGCGGCGGCCTGTCCAACCAGGTCCTCGGTTGGGGCTTGGCCAGTGGTGCTCTGCTTGTCCGGCCGCGATTCCACGGCAGCTTCCGCCTCGGCTGCTGCCCTGCCCCGGTCCGCATTCATATTGAAGCCTACCTCGACCACCCAGTCGAAGCCGCTTCGCAGGTCACGGCTCGACTCTTCGGCGTACTGCTGGACGAGGGGGCGCTTCTCGGCGAACTCCTGGGGTGTGACCATGGGCACCGCCCACGCCTCCCCGGAGCTGACAGCCCGGCGAAGGGCCGAGTCGTGACGACCATTCACCCAGGTGGGGATGGAGTTGGGCACTGACTTTCTAAGGGTCATGTTGAGGTTGGTCGTCTTGTTGAATTCGCCTTCGAAGGAGACGTTGTCCTCGGTCCAGAGCTTGGCGACCAAGTCCATGCCCTCGGTGTTTCGCATGGGTCGCTCGGGGAGGGCGACGTTCACCGCCTCCAACTCCACGGGATATCCAAACCCCGAAGCTGTGCAGAAGATGGCGCGTCCGTTGGAGATGTGGTGGATGCTGAGCATCATGCTGCCGACGATGGACGCATTGTACAGGGGCATTGCCAGGGGATAAGGCCCCAGTTTCACCCGCTCAGTCACTGCTGCCGCCGCCGCCAGGAAGGGGAAGGCGTTGATCGACGGAGCCAAGCCTTCGGGTGGACTGGAGATATGGTCGCTGGTGTGGATGGAATCGTAGCCTGCTTCTTCCGCACCCTTGGCCATGGACAGCAGCTCGCTGCCTGAAGGCAAGCCCTGGGTCCATGTGCCACCCATCAGAATTCCAAATTTCGTATCTGGCATCTTCCTACTCCTCTGCTTGGTCGAATTAGCCGGAAGGAACAAGGGAAGTATATCTTTCCCCAAGATAATGTCAACGGAAGGCCCGCCGTGGCGCGCGGCCCTACATTAGCCCTCTGCCACCTTTGTGGAAGGGCATTTCAGCGTGTATAAGGGAAGGGGGGAGCGCTCCAGCAGGGGGGAGGGGCCTACTCCCCGCCCGGGTAGATGGCGGTGTCGGGATTGAAGGCAGCCCAGGCGAACCAGAAGTGGTTGCCATGGACCACCGGGGTCAGCATCTTGCCTGCCAGCTCCCCGTCCACCGCATGTCCCAGGATGTTCCAGACGCTGCCCGTCTGCTCATCGGTTATGCGTCCGTCCTGGTAGCGGAAGCTTAGGGTCCTGCCTTCCAGCACAGGGTCGAACACCCCGGTAGCTCCCACATCCCTGGAGAAGCTGATCAGTTCCGAGTCCAAGGCTGACTTGGTGCCGTCCTGGAAGAAGACCACGATCTCCATTCCTCCGATCCGGTGGCTTATCACAGGCTCCTCTTCCAGGGTGGAGAATGGGAAGGCCGCAGCTTCGCCTCCGATGGTCACAGCGACGACCCGCTCCTTGGGGCGCAGCCGTCCGTCGCTCACCCCGTCGAAGAGAAAGGGGTCGGAGTTCGGGAGGTCGTACTGGATATAGGGATTGATCCCGTACTCTCTCTGGTAGCCGGTTTCGTGGGAGAGCACCATGCCTTCAGGGTATGCATCCTTGAAGTCCTGCCAGGAGATGATGGGAGCGGAGAGGAAGGTGAGCTGTCTTCCGGCAAGGGTGCCAACCACAGCCTCCCCGGTGAACTGCTGCCACCAGGAGCTGGTCTGGCGGTCGTACATCACAAGGTCGCTGTTTCTCAAGTTGCCCGTTGTGCCAAAGTCCAGCACAACCCCTTCCAGGGTGCGCTCGAAGGCGATGGCCGAGTTGCAGAGGGGGCAGTAGGTGATTACCACTGGCACCCCTGCAACCACATCATTCACAATTTCGTGGAATATCAGAATCTGCAGAGGGTAAGCCCTGGCATCGCCATCCAGCTCGAAGGCCATCACCGGCTCTTCGTTGTCAAGGCGGAAATTGGCTTGGTTGGGGGAGACGAATTTGGGGTTGTCGATGGACGGAATGCCGTCGGGGCGTACGCCGCCCGACCTGAACTCTCTCAAGGGGACCGTGTACCGGCTGAAGTCCGTGTCGGACCAGTAGTTTGTTGAGAACCGGGCATCATCCAGGGCACTCTCATAGTCCGGGTCGGGCTCCACCTGGGGGGAGAAAGCCTGGGGCGATGGTGAGGAGGCCCTATCTCCCGGCGAGTCGGTTCCCTCCGGTTCCTCGGTAATCGGCGCTTCCGTTGTCGCCGTGAGAATCTCCGGTGAGGCAGTTCCGTCTGCCATGTTGTCCGAGCCGCATCCGGCCATAGTTACGACGACAGCAATGCCTATAAGTCCCGCCAGGACCATCTGCCAATGGCCGTTCCAAATTACCCTTTCATACATCAGACCCATATCTACCCCCAACCTGCTCCGCGGAAAGGGTACTTCGTTGACTTCGCTGCGTCTAGATGGTTACGATACCCCGTGCATTTGATGCTCCCAGCCCAGCGTCCTTGATGGATCATTAGGCCCGGAGGTGTGTGGAGAGATGGCCGAAGGCACCACATCTGTGGTCATCATGGGAGCTACCGGGGACCTGACTCAGAGACGGCTGCTGCCCGAGCTGTTCAACCTGCGACGCAAAGGCAGACTGCCTGAACACTTCAATATCGTCGGGTACTCTCGCTCCGACCACTCCGACGAAGGCTTCAGGCAGTACTCCTGGGAGAAGATATCCGAGATCGGCTCCCTCAACGCCTCCAACGAAGAATGGGATGAGTTTGCCCGGCACGTCCACTACGTCCGGGGGAACGTGGACTCCGAGCAGGAGATGGGTAGCTTGTTCAACCGGCTGCTGCAGCTGGAGGGGGAGCTGAGGCCCTCAAATCGCCTGTTCTACCTCTCCATAGCCCCCAACCTTTACGGGGCAGCCATCGGCAGCCTCAGCAGCTGCGGGATCGCCAGGGAGGACACGGGTTGGCGCAGGGTGGTCATAGAGAAACCCTTCGGCCGCGATCTGGCATCCGCCCAGGACCTGAATAGCATCGTGCGGGAGCTCTTCGATGAGAGGCAGGTGTTCCGCATCGACCACTACCTCGGCAAAGAGACGGTGCAGAACCTGCTGGTGCTCCGGTTCGCCAATGCGGTGTTCGAGCCGGTATGGAACCGCAACTTTGTGGACAACATCCAGATCACAGTTGCCGAAGACATCCCCGTGGGGGACAGGGGGGGCTACTACGACGGGTCGGGCGTGGTAAGGGACATGGTCCAGAACCACCTGCTCCAGCTTTTGTCCATAGTAGCTATGGAACCCCCCAGCGCCATAGATGCCGAGTCCCTGCGGGACAAGAAGGTCGAGGTACTGAAGGCCATCCGGCGAGGGTCTGCCGACGAAGTCGCCTCCAACGCGGTTAGGGGCCAGTACATGGGCTACCTGGAGGAGAAGGGGGTATCCCCCCACTCAACCACACCCACCTACGTCGCCATGCGCCTCTACGTGGACAACTGGCGCTGGCAGGGGATCCCCTTCTACCTTCGATCGGGCAAGGCATTGACTTCCAAGGTCTCCGAGATATCCATCCAGTTCAAGGCGCCGCCCCACGTGATGTTTTCCCTGGGGGGTGAAGACCGCTCCTCCTCCAACATCCTGTCGGTGTGTGTCCAGCCCAACGAGGGTGCCCATCTGCGCCTGGACACCAAGATCCCGGGCCAGGATATGACCCTGAGGCCCGTGGACATGGAGTTCCACTATGACACCGCCTTCAGGGGGCACGATATACCTGAGGCCTACCAACGCCTCCTTCAGGATGCCCTGGAGGGGGATGCCAGGCTGTTCATCAGGAACGACCACATTGAAGAGGCTTGGAGCATCGTTGATCCCCTCCTGGAGGGATGGGAGAGCCCCAATGCTCCAGCCCTGCAATACTACTGGCCGGGCACCTGGGGTCCTGATTCCGCCGATGCTCTGCTGGCCCAGGATGGACACAGGTGGCTGCACCTGTGCGGAGACGGGTAGGCTATTCGGGTTTGTAACCCACAGAGCGCAGGTATTCCAGGTCTTCGGTGGCAAGGTCGGCAGTTTCTAGGAGATCGGGGCGGCTTTGCAGGGTCCTCAGCAGGGACTGCCTCCTGCGCCAGCGGGATATCTCTCCATGGTTGCCTGACAGCAGCACCGGAGGCACCTCTGCGTCCCGGTAGCTCTGGGGTCGGGTGTAAAGGGGATGCTGCAGCAGGCCGGTAGTCAGTGAGTCCTCCGAAACGCTGTCCTCGGATCCCACGACTCCCGGGACCAGGCGGACCACCGCATCCACCAGCACCATGGCGGCCAGCTCGCCGCCCGTCATGATGTAGTCGCCGATGCTGATCTCATCGGTTGCCAGGTGCTCCCGCACCCGCTCATCAACACCCCCGTAGTGGCCGCAGATCAGCACCAGGCCAGCTTTTGCTGCCAGCTCCTCGGCTACGGACTGGGAGAAGACCCGACCCTGGGGAGACAGAAGGATGACGGGCGCCCCGTCGCCAGTCGCCGGGGCAAGGCTTTCCAGGGCGGATTCCACGCCGGCAAATATGGGCTCAGGCTTCATCACCATGCCCGGACCGCCACCGTACTGATAATCGTCGGCGGTCCTATGAGGGTCGGATGTGTACTGCCGGATATCGTCGATGGACACGCTTACCAGCCCGCCTTCTAGGGCGCGGCCGATCATGCTGGTGTGCAGGGGAGCGTGGAACAGATCGGGGAACAGGGTTAGGATGTGAATCTTCATCGCATGACAACCGGTGTCCGGCTGCTCAGGAAGGACCTGCCCCTTCCCCCGGAGGGCGTGGGGGATGCCCCTGGGTATCGCCCTGGAGGAGCTGGATGGCATGGGGCAGTACGGGCAGGATCACTTCCAGGCACTCAACGACCCCCTTGGGGCTGCCCGGGAGGGCAACTATCAGGGTGCTGCCCCTGGTCCCGGCCACGGATCGGCTGAGCATAGCCATGGGGGTCTTGCTCAAGGTGCCTGCCCTCATGGCTTCTGCCAAGCCGGGCACCTCCCTGTCGAACACCACCCTGCAGGCCTCGGGGGTCACATCCGTGGGTGCCACCCCCGTGCCTCCAGTGGTCACGATCAGGTCGAGAGCGTCATCGTCAGCCCAGCTCTTGAGGCGATCGGTGATCATGGCGGTGTCATCGGAAACGATTTCGTAGCGTGCCCGCTCATATTCGGGTGCGGACAGCATCCTGGATATGGCATCCCCTGAGGTGTCCTCACGCTGGCCATGGAACCCTGCGGTGCTGATGGTAAGAATTCCGAGCTTGAACAAGTCTGCTCCCGCGCGGTCTTGGTGGTGATTTCATGTTAGGAAGCCAGCTAAGGGCTGTCAACCCAACCTGCTCGCCCTCACCCTTTCAAATTCGAGGTGGGGATAGTATTCTACTGAAATCCGGTCCTGAGGTGCTGTTTGCCTCCCAGGGGAATATCATCCTATCGTCCGGCGGTTATGGGCACCGAGCACATGATCGCCACGGGCAACTACCTGGCTACAGCCGCCGGCTTCCAGGTGCTCCAGCAGGGGGGCAACGCCATCGATGCCGGGGTGGCTTCCGGCATCGCCCTGAACATCACGATTGCAGAGCAGACCAACATCGCGGGCGTCGCTCCCATCATGATTTACAGGGCTGACACCGGCCAGGTACACAGCATCAGCGGCGTCGGTCCGTGGGCCAAGTCCACCGATCTGGAAAGCTACATCAGGCGATATAACCGCACCATACCCCGGGGGATGGCAAGGGCCGTGGTCCCCGCAGCGTGCGATGCCTGGCTCACCGCCCTGGAGCGCTTCGGCACCATGTCCTTCGAGCAGGTTGTGGCGCCGGCCGTCGAGCTGTGCGAAAGGGGCCTGCCCGTCTCCCGGAGGATGGAGCGGATTATCGAGATGCAGAAGGAGTTCATCTCCGAGCATCCCACGTCCTCCTCAATCTTCATGCCCGGGGGAAGGTGCCCCAAGGTGGGAGAGCGCCTATGCCAGGAGGATATGGGGCGTACCTTCCGAAGGATGATCGACGCCGAGCGGGGGAGCGCCCACAAGAGCCGGGAAGAGGGTATCCGGGCTGCCCGCGACCTGTTCTACATGGGTGAGATCGCCGAGGAGATGGTGCGCTTCTGCCAGGAGCAGGGGGGACTCCTGGAAATGGACGACCTGGCTAGCTTCCATGTGCAGGTGGAAACTCCCCAGACAACCAGCTATCGCGGATACTCGGTGTACACCGCCGGACCGTGGTGTCAGGGCCCGGCTTTGGTCCAGGTGTTAAACCTGCTGGAGGGGTTCGACCTCCAGGGAATGGGCCACAACTCGGCCCAGTACGTGCATACCTTAGTTGAGGCTATAAAGGTGGCCTTCGCCGATAGGCACCAGTACTACGGTGACCCGGATATCATCGAAGTGCCCATAGCCGGCCTTACGACTAAGGAGTATGCCGACCATAGGAGGGAAGGGATAGACAGCAAGGCCGCATGGCCTGAAATGCCCTCTCCGGGTAACCCGTGGCCCTTCGAAGGGAAGAACAGGACGGTGAACGCCATTCCCGCGGTGCCCTTGTCGGGGCGCTCGGAGCCCGATACTGCCTACACTTGCGTGGTGGACAGGTGGGGCAACGCTTTCTCCGGGACTCCGAGTGACGCATTTACAAGTACACCCATCGTGCCAGGGGTAGGCGTGTCCATATCCGGCCGTGGGGGCCAGTCCTGGCTGGACCCCGACAACCCCAACTGCCTGGGCCCCGGCAAAAGGCCCCGGATGACCCCCTGCGCGGCCATTGTTCTGAAGGACGGACGCCTGTTCATGCCCTTCGGCAGCCCCGGGGAAGATATGCAGGTCCAGGCCCAGGTGCAGGTGCTCCTGAACATAGTGGAGTTCGGCTTCGACCCCCAGCAGGCTGTGGAGGAACCCCGCTTTCGCACCACCAGCTTTCCCGGATCAGGCTGGCCCCATCCCTATGCACCGGGCGAGCTTAGCGTGGAGGGTCGTGTGGATGCCGACGTTGTGCGGTCGCTTCAGGACATGGGCCACAAAGTGTCCGTGAGAGATGACTGGATGCTCATAGCAGGAAGCCCCTGCGCCATCGTGGTGGACCATGAGCGGGGCGCCCTGATTGCCGGGGCGGCCCCCCATCGCGAAAGCTATGCTATCGGCTGGTAGAGGTAGAATAGTGGGTAGAAGGATATTTAGAGGATAGCGCTGCAATGGTCGAATCAATGAACAGGTCGCGCCTGGTAGGGTGGATGCTTATGATCGCCGCCATTATCTTGGCGGCTGGCGCCTGCGTAGGCTCCGCAGAAGGCGAACCGGCGCCTAGCTTCAGTTTCCCCGCCTTTGGCAACGATAACTATGAAGCCGGCGAGGAGATCAGCCTGGAGCGCTTCGCCGATCGGATGGTGGTGGTCAATTTCTGGTATCCATCCTGCGCTCCCTGCCGGGAGGAGATGCCCGACCTGGAAGAAGCTTCCCATACGTATCGCGACGAAGGCGTAACCATTATCGGTATCCAGCTCGTGGATGTGGACCCGGCGGAGGAGGGCCAGAAGTTCATCAACGAGCTGGGCATCAGCTACGCCATCGGCGCTGACCCCGACGGGGACATCTTCAAGCGATACGATGTGATTAGCTTCCCCACCACCTTCTTCCTGGACCGCAGCCACAACATTGTGCGGAAGTTCGGGGGCTTACTTTCAGCAGATGCCCTGGAGGACCAGATTCAAGATATGATCGCCATGGACAGGGCCTCCTAGCCGGGCTTAACCCCCAGGAATGCAAACGTCCGATGTTTCGTTTCTGAAGAATCCCGTTTCCCTCGATGAGTTGACATCGTAGTAAATGCAATGTTACATTGCGCTATGTACCCCCCCTAGCTCTTAGGCGCTAGGGTCGAGACCGCCCACATCTGGGCGGTCTCTATCTTTGTCTCGAGATGCTCACCAACGTCTATATTGATGGCTTCAATCTCTATTACCGAGCGGTCAAGAACACGGGATTTAAGTGGCTCGACCTCGGTAGGCTGGCCACAACACTTTTTCCTCACGACGAAATTCAGTCAATAGAGTACTTCACCGCTTACTTATCCAACCGCCCGGGCACTGAGGGTTCTCGCTTAAGGCAGTTAGTTTACTTGAGGGCACTGCAAACCATCCCCAATCTGACTATACATTTCGGTCAGTTTAGATCCAGAACAAAGACGCGACCACTGGTTGCACGGCCAGACATGTACGTAGAGGTTCTAGATTCAGAGGAAAAGGGATCGGATGTCAATTTGGTCACTCGTCTGCTAATGGATGCTATAACCGAAAATTATGAGCAAGCCGTTCTGATATCAAATGATGCAGATTTCGCTGGGGCAATGCTGTGTGTCAAGAATGAACTAAACCTCAAGATGACACTGGTCAGCCCAGACCCAGACGAAAAATATATTCCAGAGTCGTTACGCAATGCAGCCACGTACATAAGGCGCATCCGCAAGCGCCACATGAGGGAGAGCCAGTTTCCGGACCGTCTATCAGACGACCGTGGTGAGATCATTAAACCTCCAGAGTGGTAATCTCGTTAGCTGTCGTAAGGCCGATGCCCCTCCCCCTTTTCCGAATCACCTTGCTTATAACGAAGGATAAATGTAGAATAGGCCGTTGAAAGCCAATCGCAAGGAATGTTAGAAGACCATGGATGCACGCGCTCTAATCGACTTTACACCCAACCCCAAGGTGCAGGAGTTCCTCCCCGGAGATACCGTCAAGGTCAACTTCCGGGTTCGGGAAGGTGAACGAGAGCGCATCCAGGCGTTCCAGGGTGTGGTTATCCGCCGGCGGGAAGGCGGCATTGGAAGCACCTTCACCGTCCGAAGGGTCACCTACAACGTCGGTGTGGAGCGCACCTTCCCCGTACACTCCCCGCTGCTGGATTCGGTAGAGGTTGTCCGGCAGGGCGCGGTCCGCCGGGCCAAGCTGTACTACCTGCGGGGCCTGTCGGGCAGGGCTGCCCGCATCAAGGAACGCTCCCAGTTCGGCCCCAAGGGCAAGAAGGGGTCTTCCTAGGACCGAGCCCGCTGGCACCCGGTCCCGGCGCACAGACCTCCCTCGCGACATTCCCCAAGACTCTTTTCGATACCCCTCCATCTCCCGCTGATGAGAACTAGCTGCCGTTTGGCATTGTGCCTCAGCATCACCGGTCACCCTGTGGAGACTGGCCTCGTATGAGCTTCGTCGAAGTTGCTGTCGATGCCCCCATGGGTCCTAACAGGACCCTGTCCTACTCGGTGCCGGCAGGTATGGATGCCGAAGCAGGGAACCTGGTGTGGGCGCCTTTGGGGAGCAGGCTGGTCAAGGGAATCATCTTCGAGAAGGTGTCCCAGCCCGACTCCTACTACACAAAGGATATCCGGTCCGTCGTGGGACCCTGTCCCCTGCTTACCCCAGCCTCCCTGGACCTGGCCCGGTGGATCAGCCAGCACTACCTTTCGTCCCTATACGAAGCGGCAGCTATGCATCTGCCCTACCAGTTCGAAGGCCAAGTGCGCTCCTACCTGCGCAGGTCATCATCCCTGGACGCAGAAGGGCTTGGTGAGAGCGAGCAGACGGTCCTGAGCAGGTTCGGCGAGGCCGAAGAGGTGGAGGACAGGGACCTGTTGAAGGGCCTGGGGAAGAGCTACGTCAGCGTTCTCCGCCGGATGCTGACCAGGGGCAACTTGGCACGTCGCTGGGAGTTGCCCAGGCCCAAGGCAATCCATCGAACCGCCACCCACCTGTGTCTTCCCCTATCGTCCAGGGAAGGCGCTGATGGCCAGTACAAGCCCCACGATTTAACTGGCAAAGCCGCCGACCTTTACACCTACATGCTGGAAGCCGGTGGACCTGTTCCCACAGTTACAGCTAACAAGAGCTTCGGCCCGCCTGCCGTCAAGGCCCTGCTTGAAAGAGGCATAGCTGGCCGGGAGTGGGTCCGAACGGAGGAGCATCCTCCCGCTGCAACGCTGGCGGATCTCGGAACTGAGATGGTAGAGCATCTTACAGCCCATCAAGAGGAAGCCCTTTCCTCCATTACCGAGGCCCTGGATGGCGTTTCGTCCGACAGTCAGCACCTGCTCTACGGCGTAACCGGCAGCGGGAAGACCGAAGTTTACCTACGGGCGCTGGAGCGGTGCGTGTCCCTGGACAGGCAGGGCATATTCCTGGTGCCGGAGATCGCCCTCACCCCCCAGACCCTGCACCGGCTCAACCAGCGCTTTCCCGGCAGGGTTGCCCTCCTGCACAGCCAGCTCACCCCACGACAGCGCCTGGACCAGTGGTGGGGAATCAAGCACGGCAAGTACGATGTGGTTGTAGGGCCCCGCAGTGCCGTCTTTGCCCCTGTGCCCAAGCTGGGCCTCATCGTAATGGACGAAGAGCACGAATGGGCCTACAAGCAGGTCGATGCCGCGCCCCGCTATCATGCCCGGGAGGTGGCCCTGAAACGGGCGGCCCTGGAAGGTGCTGTGTTCGTAGCCGGAAGCGCTACCCCCGATGTGTGCACCTACTTCCGCGCTTCCATGGGCGAGCTGACCCTGCATCGCCTCCCTGAAAGGGTCTCCGCCGGGCCATCATCCTCTCCGGGAAGCCTGGCCGAAGCCCAGGTGTGCGACATGCGGGAGGAGCTCAAAGCCGGAAACCGGAGCATTTTTAGCAGGGAGTTAGCCGATGAGCTGGCCGAGTGCCTCGGCCGCCGGGAGCAGGCAATCCTGTACCTGAATCGCCGGGGCGCCGCCACCATCATCCAGTGCAGGGACTGCGGCCACACCCTGAAGTGCCGCACCTGCGGCTCCACCCTGATCTACCACACCACCACCAAGAAGCTGCTGTGTCACCTTTGCAGCCGGCGTTCTAACCTGCGGCGCACATGTCCGGCTTGCGGAAGCGAGCACATACGTTACCTTGGGCTGGGCACCCAGCGGGTTGTGGATGAGCTGGAAGGGCTCCTCCCGGGAGTCAAGGTCGTCCGCTGGGACCGGGATGCCGCACCGTCCGCCGACGCCCACCAACGTATACTGGCTGACTACCTGAAGGGGGATGCCCAAGTGCTGGTTGGCACCCAGATGATAGCCAAGGGCCTTCACCTGCCCAACGTCACCCTGGTGGGCGTGGTCTTGGCCGATGTTGGGATGAACCTGCCCGATTTCCGGGCCGGGGAGCGCACCTTCCAGCTCCTTTGCCAGGTTGCCGGCAGAGCGGGCCGGGGCGATGCCCCCGGAAGAGTGATCATCCAGACCTACAACCCGGAGCACTATGCTGTTGAGGCAGCAGCAGCCCAGGACTACCTGGAGATGTACCGCCGGGAGGTGGACAACCGCCGGGAGCTGAGGCAGCCCCCCTACTGTGATCTGGTCAACATGGTGTACACCCACACCAACCCCGACCAGTGCCAGAAGGAAGCCGAGAGGCTGAAGCGGGCCCTGCTACGCAGGATAGATGCCACTGGAGTTACCGATATCGATGTGCTGGGGCCTGCTCCAGCCTACAGGGAGCGCGTCCGGGGCCAGTTCCGCTGGCACCTGGTGCTGAGGGGACGGGAGTTGCACAGCCTCATAGAAGGGACGGGGCTGCCTGACGGCTGGACAGTGGATGTGGACCCTGTAAGCACCCTGTAGCCCACTGCCTCATCCCGTCCGCTGCAATGACGGGGCGGCCCAGGCCTACAGCACGGCGGGGAGCCACAGCATGGTCTTCCTCAAGCCCAGCCCTCCATCTTGCTACGCCTTTCGTCACACCGGCGTAGAGCCTACCCCGTACTCGATACGGGGCCACCACCCATCGGGCATATCGTCATTGCGGCGAAGGCCGCAATCCAGGACGGAGCATTGCCGGTATCCAGACCTGTTCCACTATCGCAGCCGACACTACGCAGGACAATTGGCAATCTGCTCCCTGGCACGCCTTTCGTCATTGCGGCCTCCCCCGCAATGAAGGGAAGGGCAGGGGAGGAGGGACATAAGGACCCCCAGAGACAGGGGACTAAAGGGGAGGGTGGACTAGGCCAGAGCCATTTGGTACTGGTAGGTCGGCGGAGGCGCCGCCGACCTGGGAGGCCGGTCCTGGAGGTCATAGGTGCTCTTGAGCTCGTTGATGGTGTTCCACACCTGCTCTTTCATCCGGCGCGGGGGGTAGGCGCCCGGATACAGCCCCCTGTACGGCATCACGAGGCGAGGGTAGTTGGCTTTCAGGAAGTTGAAGAAATGCCCCTTGGTGCCCTCCTTCAGGTGCAGGATGCTGCCGCTCAGAAACCTGGCGCCGTGCTCCGAGGCTTGGCGGACGACTTCGGACAGACCGGCTTCATCGTCGGTGACACCCGGGACAATGGGGGCCACAAGCACTCCGGCATTCACGCCGGACTTGACCAGCTTTTCCAGGACCTGCAGCCTCTTCCTGGGAGGCGGTGTTCCCGGCTCCAGCTTGCGCCATATCTTCTCGTCCATGGTCGTTATGCTGAAGCACACGGCCCCTTCAGCCTCCCTGGTTAGCTGGGCCAGGAGGTCGGCATCCCTTAGCGCCAGGGTTCCCTTGGTGACCAGGAACATGGGATTCTTCCTGACTGCCAGCACTTCCAGGCACCGGCGGGTCAGCCGGTATTTGCCTTCGATGGGCTGGTACGGGTCCGTAGAGGTCCCGATGGCTATGGTCTCCCTCTTCCATGAGGGGCTGGATACCTGGCGGGTCAGCAGCTCAGGCAGGTTAGTCTTTATCAGCACCGAGCCGGAGAAGTCCGAGTCGGGGTTGAGGTCCATCAGGTAGTGGTAGCGGCGTGCAAAGCAGTAGTGGCAGTCATGGGCGCACCCTTGGTAGGGGTTCAAAGACCACTTGAAGTCCATGCCCTGCACCCGGTTCAGCGCCCCTGAGGCGTGTTTTTCAGTGTATTCGATGGCACCCATAATCAAGCTCCCAAGTTTGGTCCCTGCTTACTAGTGTGCGATCATGTGTTCTAATTAGACAGCCATGCCAACCGTCCTGTCCAGGGGCGGATGTCAGCGGCTGTCCTTGGGAATCGCCTTTGTTGACGCACCTGGGGCAGGGCAATATGCTGGTAGAACTTTCGAATACGATAGGGAGACATACATGGTGAATCCCCTGGCAGACCAGTACAAGGTAATCGTCGAGAAGAACGTGCCGGCAGCCATGCGGGACGGGACCGTGCTCAAGGCGGACATCCTTCGCCCCGACGCTCCAGGCACATTCCCTGTGCTGGTCAACAGGGGCCCCTACGGCAAAGAGTCCACGTCCAACGATGAGAACCGCTCTCCCCGGTTCTTCGCCAGCCACGGCTATGTGGTAGTCAACCAGGACTGCCGGGCGCGCTTCGAGTCCGAGGGGGACAACTACTACCCCCTGATTGACGAAGCCAGGGACGGGTACGATACCGTGGAGTGGGCCGCCGCCCTGCCCTGGTCCAACGGCAAGGTGGGCACCATAGGGCAGTCCTACCTGGGGGCAACCCAGTACCTGCTGTCCCAGAGCAACCCCCTTCCTCCCCACCTTAAGGCCATGTCCCCGATATCGGCCTCAGCCAGCTTTCACGACAGCTGGGTGTATCACACCGGAGGCGCAATGGAGTGGGGTTGGATGGTGCCCTACGCAATCCACAAAGGTCGCAACACCCTGACGCGCAGGGGCTTGGGGGACCAGATAGCGACCATAGACAGCTACGTCGAGGCGGGCAACAACTTCGCCATGCCTTTAACCGCCGAGGCGTACGCCCACCTTCCCTTGAACGACTGGATCGAGCGCCTCAAGGATGCTGCTCCCTACTTTGGCGACTACATGGCAAACGCCAACGACGGCCCCTACTGGAGGAGCATCAACCTGCTGGACAACCTGGCGGGCATAACCGTGCCCATGCTCCACATCAGCTCCTGGTACGACATCTTCCTGGAGGGTGCGCTCAACGCCTTCTCCGCTATCACCGAGAGGTGTCCCGACCCCCTGGCCCGGGCCAGCCAGAAGCTGTTCATCGGCCCTTGGGCCCACCTGCTCCCCTACAGCGTGCCCACGTCCAAGGGGGCAGGGGAGGCCGACTTCGGCCTCCACGCTGTGGTGTCCATACATGAGATGCAGCTTGGCTGGTTCGACCACTGGCTGAAGGACCAGCCGACGGGTGTCATGGATGAGCCGCCGGTGTCTATATTCGTCATGGGGGAGAACCGGTGGCGCCGGGAGTGGGAGTGGCCCCTGGCCCGCACCAGGTACACACCCTTCTACCTGCACAGCCAGGGCGATGCCAACACCGCCGATGGAGGCGGTACCCTCTCTCTGGAGCAGCCGGTTGAGGAGGAAGCTGACTCCTACGTTTACGACCCGGCCGACCCGGTGCCTACCCAGGGCGGGGCGACGCTGATCATCCCCCAGGGGGTGTTCGACCAGAGGCCCGTGGAGTCCCGCCCCGATGTTCTTGTGTACACATCGGAGCCGTTGCGAGAGGAGATGGAGATTACCGGGCCCATCGTGGTGGAGCTTTACGCTGCATCAACGGCATTGGACACCGACTTCACCGCCAAGTTGGTGGATGTGCAGCCCGACGGCTACGCGCGGAACCTGCAGGACGGCATCATCCGGGCCCGCTACCGGGACTCCCGGTCATCCCCTTCTCTCATAGTGTCCAAACAGGTGTACAAGTACAGCATCGATCTGTGCGCCACCAGCTACCTGTTCAGGGCGGGTCACAGGGTGCGCCTGGAGATATCCAGCAGCAACTTCCCGCGCTTCGACCGCAACCTGAACACGGGCGCCCGTCTTGGTGAAGGAAGCGTGGGCGAACCCGCCCAGCAGACCATCTGCCACTCCGCCAGATACCCCTCCCACATCCTCCTCCCCATCATCCCGCGGTAAGAGGGAGGTGCTATGACACCCGTTTGACGTGGAGGGGTCAGCCCCACTCTATCGATTCCACGGCCAGTTGAAGCCCGGTCGGGAAATCGGAGTTCCTAGGAACTCCTCCGTCTGCTCTCGCCAAAGAACGAACGTATCTCCGACGCTAGCGGTGTCATCGTAAAGGAAGTCGGGAATCTCTCCCTTTATAGAGGTGCGTCCGAAGGCATCCGCTTTGTCCCAGACGACGACGGTGTTCGACTGTAACGTCCACCCTTTTTCCCCTTCGGCGACTTTGCTCCGATAATTCTCACGCGACAAAAGCGCCGCCAGCCGCCTAGCTGGTCTCTCGTAGCGCCGGTCGGCGTACTGATTCCACGAAACGGGCTTACACCAATGGGGCAACTGCCCGCCGGTATGAACCTCCAAGAGATCGCATATAACCTCAGAGGACATCTGCAGAATATCTCCTGGCTCGGGAGTGCCGTTGAGCCTATCCATAATGACTGCGAGGTACCGCCTGTAAAGGTCTGTTGTCAGCCTGTTTCGGATGTCCTCCACGCTGGAGTGCAAGCGATCAGCCAAGGAGTGTCTGTGGGTGGGGATGGATGTGTTGGTATAGATCATGAGGCAGCGCTTCACTACCTCGTCCGGGAATGATTGAGGCTCCGCATTCATGGAAATTACGAAGCACGGGTGCTCCTTGACAGGAGGCAGGTTCTCGTCCTTGACAATATCCAGGCCATGGTCAGTGAACCGCCTGCGGGTGATATCGTCAAAGACTACGGGGAAACGTTTGTAATTCTGTTGAAGTCCCCTAAGTATCCTGCGAGTGAAGCTGTCCTTTTCTACTGTGCTCGGATAACCGAACATGCTGGCGACTAGAGTATCTACCAAGCTAGTCTTGCCACAGTTTGACTTGCCGTAGATGATCGCGAAGGAAGGGTAGTGGAAGATATTGCCTCCGCGCACGACGGCTCGTGTCCGAAGATCGCAGATAAACGGCGATATATACAGCCAGGACATAAAGGTAAAGTAGTCTCGCTGCAATTGAGGCACATCACCTACGAAGCCCAATTCGTAGTTGTTGAAGTACTCGACTATGGCTTCGGAGCTCCTCCGCAAACCCTCTGTGTCCGTCTCCAGCGGAACATGAACGCCCGATAGCGAGACGTGTCTGGACTCCGGGTGGATGGTCAGGCTGGTTGGTTTGGTTTCGACACTTTGGGACTGTCCCTTCTGCCACCGCATCTTCTTGATCTCGGCTTTTACGGATGGCGTTACAACATACCTTCCGTTTTCTCTGGGTATCTGGGGCGTAATGACCCGGTCTATCGGAACAGCGAGCTCCTCCACCTTGTGCAAGACCTGCGGGAGCGTCAGTTCTTCGACAGAAGGCGCCTGAAACACCGTCTGTCCTGGGTCCCTCAGGACAGGAGTGTCCACAAACGATATCTCAGCCTCTCGGAGGTTTACGGGGATGTCGACCCTGTCAGAGGCAGTCTCCTTTACAGCATCGTATTCCCGGGAGTAGTGCTCCCACGCCTCAATGTCGTCGTCAAAGACGATCAATGTCTCAGGCTGCTTGCCCCCAAAGGCTCTTTCAGACAGGTTGGCCGATCCCACTATGACCCTGCGTCGCTTGGGGCGGTCAGACTCAAGCAAATACAGCTTGGCGTGGGCTATGTTGTCCTTCACAACATAGAAGCGAGCCCTGCCGCTATGGACCCTTTCCAATATGACGCGCTGCCGTCCGTCCTTCAGTTGAAGTGCACAGTCCCTCACCTGGTTGATTAAGAACTGTTGGAACGCGACAACATCGGCAAACCGCCGCAGCCCTCCTTCGTATCCGAAGACGCACTCGAACATCTCAAAAGAGAATCTGTCCAGCATCCTGAAAATCATCCGGGCACTTACGGAGTAGGTCAGTACCCGCATCCTGTCGAATCCGTTGAATATGTCCCAACTGAACGGTTCTACTCCTTTGAACCCGGCCGTTACGACCTTCAAGCCTTGCTCTGCGGCGGAGTGTGGGTCGCCGAAGTCCAATCGATTCTGTGTGTGGTCATCCATCATCGGATATTACCTTCTTGCTGAGTTTATAGCCTTTCCTCCGAACACCTCAACCCTCGTAAATCCGGACACCACATCTTCAGGACGCATCCCCATCCTCTCACACGTCGGAGAAGTTGGTGATTGCTACCTCGCCCTCGGGGAACTCGGCCACGATCTTCAGCTTCCCGCCCGCAGCTTCTATGAAGGACCTCAAGCTGGACACATACACATCAGCCCGCTGCTCCAGCTTGGATACAGCGGGTTGATTCACCTTGAGCATCTTCGCCATGTCCCGCTGGGTCAACGCCCGCGCCCGTCGGAGCTCGTGCAACGGCATCTCCTCAAGCAGCTGTCTCTTCAGGTCGTCGATACGCTGACGATGCTCCGGAGTAAAGTCCTTGGTCAGTTCGCTGAACGGACGGCGTCCACTCATGTGATAGGCCTCTACTTTCGCAACGCTTTCGAACGTTCGTGCTAGAGGTTGACGGCTAAGGACACGCCTAGCTTGTAGATTTTCTGGTGTCCCCAACCCCCCCAAGGCATAGATCAATTGTATTCCACATAAGGAATTAATGGCAAAGTTCGTGGTCCTCAGCCACGATGGTTCCCCCGAAGAGGGGCAGGGCCAAAGGCCGGGCCGGTCCCGACGGCCCCCTACCCCCCGTTCCTTGACAGCCTGATGCCTTCTACTTACGATGAACCAACTCTGAGCACGAAGGTTTTTGGCATGTTCCCCACCCATGTTTTCCCCGAGACCGCAACCGCTGATGCTGCCGGCCGCCTCCTGATCGGGGGCTGCGATGTTGCAGCCTTGGCCCAGGAGTATGGCACCCCTCTGTACATATTCGACGAAGATATGCTTCGGAACCGATGCCGCGAGTTCCTCAACGAGTTCCGCAGCCTGTATCCCAACACCGATGTGGTGTACGCCTGCAAGGCCTACGTCAATCCTGCCCTGGCGCGCATTTTCATGGAGGAAGGGCTGGGGCTGGACGTGGTGTCGGGAGGCGAGCTGGCCATAGCCCAGGCCGTGGGCTACCCCTCTGAGTCGGTCTGCTTTCATGGCAACAACAAGGGCCCCCAGGAGCTTCAGGACGCCGTACGGTGGGGCATTGGCACAGTTGCCCTGGACAGCTTCCACGAGATAGAACTCCTAGAGCAGATCGCCGGTGAGGCGGGAACAGTGCAAGAGGTCCTGGTGCGGGTCTCCCCAGGGGTCGATGCCCACACCCATGCTCACACCACCACGGGTATCCTGGACAGCAAGTTCGGCTTCCCCATACAGACTGGGCAGGCTGAAGAAGCGGTGCTCAAGGTGCTCCGGTCCCCCCACCTCAAGCTGAAGGGCCTGCACTTCCACCTGGGCTCCCCCATATTCGAGCTTGAGCCTTATCGGATGGGCTTGGAGGTGGTGCTGGAGTTCGCATCCCGTCTCCGGGAGGACGGGCTGGACCTCCAGGAGCTCAGCCCGGGCGGAGGGTTCGCCATCGCCTACACCCGGGACCAGGAGCCGCCCACCATCGCCCAGTACGCCGAAGCCATCACCGGCACCCTGTCCGACACCTGCCGTTCCCTGGGAATGGACCTGCCTCAGCTTGTCATCGAGCCGGGCCGCTCCATCACAGGTCCGGCCGGGGTGGCCCTGTACAGGGTGGGTGCAGTGAAGGACATTCCGGGAGTTAGGAAGTACATATCGGTGGACGGGGGAATGGGGGACAACATCCGCCCCGCCCTCTACGAAGCCGCCTACGAAGCAGTGGTGCCTGGCAAGCTCAACACCGAACCCACGGATTTGGTGACCATAGCCGGTAAGTACTGCGAATCGGGCGATGTCCTGGTACGGGACGTAAAGCTCCCTCCCGTGGAGGCCGACGACATCATAGCCATCCCCGCCGCCGGGGCCTACTGCCTGTCCATGGCCAGCACCTACAACCTCAATCCCCGCCCGCCCATCGTCCTGGTCAAGGATGGTAGCGCCCGGCTCATACGCCGCCGCGAGAGTTACCAGGACATGATGCTGTGCGATGTGGTCTGATCCGGGAAATCCCCCGCCGCCGGCACAACTTCCACCTGGAAATCCCTAGTCGTGTGGCAGCTGCGGGGACATGATGTGCTGGTAGGGCAGCTTGACCGCGCTTTCCGCGACGGCCGGGCTCCCCACGCCTACTTGGTAGTCGGTCCGCCCCACATCGGCAAAGGCACCTTGGCTACGAACATCGCCCAGAGGGTGAACTGCACCAGCGCTGAGGATGCCCCCTGCGGTTCCTGCACCCAGTGCCAGCGCATCGCCTCTGGCAGCCACGCCGACGTCCAGGTGATAAGCACAGCTCGGGAAGAGGATGGAGCCTCCCGGCGCCAGATCAGCATCTCCACCATACGGGAGCTCCAGCACCAGACCAGCCTCAAGCCCTATGAGGGCTCCACCAGGGTGTATATCTTCGATGGGGCCGAGGAGATGAGCACCGAGGCGGCCAACGCCCTGCTCAAGGTGCTGGAAGAACCCCCCGACCAGGTGCTGTTCCTCCTGCTGACTTCCCAGGAGGTGGCTGTTCTCCCGACCATACGCTCCCGGTGCCACCGCATAGAGCTGCACCCGCTGCCCATCCCTGCGGTGGCCGAAGAGCTGACCTCCTCGGGCGCGGCGGGACCGGATCAAGCGGAGGTGCTGGCCCGGCTCTCTAGGGGGTGCCTTGGCTGGGCGCTGTCGGCTGCCAGGGAACCTTCGGTCATGGAGCACAGGTCCGCCCAGGTGGAGCGCATCGCCCGGCTTTCCTGCGCTACCCTCGAGGAGCGGTTCGACTACGGCGGGGATCTGGCCTCTCGCTACTCCCGCGACCGGCAGGATGCTGTGGGGGAGCTGGAGCAGTGGCTCCGGTGGTGGAGGGATGTCCTGCTGATGAAAGAGGGGAGCGAGGAGCACGTAAGCAACCTCGATCAGATGGATGCCCTTCGACAGGGGGCCGAGCAGGTGACCACCCAGCAGGTGGTCAAGACCATCACCGGCATTCGCGACACCATAGAGGCCCTGGAGAGCAACGCCAACCCGAGGCTGGCGCTTGAGTCGTTCATGCTGGCCCTCCCGGCCAGGGAAAAGAAGCGCTGGCAGGACCGCTAGGGTACGTTTATCCCTCTGCTTCGGCAGAGAAACGCGTCATCTCGTCATTGCGGCGAAGGCCGCAATCCAGTAATCGGCAGGCCTGGATACCCTAGTTCACAAACGAGGTGCAACACCTTAGTAGAGTGGTGACATGGGAAGCAATATGAATGAGAGACAGCTTAGTGCAGACCAAGGGAATCACCCCTCAGAGGATGGCCTGACCCGCTGCGCATGGGTCAGCAGCCTGGTGTCCTATCCCTACCATGACCGGGAGTGGGGCGTTCCCGTGCACGATGACCGCCTCCTCTTCGAGATGCTCCTGCTGGAGGGCGCCCAGGCAGGGCTTAGCTGGGAGACCATCCTGAAGAAGCGGGACGGGTACCGGCGGGCCTTCGACAACTTCGAAGCCAGGGTGATCGCCTCTTACGACCAGGACAAGATCGACGTGCTCTTGGGGGACGCGGGCATCATTCGCAACCGGCTCAAGATACATGCCTCCGTCCTGAACGCCCAGAGCTTCCTGGCGGTTCAGGACAGCTTCGGCAGCTTCGATGCCTACCTGTGGGGCTTCATAGGCGGCGCTCCCCGCATCAACTCCTGGCGTTCCATGGACGAGGTGCCCGCCCACACCGCCGAGTCCGATGCCATGAGCAAGGACCTCCGGAAACGGGGGTTCAAGTTCGTTGGCAGTACCATCTGCTACGCCCTGATGCAGTCCGTCGGGATGGTCAACGACCACACCATCGACTGCTTCCGCTACAGCCAGATCAACGAGATGGCATCCGGGACAGCCTGAGTACGGGAAGCGGGATCTTAAGATTGAACCTGCTGCCCCCAACCTAGAACTACCGAGAACAAAGTTGTCAGAAACCACACGACAAGCAAACCTCCTTGCCCTTGAGTTGAAATTTAGGGGAGTAGAGCCGTTCGCATCTCTGGCACAGCACATCCATCTCTTGTGCCGTCGGGCGGGGACCTAACCTTGCTCGCATCCTCCAATATCTGCGTTGCCGGGATTCTTGCTAAGGATGGCAATGTGCTTCTTGTTTACCGGGCTCCGTGGTTGCGCTTCTTTCCAAAGGCTTGGGATCTGTTTGGTGGCCATGTCAATGATGGCGAGTCTTTGGAAGACGCTCTGCGACGAGAAGCTACGGAGGAACTAGGCATCAAGGTGCTTGACTGCGTTTGGCTGGAACAGATCGCCGACCCAATCGAGCCCGCCACCATACACGTTTACGCGGTCCGAGTTTGGGAAGGAGAACCCACAAACATGGCACCCGAGGAGCATACAGAGGTACGGTGGTTCAATGCTCCTGAATTGCCAGAGTCGGAGGCGTTGGACGCTTATCGGCCCCTTCTCATGGCTTATCTCAGCTGAGGCTGGCCTCGATGACTGCGTCGTCTTATTACCACAGTTACCGAGGATCCCGCCTCTCGTTTGATTCCCACCGTAGCTGATGCTATTCTGACACCAGCCTCGCTCAAGGTTCCGTCCATGTACGTTATCGGCACCGCCGGACACGTTGACCATGGCAAGTCCACCCTGGTCAAAGCCCTCACAGGCATAGACCCCGACCGCCTTCCCCAGGAGAAGGAACGGGAGATGACCATCGACCTGGGCTTCGCATGGATGTCCCTTCCCGGAGGCCGGGAGGTGAGCATCGTCGATGTTCCCGGGCATGAACGTTTTATAAAGAACATGCTGGCCGGCGTGGGCGGAATCGACCTGGCGATGCTGGTGGTGGCTGCCAACGAGAGCGTGATGCAGCAGACCAGGGAACACCTAGCCATCCTGGATATCCTCAAGATCAAGCGGGGGCTTGTCGTCATCACCAAGGCGGACATGGTGGACCCGGAGCTGGTGGAGCTGGTTAAGGCTGAGGTGGAAGATGTAGTGGCGGGAACCATCCTGGAGGGTGCGCCCACCCAGGTGGTCTCGGCGTACACCGGGGAGGGAATGGACTCTCTAATAGCCACCATAGACGGGATGCTGGACGAAACGGAGGCCAGGAAGGACCTGGGACGCCCCCGGCTTCCCGTGGACCGGTGCTTCAGCGTCCCGGGCTTCGGCACCGTTGTGACGGGCACCCTCATCGACGGAAACCTGCACGTTGGGCAGGAGGTGCGCCTTGCCCTGTCGGGGGAACGGGGACGAATCCGCGGCCTGCAGAGCCACCAGAAGAAGGCGGAGCGCGCCGAGCCGGGCATACGCCTGGCTGTGAACCTCTCCGGCCTGTCACGCCACGATGTGCAGCGGGGAGAGATGCTCACCGCGGGCAGCTGGCTCCAGCTGACCAACAGGATAGATGCCCGCATCACGATGCTGAAGGGCGCCAGCCAGTCCCTTTCCCACAACGAGAATGTCACCTTCCACCTGTACACCACCGAGGTCCCTGCCAGGGTGCGCCTGCTGGATGCCGATGTCCTGGGAGCAGGGCAGGAAGGCTGGGCCCAGCTCCACCTGCAGGATTCGGTGCCTGCCGTCAAGGGGGACCTGTTCGTCATTCGCTCAGCCGACACCACTCTGGGTGGGGGAACGATAATCGACCCCCAGCCCAGGAGGCGTCACCGCCGCAACATCCCCTCGGTGCTGGAGCAGCTTGCCGCCATGGAGGCGGGCAGCGGCCTCGATGCCGTCGCTGGGGCGGTGGAGCAGTGGGCCCCCTGCGACCTGAAGAGCCTGTCCCAGAAGGCCAACCTTCCCCTGGAAGAGGT
>JAGWBF010000005.1:0-4345 GCA_021296025.1 Dehalococcoidia bacterium | reverse complement strand
ACGGTGTACTCGCGGGAAAGCTGGAGCACACTGGCCCGTCGGGCCGCGGACGTTCTTCGCCAGTACCATGGGCAGTATCCGCTGAGGCGGGGAATGCCCCGGGAAGAGATGAGGAGCCGTCTGAGCATCGCTCAGGGCGCCTTCCCCCTGGTGGTGGAGCAGCTTGCCGGAGAGGGAGCGCTGTCGGAAGATGGCGCGGCACTACGGACTCCCCAGCATGCGCCGACGCTGACAGCGGCCCAACAGAAGCTGGCCGATGGGTACATGCGCTCCCTGGAGGAAAATCCCTTCTCCCCTCCCACGGATCTGCCCCTGGATGGGGAGGTGCTGGGCCTGCTCATAGATGAAGGCAAGGTGGTCAAGGTCAACGAGTCCGTGGTGTTCTCTGCGGAGGCCTACAAGACCATGGTGGAGCGGATAATCGACCATACCCGGGCCAATGGGAAGATAACCGTTGGCGACGGTCGGGATATGTTCAACTCCAGCCGCAAGTACATCCTCCCCCTCCTGGAGCACCTGGACCAGGAACACATCACCCGCCGGATCGGCGACGAACGGGTCCTCCAATAAGCGCAGGCAGGTACGCACCTTGGCCCTGGACATAGCCAAAACGGCGGCACAGATTGACAGCATGGCGGGACACCTGGCCGACGCCAAGTATTCCCGCACAGAGCAGCTGGACCGCGTAATGGCTGCCCTGGCATCGGCCGATGCCGCTGAGCTGGCAGCCAGAGTGGAAGCTTCGCGGGGCAGGCCCTTTCTGTGCGCTACTCCCGAGGATGCCCTGGATGCCAGGTACCAGCCCACAGTCCTGCCGCCGGACTTCTGCGTGGCTTCGGTCGACGGCTCCCACATCGACGTGGACAGGCATCTTCCCGTGCGGTGCTACCTGATAAACATCGGGGGATGTGTTTTCACCTACGGCACGCGCCCCGGTGCCCGCCTCTACAGCCAACCGGCCCTCTACGCCGCCGAGGAGGACATCTTTTTGAACGCCCCCTCTCCGACATCCAACGACTCGGTAGCTGTGCAGGGAGCAGTCCTGGGGATGCTGCGGGCGGTCAAGGAGGTGGAAGGGCTGGCGGAAGCTGCGGAGAGCGCGGACCCGGCCCTGCCGCTGCTGGCCTTGCTGGACGGCTCCCTGGTCATGTGGGGGCTGGCGGGCCGGGGATACCCTCCCTTCCTGCGGGAAAAGCTGCTGGGCGAAGGGCTACTCCCTGCCCTGGATGCCCTGCAGGCCCAAGCCATGCACCGCACCCTGGTCCTGGCAGCCTACGTCAGCCTGCCCCAGACAACCGAGGTGGTGAACACCCTGAGGCTGGCCCTGTGCCAGCAGAGGGAAGATATCTGCCAGCAGTCGTGCACCAGCTTCCGATCGGCCTACAACCCCTGCGACAGCGCCAACGGGCTCCTGGACAGGCACATCTTCCAGGAGCTCCTGGCCCCCGGCGAGAGGTCCGGCATTTACCGCTCCAACTCCTCGATAACCCGGGACTACTACGGGCCCCACCAGGTGTGCTTCTACTACCTGCACACCGGCTCGGAGATTGGGCGGGTGGAAGTGCCCCTGTGGGTGGCCCAGGATGAGAACAGTCTGGCCCTGAGCCACACCCTGGTCATGGACCAGGTTCGCAGAGGCATGGGCTATCCGGCAGCCATCGCCGAAGCCCACGAGCAGGCAGTGGTTACGGGCCAGGATAGGGAGACCTTCAGGATGATGGTGGATGCTACCTTGGAGCGCCGCCACCTGCCCGTTTATACGTCCGAGAAGAACCGCTCCAAGGCAACCCGCTGGCTATGACGGACAATCAGCCTATGGACGGTTCCGCAGCCCAAAGGGTCGGTGAGGTTGTGGAATCGGCCTCCCACCGCTTCCAAGCCCAGTGCTACCAGCTCTACCAGGCGCCCCCGCTGGGCTCCCTGGTAAGCGTTGGGGGCCAAGGCGAAGTCGGAGGCGGGTCGCCCAGGGTGTATGGTGTGTTGACAGGAGTGGACACTCAGGGCCTGGAACCGGGAAGGCCGGTGATCGCCAGGGGGGCTGAAGCCCAGCGGGAAGAGGATATCTACCGGGAGAACCCCCAGCTGGAGCACCTGCTGTGCACCCGGTTCGAGGCGTCCGTGGTGGGTTACGAGAGCGACGGCTTCTTCATCCACCACCTTCCCCCCGAGCCTCCTCGCATTCACGCCTTTGTTCACTCCTGCACACCCCGGCAGGTCATGGAGTTTACCCGGACCCCCGGCTTCCTGGACCTCCTGATGGCATCGGGTGGGGGCAGCCAGGCGGTCTCCGACGAGGTGGTCGCTTCGTGTCTGCGCTTGGCCAGCGTCCACCATCCGGACCCCAGGTCCTTCCTGGTAGGTTCCGGCAAGGTCCTCGCCCTGCTCCTGGCATCGGAGCCTCCCAGGGTGAATGCCATGCTGCGGAGGTTGTCCCCGTGAACGGCATGGGCACACCCCTCGGCCTGGTTGTCGATGGCTCCCTGGGACAGGGTGTCGAGGTGCGCCTGGACCCGGCCACCTCGGTGGAGGAGGTGAAGGTCGGGACCTTCGTGACCCTGCAGGGGGAGAAGCTGCGATTCTTCGGCGTGGTGACCGATGTCAAGCTGGGAGCAGCCAGCCCGGGCCTGAAGTACAACCTGCCCGACGTTAGCAATCCTTTCATCGCTGAGGTTGTGGGAGGCACCGCCGTCTTTGGCACCATAGCGGTGCTCCCTTCCCTGACCATGCCCGCTGTCCTGGGCGATTCGGACTCGCCTTCCCCCGCCAAGACTATCCCTCCCCACTTTGCCCGCGCCTTCCTGGCTTCGGAAAGGGATGTGCAGGCGGTTTTTGGCAGCGCCGACGATCAGCATTTCTGGATCGGCAACCCCCTGGATATGGAGACCAAGGTGTGCCTGGATCTGAAGTCCCTCACCGAGCGTTCCATGGGCATCTTCGGCAAAAGCGGTACGGGCAAGACCTTCCTCACCCGCCTGCTCCTGGTGGGCATCCTGCAGAGCGACCTGGCTTCCACCCTGATCTTCGACATGCACAGCGAGTACGGCTGGCAGGGCAGGGATTCGGAGCGAAACAGGCAGGTGAAGGGGCTGAAGCAGCTATTCGGGTCCAAGGTTGCTGTGTTCTCCCTGGATGAGAAGAGCTCCCGCCAGCGGAAGTTGTCCCCGGATGAGGTGGTGCGCATTAGTTACGGCGACATCGAACCCGAGGACATCGAGGCCCTGAGGGAGAACCTGGGTCTGTCCGACGTCGCCTCCCAGGCTGCCTACAACCTGAAGCAGCGACTGGGCTCAGGGAAGTGGCTGGAGGAGTTTCTTGCCCTTGGTGGCCGGGACGACCTGTCCGAGCTTTCGTCTTCCATAAACGTGCAGCCTCAGGCCCTGGCGGCCCTTCACAACCGGTTATCCCGGTTCAAGCGCTACGAGTTCATGGTCTCCAAGGCCGAAAGGGACTCGGTGCAGCGAATCCTGGAGCACCTGGACCGGGGAATGCACGTGGTGCTGGAGTTCGGGCGTTACGGCAACGACCCCCACGCTTATATCCTGGTTGCCAACCTGCTCACCCGGCGCATCCACGAACGTTACGTCCAACGACATGAAGAGGCCGAGGGCACCGGCGGCCCTGGGCCGCGCCCCCTGGTCATCGCCATCGAGGAAGCCCACAAGTTCCTCAGCCCCGGGCTGGCTTCCCAGACCATCTTCGGCATCATCGCCCGGGAGCTGCGCAAGTACAGCGTGACCCTGATGGTCATCGACCAGCGCCCCGGCGGTATCGACCAGGAGGTGATGAGCCAGGTGGGGACCAAACTGGTGTGCCTGCTGGACAATGAACGGGACATCGATGCCGTCCTTGGAGGAGCGCCGGGAAGCCGAGAGCTGCGCACCGTCCTTGCGAGGCTGGAGTCCAAGCAGCAGGCCCTCATATACGGCCATGCTGTCCCCATGCCTGTGGTGGTGCATACCCGGGAGTTCGGGTCCGCCGACTCCTACGCCGAGCTGAGCAGGACGCCTTCCCGCCTCCGCGCCGCCGACGGCTCTTCAGACCGCTCGTCCGGGGATGAGCTTAAGGACCTCTTCGGGTAGGCACCCTCCGCCCGCCGCTCATTCGGGTACACTCCCCACCGTCCGTTCGCCCTGAGGGAAATCGAAGGGCAGACGGACACAGCCTGGGTCAGCGTAAGTTCCCGCGAAAGTGGGAACGACGAAGGAATCGCTTGGTGTGACGAAAGGCGTGGCATGGCGGAAGGCCGGGCTTGAGGAAGGCTTGCTGCGACGAAAGGCTTCTCCGTTATTGTGGCGAAGGCCGCAATCCAGGAAAGCCAGGCCGGGGGCCCGACATCCCATTGCGA
>JAGWBF010000077.1 GCA_021296025.1 Dehalococcoidia bacterium | reverse complement strand
GCGGACGTAAACGACCGCACCCGCGGCGATCAATGCCCTCACTGCATCGGCATTTCCTCTCCAAACGGGCTCGTTCAGAATGGCGTCCCCCTCAGCGTCCGTAGCATCCGATATCGAAGTCCGTGTGTCCGTAGGACCGGGAGTGGTCAGGGGGATCGATGTGGATGTCGGTTGGGGCGTCGGCTCGAGGATTGGTGTAGGTTCGGAGTCGGATATGGTTAACACCACCACCACAACCAATGCCGTTATGAGTCCGAGATACAGGGGCAGTGAGACTGCAATCACAGGCTTCGATTAGTTCATTTGATCGCCGCTCTCACCGGCTTGACAACTGGAACAGACGGAATTGGACTGACCACTTCCTAGCGCGTCGCCAAGCCTCTAGCCCCAGGATAGAATTGTATACAATTTCAATTGTAATTTGGCTAGCATCCCGGTCGATTGAAAGCATGCACTGCGAGGCACTCTTTGAGGGTCCTTCTTGATTCTACCGAACGCCGATAGGATACTGGCCATGCAAAGTCGGGATCAGCGCCAAGGAAGACAAGTCAACTGGGAGGAGATATGAGGCCTGTATCCGAGATCGCCGGGATTATGGGAATCGACCCTGCTCTGGTTATTCCCTACGGAAGGTACAAGGCCAAGATATCGCTGGAGGCCATAAAGACAGCGGGCCCCCGGGGAGACCTGGTGGTCGTTACGGGGATAACGCCCACGCCATTGGGTGAGGGAAAGACGACCATGACGGTGGGGCTGGCCCAGGGCTTGGGCAAGCTGGGGAAACGGGTGGTCGCTTGCCTCAGGGAACCCTCGTTAGGTCCTATCTTTGGGATAAAGGGAGGGGGTACAGGCGGGGGGGCATGTCTGGTAGAGCCCCAGGATGAGGTGAATGTTCACTTTACCGGCGACGCCCACGCTGTAGCTTCAGCCCACAACCTTCTGGCTGCGCTAACCGATAATGCCGCTCAGCGGGGCCAGGTGCCCGGCTTCGGCCCTTCGATGGCCACCTGGCGCAGGGTGACCGATGTCGAGGACCGGGCGCTCAGAGATATAGTTACTGGAATGGGAGGTCTGGGCAACGCACCTATACGGCAGACGGGCTTCGACATCGTGACGGCATCGGAGATAATGGCGATCCTGGCCTTGTCCCTGGGTCTGGACGACCTGAGGTCAAGGTTGGGCAGGATTGTGGTGGGGTTCAACAAAGATGGGAAGCCCGTTACTGCCCAGGATGTGGGCGCAGTTGGCTCCATGCTTTCCCTGCTCAGATATGCCTTGCAGCCCAACCTTGTGCAGACAACCGAGGGCCAGCCCGTGTTGGTCCACACCGGACCCTTCGGTAACATCGCCCACGGGTGCAGCTCCATCCTGGCGGATAGGCTTGCGGTAGGTTATTCGGACTACGTGCTTACCGAGGCGGGGTTTGGTTCGGACCTGGGCTTCGAGAAGTTCATGCACATCAAGGCGCGGGCCGGCGGGGTGCAGCCCAGGGCGGCTGTATTAGTCGCTTCCGTTCGGGCTCTTAAGTACCACGGCGGCGTTTCCCTGGCGAGTCTAGATATCCCCGATGAAGATGCGGTGCAACGGGGTATGCCCAACCTGGAACACCACATCGGGATAGTCAGGTCCTTTGGGCTTCCCGTCGTTGTGGCTGTCAACGCCTTTTCTTCAGACGCCGAGGGTGAGCTGGATCTGGTGCGCAGGAGCGCATTGGATGCCGGCGCCTTTTCCGCCGCTAAGACTACCGCGTTTTCCGATGGCGGCGAGGGCAGCATCGAACTGGCAGAAGCTGTCTTGGCGGCAGTTAGCCAGGGTGGAAGGGTGTCGTATCTCTATGCCGAGAACGACTCCATGGAAGAGAAGATGCTGGCCATTGCCCGTACTGTCTACAACGCCAGAGATGTGCGCTGGGAGCCGGCGGCCCGCAGGAGGCTGGCCCAATATGAGGAGCTCGGTTGGGGAAGCCTGCCCGTGTGCATGGCCAAGACGCCCCTTTCCATATCCCACCAGTCGTCACTGAAGGGAAGGCCATCGGACTACATCTTCGAGGTTTCCGACCTGAGAGCATCCATTGGGGCAGGGTTCCTGTACCCCATCGCTGGGAACATCGTCACCATGCCTGGGCTCCCCAGCTCACCGCGGAGCCTGGATGTGGACAGTGAAGGCAACATCCTGGGTCTTTAAGTCCACCTGGGTTGGGGGTCGATAGACGTTCGGCTAACCAAGGAAACGACGGATGTGAGCAGCCTCTTCGACGTAGCGGGGTATGTTCACAGCTGACTTGTCGCGGCTGATACTAGCCCAGATCGCGCTGGTGAGCCCCTCATGTACCCGGTCCAGGTCGTCGGTGAACTTTTCGACCAAGCGCAGGTACTGTTCTCCCAACATCTCTCTGACATGGCGTTCGTTGGCGAAGCGCAGGGCTGCGCGAAGGTCTCCGTCAAAACTGGGGTACACCTCGCGGATGTAGGCCAGATCGTCGGGCGTCAAGGATGCCAAGCATAGCAACTCCGGCGGGATTCCGATGGAGTACAGGGAAGCGGTGAAACCGATGGCCCTTGGCAGAGTCACCTCGCCAACGCCATCAAGAGAGCGCCCGTAGCCGAAGAGGCCCACGTGCATCTTGCGCTCACGACGCCTGGGGATGTAGGCGGACACGGCGCCGATGATGTCGATCAGCCTCCTGACGTGTTCCTGGTGCTCAGCGGTGGTCTTGTCCACCACCTGCCTGGCACGGTCTTCATCGACGGGCACAGGCTGGCTCCGGTTGTGGCCATGTATCTTGGCTATGCCCTCCCGCACAAGCTCCTTGTCATAGTCGTACTTGAAGGCGGACTGCACCGTGAAGGTCTGGACACTGGGGTATTCAGTCAGGGCACGGTCGATGTTGACTGGAGTCAGGTGGCCCCGGAAGGGTACTGAGCCGGCGCCGATTATGGGGTAAAGTGGAACTCCCAATCTGCCCTCCAGCGCGTGCAGGCGAGCTAGTGCTATCCGCAACACTAGCTCTGCGGCCACGATGCCATAGTTGAGGGCCGGGTCGCTTCGGGCAAGGAAGACCCTCTGGTACGGCACCTGCCTTTGCTGTAAGTGCCCCTCCACGATGGAATCGCAGTTGAGCATGTTTTCCATGTCTTCGATGAGAGGGATTACGCGGATGTCCTTTGGGTAGAACTCTCCCACCCAGTCCTTCACCTCCTGCCCCTCGAACAGCACCTCATCCTCCTGGCCTACGATAACCTTGCGGTAGTAGGTTTCCACAAGGGACAGCTCTTCCGACGAGGTCGTAAAGGGAAGGATAACATCCTGGATGGGGGCGGAGTCTCCTTGGCCGTAGAATCCTTGGGCCACATCCCAGGCCGAGGGAATGCTCTGAAGGGCTTCGACCATGGACTTCCGCATATCCCGCTCTATACGGGGGTTGGGAACGCGAAGGGTCAGGACGACGTCTCGGCCCAGCCGGACGTTCCCACGGAAGAAAACGGGGAAACCCGTTAGGAGCTTGCGGACGACCTGGTTGTCGGTCTCTTTGCCCTCCGAGTCCCACATCTGCTCGTCGCAGCCCAGGGCGAACACATCGACGGCTTCATTTACCTCGCCATCGCCCTTCAGGACGCCCGCACCATCAGCAAAGGGCGCCGGGGTGGCGTTGTCGGGGTGCTGGGTGCTCATTACCCGTGGAACCAGCAACTCGGAGTACCTCTGGTTGAGTTGCGTTCCATAATACAGGGTCGGGCCTTAAAGTGTCATCGGCCCGACCCTGAAGCTTCCCCGGGAGAAGGCCGGGGTGAGGAAGGAGGCGACCTCACCCCAACCCTCTCGCCTGGAGAAAGAGTGGAAGGACGGCTATGAGCTGTAACCTGTTGGCGGAGTGGGCAGAGGAACGTAGCGGTCGATACTGCCAAGCATGTGTTCCATCAGGAACCTGACATCTTCGTAGGCTTGCAGACCCCCAAGCTCCTCTCTCAGGGTCGCCAGCAGATCGTTTAGGGTTCGCAGGTCGGAGCTCACCCAAGCCGGGTTGGAGTAGCCCTCATCCAGGCTGCTGTACCGGTCGGCGGCCAGACCCACTACTACTCCGAACCGGAGAAGCGGGTCGCGCACCGTCTCAATGGAAGCGCTCAGCCTTCCCGACACGTTGGCGTGCTGACTGCGGGACTCACCTGAGCCAGGCTCCACCCACCTTAGCTCCACATCGCCGAGGTCACTCCACCGGTCCGTGTTCCCGTCCCGGCGCAGGTCCAGCTCGTAGAAGACTGTCGTCGCCGTTCCCGAGGGCAGCTCGGCAAACTCCTTGCGGTCCTGAGTGAAGGTCTCATCGGGCGTGACTCGGTTCTCGTAGCCGACGATGCGCCAGGAGTCCACCACGTCGGTATCCCAGTTCACCTGGGCGCGAGTCTGGTCTGCGAAGGGAGTAGAGATTGCCAACCAGTTCTCACGGCTGAAGGTGGCGCGTGCCTGCTCCGCGTCCTGGAGGTAGCGGTACCAGCCGTTGCCATGCTGGGCAAGCTGTTCCAGCAGGTAGTCGTTGTAGTTCTCGATGCCAACGCCGACGGCGATGATCCGCAGAGGGTTCCTGCTGTCCCGGTCGTGTGCCGACTCTAGGATGCTAAAGGGATCGGTGGCATCCACGTTGGCCACCCCGTCGGACATGAGGATGATGTAGTTGTGAGCATCGGGTCGCTCTCGGCGGGCTTGGTCTGCCAGGCGGACTCCAAGGTTGAGACCCGCCTGCACGTTGGTGCTGTCATGGGGTGCCAGCCGGGAAATGGACCAGGCTGCATCTCCCTCGTCAGGGTCGCTGTGGTAGATGGTGTATTCATCGATCACGTTATTTGTGAAGTGGACCACGGCGATCCGGTCCCTGGGTCCCAGGCTTTCCCGTATGGCTTCAGCAGCTTCCCGGGCTATGTCTACCCGGTTGCCCCGGCGCATGGACCCCGAGGCATCCAGGACCAGAGTCACGTTCAGAGGCGTGTCATCGGGCACTACGGGGGCTTGGAAGGACACCCGCGCCAGGTGCAGGTCATCGTCCAAGGGATGCCGTATGACTTCCGAGGTCACGGCGAACTCCCGGTCGTTCCTGGGAAGGTCGTAGTTATAGTTGAAGGCGTTCACCCACTCCTCCGCCCTGACCGATGATGGGTCGATCTCATATCCGTTGCGGGCCCAGTTCAGAGCCAGCTGATAGGAGGTGCGGTCGGTATCCAGGCTGAAGGTCGAAACGTTGTCCTCCCGGGCGCTGATGAAGGACTGGCGTCCGTAGTCGCCAAAGGATGAGTCCCGGGGAGCACGATAGGGTTCCACCTCACTTGCTCCTGTCGCCGAAGACCACTGACCTTGAGTGGGAGCGGGTAGTGGGACACCGGTGGGGGCCTGCGCTGCTTCAGGTCCCTGGATTCCCCGATCTCCTTGGAGTCCCGGCATTCCTTGTGGTCCCCGTGCTACAACCGTAGGTCGGACTTCCATCACTTCTGCGGGTTGTTCAACCATCCGTGTGACTTCCACCGCCGCCGCAGCTTCGGGTTCCCTCGCTATTCGAGTAACTTCCACCCTTCGAAGCCCTGACCCCGATTCATATCCTAGTTTCATGCTTAAGGCTTCAATCTGTTCCTGCGCAGCGTCGTCGTCCGCGTAATACGGAATCGCAGTGCCTGTCATATTGCTCGCCACCACGTACCATATGCCGGTCACTAGCATGGCAACGACGAATCCTCCGATGGCAAGGGCAGGGACTCGTTGTATGCCTTGTCTTCCGAAAAGGCTCCATCCCATGCCTGGGAAAAGGGGTGCACTCTTTTGTTTCCCGAGCCGGTCCTCCATCTTGTGCCACAGGTCGACGGGGGCGAGAATGTCGTTCTTCTGGTCCCTGTAGTACCCCCGCAGGTCGCGTTCCAGTTCGGGGTCTTGGTCATCATTACGTGCCATGGTCTTGTACCTCTCTGACATCGTGTTCTGAAAGCTGGGATCTGAGCTGCTCCAAGGCCCTGTGGAGCCGGGACTTAACGGTGCCCTGCCTTAGGTTGAGAGAGCGAGCCACGTCGGGTATGGTCAGGTCGGCAAAGTAGCGGAGAACGATGACCTCACGGTGCTCCAGGTTCAGTACAGCCAGCGCGCGCCTTATCGTCTCGCTGCCTGCCAGGGCCTCTGCCATATCTTGGGGGTCTCAGTCGTTGCCAGCCTGGGTTGATTCGTCCAGGGGGTCCGTTGAAATGGAAGAGCGCCTCCTGTTGGCCAGCACCGCGTTAACCAGGATGCGGACCAGCCAGGGTTTGAGGGGGTAGCCCCTCCGGAATCCCCGGATGCCCCGCCATGCCGACAGGAACGCTTCCTGGACATGTTCCTCGGCCAACGCCCGGTTCCTGGACATCAATAGAGCTGTGCCGTAGAGCAAGTCCTTGTACTGCTCCACCAGGTAATGAAAGGCCTCCCGGTCACCCTCCTGGCATCGAAGGACTGCTTCGTCTTCGCTCACCGTTCGCCCCCTGTTCCCCTGTTTGGGCCTGTTGGTTCGAAAGCCGGCTTAACTGATAATATGCGCGTTCTGTTCAAATGGTTCCACGAGCCTGAATATCAGACGGAGCAATTGGGCAGAACGTGTCGCCATCTTTATGCGGGGCCAGCTTTGTGGTAGTTTTGAACCCTACCGGAGAAGCACTTCACATCTGACGCAGGCCCCAAGCTCCCAAGGTACGGAGGTGGTTCCCATGACCATTGATGTCGCCACAGGCATTGCACGTATTCTGAAGCAGGAGGGCGTGGACTGGGTTTCGACCTTCCCGGTCTGCCGGGTGAATAACGCCATCGGCAAGGAAGGCGTTCCCATGATAATGATGCGCGATGACCGCTACGCCGTTGCCCTGGCCGACGCCTACTCCCGCATCAACGCCGGGCGGCGCATCGGAGTCGCCACCTTCCAAGGTGGGGTTAATGCGGCGGGGCTGCAGGTTGCCTACGCCGGCATCGCCCAGGCCTTTGAGGACGGCTCCCCGGTCCTGTGCATCACTGACGGCGTCCCCATAGGGTCGACGGAGAACAGCCAGTTCGACGTCGCCTCCAGCCTCAAGTCGGTGTCCAAGTGGTACGGCTACCTGGATGCCCCCCATCGTGTGCCCGAGTTCATGCGCCGCGCCTTCACCATGTTGAGGACGGGGCGTCCTGGTCCGGTGGTCCTTGCCGTGCCCGATGCCGATGGGTTGTACGACGAAATGGCAGACCCATACGTTCCCGTCAAAGGATGGAGGTCGGTCCCCGACCCGACCGACGTGTCGGCGGTGGCTGACCTGCTCATGAAGGCAAACGCCCCCCTTCTGTATGCTGGCGAAGGGGTGATTTACGCGGGCGCCGAGGCAGAGCTGAAGGACTTGGTGGAAAAGCTGAACCTGCCTGTGGTGAGCACCCTGAAGGCCAAGGGGGCCTTCCCTGAGGACCATCCTCTTTACGTGGGG
>JAGWBF010000076.1 GCA_021296025.1 Dehalococcoidia bacterium | reverse complement strand
AGCTGCTCTTGCCGCCAGCCTTGGCTGCAACCTCTTCCTGGCCGATCTTGGCGCCAGGGAAGCGGTCGTAGGGGATGGGAGCTATGCGCAGGTCGCTGACGGTGCTGCCGTCCTTTAAGGTCTTGGTGCGCTTGTAAGGGTTCAGCTCGGAATACCGAGAACGGAAGCTGGGATCCGAGTACTTTTCAAGTACTTCAAGGTGGGGCACCACATGGGTGTCCATGTCAACTACTCTGTAGCCGTTTCGCAAGATGCACCTCCGGTTTTATTTTCTACAGATGCAGGCAGTGTACCACAAATTACGCAATAATTGAATAGGGCGGGATGTTGAGGAGTGCACCATTCTCTTGGAGGAGGTCCTCGAGGAGTGGCTCTTGCTTCGAATATCCAGCCTGCTGGATATTCCGGTGCTGGACGGTCTCTACCTAAGAACCAAGGAAAACGTCCGATTGCCAGCAATCGGTCCCCTGCCAAGGCGGAGGCTCTACAACAGGGGATGGTCCTCTCGTCCCAGCGCCTAACCATGTACGTTTGCCCCCACGATTACCGTCCCCTTGTGATATACTTCGTGGCGGTTTGCAGGGTGCAGTTCAGGTACCATTTTGGCTCAAGGGGACGACGATGGCTGGCGAGATAAGCTCCGTTCAAGGCGGCACCGTAACCTCTCCCAAGGGTTTCTCCGCCGGCGCCACCTATGCCGGAATCAAGACCTTTGCCGAGGACAAGATGGACCTGGGACTCCTGGCGTCGTCCACACCCTGCGAGGTCGCCGGCATGTTCACCACCAGCACCGTCAGGTCCCCTTCGGTGACCATCAACCAGGAGCGCATCGCCACGGGCGGCAAATTCTCCGGGCTTGTGGTGAACAGCGGGATCGCCAACGCATGCGTCGGTGAGCAGGGGTACTTCGATGCCCGGGAAGCTGCCTCTCAAGCGGCCGGTCACCTGGGTCTGCAGCCCGAAGAGGTGCTCGTGGGAAGCACCGGCATCATAGGCGTCGAGCTCCCCATGGCCCTCATCCGCGAGGGCCTCCGCCAGGTCCAGGTTGGGGAAGACGGGGGACACAACCTGGCCCGCGCCATCATGACCACAGACACCTTCCCCAAGGAAGGGGCGGTCTCTTTCGAACACAATGGCAAGAGCGTAACCATAGGCGGAATCGCCAAGGGCTCGGGGATGATCCACCCAAACATGGCTACCATGCTTTGCTATTTGACGACCGACGCCGAGGTGGACAAGGGTTTCCTGGCCGCGGCGTTGAAGAGGGCTGTTGACTCATCCCTCAACATGCTGACGGTCGATGGGGACAGCAGCACCAACGACAGCGTGCTTCTGTTCGCCAACGGCGAGGCGGGGGCCGGACCAATCCGAGCCGGGTCGCCTGCGGGGGACACCTTCCAGGATGCCCTGACCCAGCTCTGTGTCCACCTAACCCGGCTCCTGGCCCAGGACGGTGAGGGAGCTTCCAGGATCATGCAGGTGGTGGTCGAGGGGGCCTCCAGCGAGGCCGACGCCAGGGCGGCCGCCAAGACCATAGCATCCTCCAACCTGGTGAAATCGGCGGTGCATGGCGCCGACCCCAACTGGGGACGGGTCATGGCCGCCCTGGGACGGAGCGGAGCCGCGGTCAGCGAAGAGAAGGTGGCCCTCTACATCAATGATGTGTGCTTGGTAGAGGATGGCCGACCTATCCCCTTTCATCGAGACGCAGTGGTCGTCCTAATGAAGGGGGATGAGGTGACCTTCCGGGTCAAGCTGAACCTGGGCGAAGCCCAAGCTACAGCATGGGGATGCAGCCTCAGCGAAGAGTACGTAACCATCAACAGCGCATATACGACCTAGCCCATAGGACCTGGAGTAAGTCCCGTCCGTAAGAGGCTCCCCGGTCCAGGGTCCGACGTACATTCCCCTTCCTCCATATTTCGTTTCCATTGCCTTTGAAACATCCTATACTTGACATGCATCAACCTGATTCACGGAGCATCATGTGCCCCAAGGTCCCGTAGTGGTGAAAATTGGCGGAAGCACCCTGGGAAGCGAGGATACAACCCTGGCCGATGTGGTGGCCCTGCAGCAGAGGGGTGTCCGGGTTGTGGTGGTGCACGGGGGAGGGAGCATGATATGCCAGTGGATGGAACGCCAGGGCACCGTCCCCCGTTTCGTCAAGGGCCTCAGGGTTACGGACGGCCCCAGCTTGGAGATCGTCACGGCGGTGCTGACGGGACTGGTCAACAAGGGCCTCGTTGCGTCGGGTCAGTCCCTGGGCGGCAAAGCCCTGGGACTTAGCGGCGTCGATGGCGGACTCCTGGAATCCGAGGTTGCCGATGAGGCCCTGGGCTACGTTGGCACGGTTACAAAGGTAAACCCCCAGCTTATCTTCCAAGCCCTGGATGGCGGGTACGTTCCCCTGATTGCCCCCCTGGGCCTGCACGACGCCGACGACTCCCAGTACTCAGGGTCGCTGCTAAACGTCAATGCTGATACAGTTGCGGGGGAGATCGCCCACGCCATTGGAGCGGAACGGCTGGTGTTCTTGACCGATGTGGAAGGGGTCATGGATGGCTCCGGCCGGGTGATCCACCGCTTGAACGAAAGAAGCGCAAAGCTGTTATTATCTTCAGGAGTGGTCAAGGGGGGCATGATTCCCAAGCTGCAGGCGTGTTTGAGGGCCTTGGAGATAGTGCCCGACACATGCATTCTGGATGGCAGAAAGCCCGGTGCACTGGCAGCATGTGTCGACGGTGGGTATGCTGGAACATACGTGACGTCGCGAGGGCGCGGCTGAGGCACGGCAGAAAGAGCTAGGAGAAACGATTGGAGCGGGTCCACGTCTGGGATGAGAGTCTCCATCCTCCCTTCAACTGGAGACGATACACAAAGTTAGGAATAGTCATTGGTGTTCTGGTGCTCCTCCTGGCCTTCCTATTCGTAGCCAAGGGGATATACACCGACTGGCTTTGGTTCGATGGCCTGGGATTCTTGGGGCCTTTCAAGAAGGTCCTGGTCATGCGCATCTGGCTCTTCATCAGCGCCTTCTTGATCGTAGCGGCGCTGCTAGGGGCCAACCTCTACGTCGCCTATCGGCTCTCGTGGGGTGAGTCCCTTCTTCCGGTGCCCGCGGAAGTCATACGCATGGCCAAGGCTGCCATCATCGTCGGCGCCATAGCCGGGCTGGTTGTGATTTCGTTGATTTTCGGCGTGGTGGCCCAGGGCCGTTGGGAAACCGTCCTTGTGTACATGAACCGGGTCCCCTTTGACGTTGTGGACCCCCAGTTCGGACGGGATATGTCCTTCCACGTGGCTGTCATGCCCCTGCTCCATTTCATACAGGGATGGTTAATGGGGCTGGTCATCGTCACCGTGGCAGCTGTAGGCGCCCTGTACGTAGCCATCTACGCAATGCGGGGCCTACGGTTCGATATTCCGCCCAGGATTTTGATCCATGTCGCTGTGCTGGGCGTATTCCTGATGTTGACCATCGCCGCCGCCCACTACCTGGACATCTACGAGCTGGTCTTCTCGGGTAGGGGCGCCGCCCCTGGCGCCGGGTACACCGATGTGAACGCCCGCATCCCGGTGCTGTGGCTTCTGGTCGCCATCTCGCTGGTTTCCGCGGCGGGCTTCGCAGCCAGCATCTACTATGGAGGGACCCGCACCCTGATCGCCGCCTTCTCCCTGTGGGCCGCCATCGCCATCCTGGCGGGGGCGATCTATCCCACGGCCTATCAGCGTCTCAGGGTGAAACCCAACGAGTTCGAGCGGGAGCAGAGGTATATTCAAAGGGCCATCGACTCTACGCTGATTGCCTACAACTTTGCCGCACCAAACAGCGGCCAGGTGAACGGCCCCGAACTTCTTATCGATGAGCGGCAGTTCACCGAGTACACCCCCTGGGTAGACCCGAGGGAGGTGTTCGACGCCCCGGACTGGTACAGCCTTTCCGATCGGGAACGCTTGGAGCTCCTAGATGCCGATGGGACGACCAAGAACATACGTCTTTGGGACCACCGTCCCCTGAGGGATACATATAACCAGATAAGGACCTTCCGCCAGTTCTATAACTTCGTCGGAGTGGACGTGGACCGATACGAGTTCGCCGACGGGGAGGTACGCCAGGTAATGCTATCGGCCAGAGAGCTGTTCCCGGAAAGGCTGGATGAGAACGCCCAAAACTGGGTCAACCGCAAGCTCTCCTACACCCACGGCTACTCGGTGGCCATGAGTCCCGTTACCGAGTTCACCGAGGAGGGAGAGCCCGAATTCTTCGTCCACAACATCCCGCCCAACCCTCCGCCTGAGCTTGGCCTGAACATTACGAGGCCGGAGATATACTACGGCGAAAACACCAAGGGATTCGTGGTGGTCAACACTGAAACCGATGAGTTCGACTATCCGGGACCCGAGGGCAGCCCCGTTTACCAGGACTACGGAGGTATCGGCGGCGTTAACGTAGGTTCACTGATAAGAAGGGCCGCCTTCGCTTGGGAAATGGTGGACTTCAACCTGCTGATCAGCGGCCAGATCAACTCCGAAAGCAGGATACAGTACCGCCGCGAGATAGATGACCGGGTGAGCGCCGTCGCCCCATTCCTCACCCTGGATAGCGACCCATACCTAGTAATCGGGGACACCGGCAAGCTCTGGTGGATCATAGATGCCTACACAACCACTGACCGTTTTGCCTACTCCCAGGAATTCGAGGGAAGCTACAACTACATTCGCAACAGCGTAAAGGTGGTGGTGGACCCCTACAACGGGAGCCTGTTCTTCTTCGTCATCGAGCCAGACGAACCCATTGTGCAGATCTACCGGAACGCCTTCCCGGACCTGTTTACGGACTTTGACGAGATCGACAATCTGGATCCCGCCCTGCGGGACCATATCCGCTACCCCATGGACCTGTTCACCGCCCAGTCGGAGATCTACCTGCGATACCATATGCGGGACCCCGAGGAGTTCTTCCCCAGCAACGACCTGTGGGCAAGGGCCCAGGAGGTGTTTATAACACCGGTAAACACCCAGGCTGTGGAACCCTACTATGTGATGATGAAGCTGCCGGGCGAGGAGAAGGAGGAGTTCGTCCTCCTGCTGCCCTTCACTCCTGGCGGTGAAGAACGAAAGAACATGGTGGCCTGGATGGCTGCCCGCAACGACGGGGACAATTATGGGAAGCTGGTCAACTTCATCTTCCCCGAAGGACAGGTTGATGGCCCTGAGCAGATAGAGGGACGAATCACCAGTGACGAAGAGATAGGCAGGGAGCTGAGCCTCCTCTGTCCCGAAGGGAAGGAGTGTATCCGAGGCAATCTTCTTGCCATTCCCATAGCCGACGCGTTCCTATATGTGGAACCCCTGTATATCCAGGCGGAAGCGCTGGCCCTGCCCCAGTTGAAGAAGGTGATAGTTGCCGACGGCGACAATGTGTTCATGGAGGACACATTGTTTGCGGGGTTAAACCGGCTCTTTGATGCAGCCCGAGACTCCGGGGCATTGGGTTTGATACCCGACGAAACCCCCACTCCACGTGATCCAACCCCGCCGCCCGACGAAACCCCACCGCCTCCCGATGTCCCATCGGAAGGGCTGGCCGGCGAGCTGGAGAATATTGGCGCTGCCGTGGACGAGTTGAAAGAAAGCCTGGATGCACTGGAGGAAGCCCTAGACCGGATAAACGAATCGATCGGAGGTGAGTCCCAATGAGCACCCAGCGCGGCAATGGTGGAACTCAGGAGATGACCTCCAGCCAGTGGATAGATATGGAGAAGCAGTACTACATGTTCACCGTGAGGCGCCAGCCCGTGGTCCTGGCCCGCGGTGAGGGCACCAAGGTGTGGGATGTAGAAGGTAAAGAGTACCTAGACTTCTGTGCAGGCTGGGCCGTGGACAACCTGGGGCACTCCCACCCTGCCATTACCGAAGCTATAACCCGGCAAGCCTCCACCCTGATGCAAACATCCAACCAGTTCTACACCCTTCCCCAGTTGCAGTTGGCCCAGCTCCTGGTGGAGAACAGCGCCCTGGACAAGGTGTTCCTCTCCAACAGCGGGGCGGAGGCCCTCGAAGGGGTGTCCAAGCTGGCGCGAAAGTACGGCAAGAAAAACCGGGATGGGGCCTACGAGGTTATCACCGCCTTCAACTCCTTTCACGGACGTACCATGAGCATGGTGGCGGCGACAGGCCAACCCCACTACCAGGAGCCCTTCCAGCCCCTGACCCCCGGCTTTGTGCACGTGGACTACAACAATGTTGAAGCCATCATGGAAGCAACCACCGACCGCACAGCGGCGGTGCTGCTGGAGCCGGTGCAGGGGGAAGGAGGCGTCATCATCCCATCCCCAGACTATCTCCCCAGGGTGCGGGAATGGTGCGACAGCCAGGGGCTGCTTCTGCTCCTGGATGAGGTGCAGACTGGGTTTGGACGCCTGGGGACCCTGTTCGGATATGAGTCATTCGGCATCGAACCCGACGGCATGGCCTTGGCTAAGGGGCTGGGAGGAGGGGTGCCCATCGGGGCGTTCATGTCCAAGGACCAGTGCATGGCCCTGGAGCCCGGTGATCATGGCTCCACCTTCGGAGGCAATGCGCTGACCTGCGCAGCGGCCTACGCCTCCACCAGCTATATCATCGATAACGATGTGTCTGCCAACGCCCGGCGCATGGGGGAATACCTGCGGGACGGCTTGGAGGGACTAAAGTCGCGATACAGCTTTATCGCCGATGTCCGCGGCTTGGGCCTCCTGATGGCGATGGAGTTCGACGACAACATCTCCGGGAAGGTGGTTGCTCAGTGCAACGAGGAAGGGCTGCTGCTTAATCCTGTGAAGCCCAACGCCATCAGGTTCATGCCCCCACTGAACATAACACCCGCAGAGATAGACCCCGCTGTGGAAAGGCTGGAAGCTGCCCTGAAGGCGGTCTCAGCTTAGCCCGCCGCGCATCCCACCATCGATAAAGTACCGGAGGAGGCCCATGGCACCCAACCGCATCGTCCTCGCCTACAGCGGTGGGCTCGACACATCGGTAGCTATACCGTGGCTCCAGGAACATTACGATGCCGAAGTGGTCACCCTGACCATCGATCTGGGTATGGTGGACCTGGAGGAGATACGCCAGCGAGCAGAGGCTATCGGGGCTCACCGGGCACTGACCATCGACGGGCGGGAGGACCTGGTGAGGGACTTCCTCCTGCCGGCCCTGCGCGCCGGGGCCATTTATGAGGAGCAGTATCCATTGGCCACTGCCCTTGGACGCCCTCTCATCGCTCAATACCTGGTGGAGACCGCCAGGGCTGAGGGGGCCTTTGCCATTGCCCACGGCTGTACCGGGAAGGGCAACGACCAGGTGCGCATAGATGTGGGCGTTGCGGCCTTGGCCCCTGAATTGAAGGTGATCGCCCCCATGCGGGAATGGGGTATGAGCCGGGAAGAAGAGATTGAGTACGCTGCCGCCCGCAGCCTTCCCATCCGCCTGGGGAGAAGCGCCTACTCCATCGACGAGAATCTGTGGGGGAGGAGCATCGAAACGGGAGATTTGGAAGACCCGTGGCACCAGCCTCCCGAGGATGCCTACGCTTGGACCCGTTCCATAGCCGATTCCCCCGACGAGCCCGTCTTTCTCGAGCTGGCTTTTGAGAAGGGGGTGCCCGTCGCCCTGGACGGCGAGCAGATGCCCGGCGTGGACTTGATCCGTCACCTGAACGAAGTGGCAGGCCAGCACGGAGTGGGACGCATCGACCATGTGGAGAACCGTCTTGTTGGCATCAAGTCCCGGGAGGTGTATGAGGCCCCGGCGGCGGCCCTGCTGCACACATCCCACAAGGCCCTGGAAGCGCTTACCCTAAGCAGGGAGCAGCTACGACTCAAGTCTCGAATTGCCCAGGAGTATGCGGACCTGGTCTACAACGGCCAGTGGTTCACCCGCCACCGGGAGGACATGGACGCCTACATCCGCAGCACCCAGGAGCATGTTGATGGCACCATTCGTCTCCGACTGCATAAGGGCAACTGCACCGTCGTGGGACGGAAGTCCCCCTACGCCCTTTACGACCTGAAGCTGGCCACCTACGACCGGGGTGACACCTTCGACCACAGCTCGGCCGAAGGGTTCATCCGCATCTTTGGCCTTCCCGTCCGCACCCAGAACCAGATTCAACGTAGGGAGACCCGCAGCGATTAGGGTATAATTGCCGGGTCTGGGTACATCTTGAAATGTCTGTGGGCCCGAGAACTTCATGGTCCATCGGGCCTCGTAGTCGATAGCGCAGTAGCCTATGAGCACCGACCCTTCCAGCTACACTGTTTCCATCCAATATGACCGGCGTCTGTACCGCCAGGACATCGCTGGTTCCATTGCCCATGCCCGCATGCTGGGCAAACAGGGCATAATTACCGAGGGAGAGGCCCTGAATATCGTAGAAGGGCTGGAGCAGATCCGGACGGAGATAGAGGAGGGGTCATTCCCGTGGCGGCCGGAGCTGGAAGATATCCACATGAACGTGGAACGGAGACTACATGAGGTCATTGGGACGGAAACGGCGGGTAAGCTCCACACCGCTCGCTCCCGTAACGACCAGATCTCCGTGGATATGCGCCTGTACCTCCGGGAGGTGGTCGGGGAAACCGTTGGGAAGGTGCGGGGGCTGCAGGGAGCGCTGCTGGAGCTGGCGGAGTCCAATCCCGAACTGATAATCCCCGGCTACACCCACGTACAGCGTGCCCAGCCGGTCCTGTTCGCCCATCATCTGCTGGCCTACTTTCACATGCTTCAGCGGGACATACGCAGGTTCGAGTATTGCCACGAAGGCGCCGACGCCCTTCCCTTGGGCAGCGGTGCCCTGGCGGGGGTGCCGTACCCTGTGGACCGCCAGTTCCTTGCGACTGAGCTGGGTTTCAGCAAGACCACGTCCAACAGCATGGATGCTGTGTCGGACCGGGACTTCGTAGTTGAATACCACTCGGCGGCGGCGATGTGCATGATGCACCTGTCCCGATTGGCCGAGGAGTTGGTCTTGTGGTCGTCCCAGGAGTTTGGGTACGTAACCCTGTCCGAGGAGTACGTTACGGGCAGCAGTATAATGCCCCAGAAACGTAATCCCGACTATGCGGAGCTTGCCCGGGGGAAGACGGGACGGGTCTATGGCCACTTAATGGCCATCCTGACGGTCCTGAAGGGACTGCCCCTCGCCTACAACAGGGACTTGCAGGAGGACAAGGAGGGGCTGTTCGACACCGTGGACACCCTGCTGGCTACCCTGGAAGTGTTCAGGGGCATGATAAACACCATGCAGGTAAACGCCGAGAGCCTCTCCAAGGCTGCCGCCCAGGGGCAGATGCTTGCCACGGACCTGGCCGACTACCTGGTGACCAGGAAGGGAGTGCCCTTCAGGGAAGCCCATGGGGTGGTGGCCCGGCTGTCGAGCTATGCCATTTCCCGCAACGTTGACCTAATGGACCTTACCCTGGAGGAGTACCAGAAGCACTCTCCCGCATTTGATGAAGAGGTGTTCAGCGTAACGGCGGAATCTTCAGTGGCTGCCCGGGATGTGCAAGGTGGTACAGCCCCTCAGCAGGTATCTAGGGCTCTGCTGGAGGCCCGGAAGCTGCTGGGCCAAGCTGGAGAAGAGTAGATGACCACACTCGATAACGGAAAGCGGATAAAGATCGCCCCGTCCATATTGTCTGCCGACTTTGCCAGGCTGGGAGAGCAGGTACGGGAAGCCGAACAGGCGGGGGCGGACTATATCCACGTAGATGTGATGGATGGCCACTTCGTCCCCAACCTGACCATTGGCCCCGTGGTTGTCGAAGGAATCCGTGCGACCACATCCCTGCCCCTAAACGTACACCTGATGATAGAGGAGCCGGAGAAGCTGCTGGGCGATTTTATAAAGGCTGGGTCGGACCATATCTTCGTTCACGTCGAAGCATGTACCCACCTTCACAAGAGTGTGCACCAGATCAAGGAGCACGGCCTGAAGGCGGGTGTTGCTCTGAACCCCTCCACGTCCCTGGCATCTATAGAAGAGGTGCTGCCCTACCTGGACATGGTGCTGGTGCTGACGGTGAACCCCGGCTTCAGCGGCCAGAAGATGATCCCGGAGGTGCTGGACAAGGTGCGGCGCTTATCCCTCTTATTGATGGAGCGGGGACTAGACGCGGAGATTCAGGTGGATGGCGGGGTAGATGCCAACACAGCTCCCAAGGTGGTCGAGGCTGGAGGGAGGATACTGGTGGCTGGCTCCGCTGTGTTCAACAAGCGCGCCTCGGTGGCTGAGGCGATGCGGAACCTGAGGGCGGCGGCTGAGGGGGCTGGGCTAAGCTAGACGGTTTGG
>JAGWBF010000075.1:13841-14288 GCA_021296025.1 Dehalococcoidia bacterium | reverse complement strand
CGTTGGGGTTGGTGTCGGGGTTGGTGTAATGGTCGGAGTGGGGGTCGGTGTTGGCATGGCGGTCAGTGTGGCTGCCAAGGAGGCTTCAACAGTTGCAGCAACATCAGGTGTAGGAGAAGGAGTTGGAGTGGGGCGGGCCTCCACGATTGCCGTTTGCATAATCGCCCCGATGTCCTGAGTAGGTTCTGGAGTAGGGCTAGGGGCACACGCTAGCGCAATAGCTACGAAAAGCACCAGAATGAGACGCATAGGTGCCCCCCTCACAGAGGTTTCGGGTCAACTTGGCACCGCTTGCCCAAGCTGACCAGCAGGGGGCATAACTCCCTAAAGCACATGAACAACTTGGACGCCTTGGCAGAGACCATTCTAACAGAGGGTTTCCAGGAGGAGCTAGGCAACATTTTCCGGGGTACTAATGAACCGGCCTTCCACTGCCTGTGCTCTATT
>JAGWBF010000075.1:5601-13498 GCA_021296025.1 Dehalococcoidia bacterium | reverse complement strand
CACCGGCGGTCGTAGGGCAGATGATAGGTGTCCTTCAGCGCCTCGAGCAGGTAGTTGGCGTTGATCACCGCATCAGCGCTGATCTGCTCCAGTCCCGATGCCCCCAAGCTTCGGATGTAGGTGTATGCCCGTACCAGCACACCGAAGTTGCCGTGAAACCCGCCTACACTCCCAATGCTTTCGGGCGGGGATTCCAGGGAATACACATCTGAGCCGTTCTCTGTATTCCTGACCACTATGGGTGACGGGAGGTAGGGCAGCAGGGTGTCCGATACGCATACCGGCCCCGCACCCGGTCCCCCTCCGCGGTGGGGGGTGGAGAAGGTCTTGTGAAGGTTCAGGTGCACAACATCGCACCCCATGTGCCCCAGCATATTTGCGCCGTCGCCGTACACCAAACCGCCGGCCCGATGCACCAATTCACAAAGATCGACAATGTTGCTGTCGAACAACCCAAGGGTGTTGGGCTGGGTTATCATCACCCCGGCAAGCCGATCCGATGCCAGCTCAGCCATTCGGTCAAGGTCAATGTTGCCTCTGTCGTTGGACGCAACGCTGACGACCTCGAAGCCGGCCATGGCGGCAGAGGCCGGGTTGGTGCCGTGGGCGCTGTCGGGTATGGCCACCACGGTGCGCCCATCGTCTCCTCGCTGCTTGTGGAATGCCCTGATCATCAGCATGCCGCACAGCTCACCCTGGGCGCCCGCCAGCGGAGCCAGGCTGGTGCCCTTCATACCGGTGATCTGCGCCAGGTAACCCTGGAGCATGTACATCAGCTGCAGGCTTCCCTGGGCCTGCTCGTCTGTCTGGCGGGGATGGGAGGCGGCAAAGCCCGGCATGAAAGCGATCTCCTCGTTCAGCTTGGGGTTGTACTTCATGGTACAGCTGCCCAGGGGATAGAAGTTGGTGTCTATGGAGTAGTTCAGCCGGCTCAGGTTGGTGAAGTAGCGGACCAGCTCCGGCTCGCTTAGCTCCGGAAGGGGTAGATCATCCCTGAGCATCTGTTCTGCAGGAAGGGGTTGGATGGGAACATCCAGGTCGGGAAGGTTGGCGCCAACCCTGCCCGGGATGCTCCGTTGCATCAACGTGCGTCTGTCGAAGGACGGTAGGGCGCTCATCTCGGCTTTTCCCTCATCCTATGCTATACCCGCGAGGGCCTCTACCAGCCGGTCGATGTCTCCGCGGCTGTTCACTTCGGTTACGCAGAGCAGCATTCCATTTCCCACAAAGTCCCCTACATCGAGCCCGCCTATGATGCCGGCTTCCAGCAGCCCAGCGTTGATCTCTGAGGCTGGACGAGGACACTTGACGGTGAACTCCTGGAAGAACTCCCCGCCGTCGTACAGAGAGTACCCGGAAAGCTGGGATATGGCCGAAGCGGCGTAGTGGGCCTTGTGGTAGCAGAGCTCAGCCATGTGGCGCAGGCCGTGCCTGCCAAGGGCCGCCATGTAGATGGTGGCGGCCAAGGACATCAGGGCCTGGTTCGTGCATATGTTGCTGGTGGCCTTCTCTCGCCGGATATGCTGCTCCCGGGTGCTCAGGGTCAGCACGTAACCGGTGCGTCCCTGGGTATCGGTGGTCTCCCCCGCTATTCTGCCGGGCATCTGCCTCAGGTATTGCATCCTGCTCGCAAAGAGCCCTACATAAGGCCCGCCAAAGCTGACCGGCAGGCCCAGGGCTTGACCTTCCCCCGTAACGATGTCGGCGCCGTACTCCCCGGGTGGCCGGAGCAAACCCATGGCAAAGGGGTCGGCCGAGACCACGAACATCGCTCCCTTGGAGTGGGCTTCCCTCTCCAACGCAGCCATGTCTTCGATATAGCCCAGGAAGTTGGGGTACTGGACGATGAGACAGGCGGCCCCTCCAAGTTCCTCCAGGGCTGCATTGGAGTCCAATACTTCCAGATCTATGCCCTGGGCGCTGATGTAAGTGCTAATCACCTCTCGGTAGGTGGGGGAGGTGGAGTCCAGCACTGCCACGCGGCCCCGTCCGGTGATGCGGCAGGACATGAGGGCCGCTTCCGCCAGCGCAGAAGCGCCGTCATACATACCGGCGTCAGCCACCTCCATACCCAGAAGGTTGCACACCATGGTCTGGAAGTCGTAGGTCGCCTGGAGGGTCCCCTGACTGGCCTCGGGTTGGTAGGGAGTGTAGGCGGTCAGGAACTCTCCCCGGCTTATCATGGCCTTGACTACACTGGGGCTGAAGTGGTTGTAAGCGCCAGCTCCCAGGAAGGAGATGTACCTTCCAAGATGAAGGTTCTCCGCAGCCATTTCTCCCATCTCCCGCCGGAGCTCGAGCTCCGAAAGGGGAGAGGGAATGTCCAGCTTAGGATTGCGATATTCGCCGGGTATATCGGCAAACAGCTCATCCAGGTCGGATACCCCGATGGCCTTCAGCATCTCTGCGCGGTCATTGTGGGTATTGGCTATGTAGTGGCTCGGACCCTTCGACGGGAACAGGGCAGGATGAGCTGGCTCTTCCCGAATCACCTATCGACCTCCTTGCGAAAGACAGGGCAACAAGAGGATTGCGCCTGGACGCGGCGTCGGAATGCCCCTGGGAGTATAGGCAAGCTAAAGTCTCTAACGAACGCTCGAAACATGCAACGTGAGTGAAGGTAAGCCGGCAGCTAGCTGGGCAATTCGTTGAGAAAGGCTTCGTACTGCTCAGCCGTGAGCAAGCTCTCCAGCTCTGCGGGGTCGGGGATTGCCAATTGGACAAGCCATCCCTGCCCGTAGGGATCATCATTGACCACCTCGGGGTTATCCGACAGCACTTCGTTTACCTCAGTTATCTCTCCAGATACCGGTGAGAAGATATCAGAAACCGCCTTGACCGACTCCACCTCTCCAAGCTTGTCATACTGGGCCAGCTTGGTGCCGACCTTGGGCAGGTCGAGGTACACCACGTCGCCCAGATGGTCCTGGGCAAACTCGGTAATGCCCACGGTCCCCTTAGAACTGCCCTCCAGGAGCACCCACTCATGGTCCTTGGAGTATTTCCGGTCGGGGGGATTCATCCGCCACCTTTCCTCGAATAGAAGGGCAACTGCGTCACTACGCCATCTGCCATCTGCCCTCGGATATCTATCTGTACCTGCTGGCCAAGGGTGGAAAAACCTTCCAAAACATAGGCTAAAGCTATATTCCTGTCAAGGGATGGAGATATGCTCCCGCTGGTTACCCTCCCTACCTCTTCACCACCCCCATAGACACCGTATCCCTCTCTGGGGATCCGCCTTCCTTCGACTACCAGGCCCACCAAGCGCGATTCGGGGCCGTCGGCACTCTGTTGTCGCAGAACCTGGGCGCCGACGAACTCCTTGTCCAGCTTCACGTACCTTCCCAAGCCTGCTTCTATTGGGGTTGATTCGGGCGTAATGTCGTGGCCATGCAATGCCAACCCTGCTTCCAGGCGGAGAACATCCCTGGCGCCAAGGCCGCATGGTGCACCGCCGGCCTCCACAAGGGCGTTCCAAATGCCGGCGGCGTCCGAGGCATCTACCATCAGCTCGAAGCCATCTTCCCCCGTGTAGCCTGTCCTGCCTATCAGGACCGGCCTGGAGGCGACCTCGCCCTCCGTGCTTCCGAAGGGCATTAAGGGGGATGCCGACCCATCGCACAGCCTATCGAGGCTGGCAGCGGCCGCCGGGCCCTGGAAGGCGATCATGGCGGTGGAGAGGGTACGGTCATCCACGCTAGCGCCCCCGAAACGTTCCTGCACCCATCGGTCCAGCCAGAGAACCACCTCATCCCGGTTCCCGGCGTTGCAAACAAGCAGGAACTTCTCGGAATCCAGGCGGTAGAAGACCGTGTCGTCGATGATCCCGCCCGCCTCGTTGCAGATCATGGCATACCTGGCCCGGCCCAGCCTCAGGTTGGCGGCGCCGGCGGTTACAACCCAGTCCAGCAGGGATGCGGCATCGCTGCCCGAAATGTAGAGCCTGCCCATGTGGGACACATCGAAGATTCCGGCCCGGCTGCGCACTGCCTTTGTCTCATCCAGGATCCCCGAGTACTCCAGGGGCATCTCCCATCCGGCAAAGGGCACGATGCGCGCCCCAAGGTCAACATGGGTCTGGTAGAGGGCTGTGCGCCTAAGGTTCTCGGAACTCAAAGCCGGTACCTCCCGAATTCGACCGTCGCCGCTAAGCTTAAACTACCCTTAAAAGACTAACAACCGGCGGCTTCTACGGGGCTTTCCTGTTCATCGAATCCGGCGCCGTTTAGGCCATAGTTGACCGCGTAAAGGCGTGCGTAGGCACCATCCCTGGCGAGAAGCTCATCGTGTTTGCCAACTTCTATGATGCGCCCATGGTCCAACACCACAATTTTGTCTGCATTTCGTATGGTCGAAAGGCGGTGGGCAATGATGATCGATGTTCTGCCCACCAGTATCTTCTTGAGGGCGTTCTGGATGAGCATCTCGGTGTGGGAGTCTATGTTGGCGGTCGCTTCGTCCAGGATCAGGATGCGGGGATTGGCAACTATAGCCCTTGCAAAGCTCAGAAGCTGTCGCTGACCCACGCTCAGGTTGGACCCCCGCTCGGCCAGCTCGGTGTCGTACCCTTGCTCAAGTGCAACTATAAGGTCGTGGGCGCCCACGGCCCGAGCGGCAGCTTCCACCTGTTCATCGGCCACTTCTTCGTGGTTATAGCGGATGTTTTCCTTGACGGTGCCCGATAACAGGTAGGGCTCCTGGAGCACCATCCCCATTTTGCCGACGATGGACTGGCGGGTAACGTCCCGCAGGTCGTATCCATCGACCTTTATGCTCCCGCCCGTAACATCGGCGAATCGCGTCAGCAGGGTGACGAAAGTGCTCTTTCCCGCCCCCGTCGGACCCACCAGGGCTACCGTTTCGCCGGGCAGGATGTGGAGGTCCACCTCTTTCAGAACATCCACGCCTGGTACGTACTGGAAACTGACCTTGTCATACTTGATCTCCCCCCGGATGTCGTGAACATCGACGGCTCCCTTGGCATCCACCACATCGGGCTTGAGGTCAAGCACTTCGAATATCCTGGCCCCGGCAGCCATCGCCCGCTGAAGCTGGCTGTACTGCATGGTCAATTGGCGGATGGGTTCGAAGAAGCGCTGTATGTACATGGTGAAGGCGAGAAGCACTCCCCACTCCATGCTCCCCCCCAGCACCAGGTAACCTCCCATTACGATGACCGAGCTGATGGCAAAGCCTGTCAGGGCCTCGACCATGGGATTGAGGGCACCGGAAAAGCGACTTGCCTGCAGGTTGGCGTTCAGGTGCTCCCGGTTCAGCTCCTCGAAATGGGCCAGGTTCTGTTCCTGCCGGTTCATGCTCTCAACGACGCGAATCCCGGTGATGTTCTGGTTGTATTCACCGTTCACTATGGCGATGGCCTGCCGAATGCGCACGAAGGAGCGCTTGGCGTAACGCTGCCAAAAAGCCAGGAGCAGGAAGAGGACCGGCACCACGCTCAAGCAGAGCAAGCCCAGGCGAACATCGGTTACGTCCAACAGCGGGAGCACAACCAGCATCAGTATGATGACCCCGCCCAAGCTCAGAATTTCAGAGAAGCTTTGGACAAGCAGGTCCAAGGTTTCCTGGATCTGCATTACATCGCTGGTGCTCCGGGAAATGAGTCTTCCAACGGGCGTCTTATGGTGGAAGGCGGGAGATAGGGTCTGGATGTGGTCGAACATCTGGGTCCGCAGGTCGTAGAGCACCTTCTGGCCGACCCTGGGAATGAAGATAAAGTGGATGTAGTTGGCGGCGAAGTGAATCAATGCAACAGCAAAAAATACCCCCGCCATGATGTCGAGGCCACCCCGGTCCCCCTCTATGATGATCTCGTTGATGGTGAACATGAGCAGCAAGGGTATTGCAACGTTTGCCGCCGCGGAGATCAGCACGGAAGCAACACATATAAACGCCTCGGGCTTGTAGGGCTTGAGGTAGCCCAGCATGCGGACTACGACCTTGTGGTCGTAGGGCGACCCCAGTCTCCCCTCATCATCGAGGGTGTCTAACGTGGGGATTTCCGTGTTCCGCATCATTATTTCAGCTTACCCGCCTCGATCATCCGGTCACCGCTCCCATGCCGGGTTGCCGTGGAGCATCCAGGAGCATCTCTTCCTGGGGGCGCAGCTGCAGCTCATATATCTCCCTGTACAGGCCGCCGCGACCCATAAGCTCGTCGTGGCTGCCCATCTCCGCGACCTTCCCGTCCTGGAGAACGAGAATCAGGTCCGCCCTGCGGACGGTGCTCAGCCTATGGGCTATGACAAAGGTGGTCCGGCCTGCCGTGACCTCCACCATTGCCTTGTGGATCTTCATCTCGGTCTCCACATCTACGCTGGACGTGGAATCATCCAAGATCAGGACGGGAGGGTCCATGAGTATGGTGCGGGCGATGGAGAGTCGCTGGCGCTGCCCGCCGGATAGGGTAACGCCCCTTTCTCCCACCCAGGTGTCATAGCCGTCGGGTAGATCAACTATGTGGTCGTGCAGCTGGGCGATCTTGGCAGCCTCCACGACCTCCTCGAAGGATGCTTCAGTGTTTCCATAGGCGATATTGTCCCGGATGGTGGCAGTAAACAGGTGAACATCCTGCTGCACTATTCCCACGTTGCGCCGGAGGGATGCAAGGGTGAAGTCCCGTACATCCATCCCTCCCACCGATATGGTGCCTGCAGTAGCATCGTAGAAGCGGGGTATCAGGCTGACGATGGTGCTCTTCCCGCTGCCGGGAGACCCAAGCAGGGCAACCACGGAGTTGGGCTCCACCTTCAGGTTCAAGTGACTTAGTGCAGGAGCGCCGTGGTCGTAGCTGAAGGACACATCGTCGAACACCACCTCGCCCGACACCCGGTCCACTTTCATGGCATCGGGCTTTTCAGACACCGGGGATACCGCATCCAGCACATCGAAAAGCCTGCGACCGGAGGCCGATGCCCTGGAATAAACGTTGATGATGAAAGGCGTCATCCTAATGGGAAAGGTCAGAAGGTTCAGATAAAGGACGAACTGGGTGAACTCGGCTGCATCCATGGTCCCGCCGATGACCTGCCTCCCGCCGAACCACAACAGCAGCCCCAAGGCAATAGTGAAGCCGACGGACATCTTGGCGCTCTCGGTGCCCTGAAGCTGCTCCGACTGGAGAAACTCGTATTGCACTTCCCTCGCCTTTGCTGCGTACTTCTTCTTTTCGTGTTCTTCGGCAGCAAAGGCCTTCACTACATGAATCCCAGTCAGGTTCTCCTGCAGGATGGTCACCAATTGCCCAGTGGCTTCCTGCACCCGCGCCCACATCCGGCGCATCCGGCGCATCACAACGGAAGACCTGACCACCAGGAGGGGAGTCAGTGAGAGGCTGATAAGGGCCAGTCTCCAGTCCATTATCAGGAGGATGCACACTATGGCGATGAGGCGAATTGCAACCTCCGGGGCTCTGACCATCCCCATCATGACAAAGCGTCGCACCGTTTCAATGTCGGAGGTCGCTTTGGACATCAGGTTGCCGGTGTGCTCCTTATCGTGGAAGGCAAAGCTCACGTTCTGGAGCTTGTCATAGAAGCGATTACGCACATCATAGGAGACCATCTGGGCCAGGGAGTCCGAGGTGTAGGTGCGACAAAAGTCGAAGAGTCCCCTGGTGATGCTGACTAAGCCCAGGAGAGCGGCCACCCAAAAGAGGCCGCCGGGGAAGGAGAACAAGACTTCATTGCGGTCAACCGATGCGATGGCGCCCGCGCCGTGCTCATCCACAATGCCCACGGCGACGCCGACGAGACGGACAATAAACATTGCGAGGGCTGTTGCGCCAAGCAGGCTCACATAGGCAAGGATCAGGCGTCCCTTGTGGCGCCACACTATGCCCATGATTCTAAGAATTACAAGCATCTAAACGAGTACA
>JAGWBF010000075.1:0-5558 GCA_021296025.1 Dehalococcoidia bacterium | reverse complement strand
GGCGTATCGCCTGCGGGCAGTCTCATTTAAGTATCAGTCTCATTATAGTACACCACTTGGGGGAATACGCCAACCGGGAAACTCCAGTCCCCACAACGTGTGATTTGGCTTCCAATTGACCCTGCCAAACTTGTAGCTTAGTATGAATTCCCAACCATTAAGGGAGGTCCTTAGCCATATGAAGATGTACATAGCTGGACAGTGGGTCGATAAGTCCGCCAAAATGCCCGTTCTCAACCCCTACGACTCCATCGAGATAGATACAGTCCCCAGGGGCGATGCAGGCGATGTGGATGCGGCCATCTCCAGCGCCGTTGTAGGCGCCGACATCATGGCAAGGATGCCGTCCTATGAACGCTACCTGATCATCAAGAAGGCTGCCGACCTGATCGCCGAGCGGTCCGAAGAGCACGCCCGAATTCTCAGCATGGAAGAGGGAAAGACAATTGCCGAAGCCAGGGGCGAGATCGGGAGGGCGGTACAGACCCTGACCATGTCGGCCGAGGAGGGAAAGCGCATCCATGGCGAGACCGTGCCGTTGGATGCAGCGCCGGGCACCGGCAAGGCTTTCGGCTTCACCATACGGGTGCCTTGCGGCGTGGTTGCGGCCATTTGTCCCTTCAACTTCCCTCTGAACCTGGTGTGCCACAAGGTCGGCCCCGCCCTGGCCGCGGGGAACGCCGTGATCATCAAGCCAGCCTCGGACACCCCCTTGTCGGCGCTGAAGCTGACCGAGGTGCTGCTGGAAGCAGGCCTGCCGCCTGAAGCCGTCCAGTGCGTCACCGGTCCGGGAGGCGAGATAGGCGACGCCTTGAGCACCGACCGGCGGGTGAGGAAGATCTCCTTCACCGGCAGCAGAGATGTGGGCGAGCGCATTTGCCAGAAGGCCGGCATCAAGAAGGTGACGATGGAGCTCGGCTCCAACAGCCCCATGATCATCATGCCCGACGCAGACCTGGACAAGGTCGCCCAAGCTACCATTGCCAGCGGTTACTCCAATGCCGGGCAGGTCTGCATCTCAACCCAGCGGGTGCTTGTCGATGCCAAGGTGTACGGGGAGTACCTGGATGTCCTGAAACCCCAGGTGGAGCGAATGAACGTGGGCAATCCCCAAGCCCAGGGGACGCAGATGGGACCCATGATACGGGAGTCCGATGCCATTCGAGTTGGCGACTGGATAGAGGAGGCGGTGAGTTCAGGGGCCAGGGTTGTGGCCGGCGGGGACAGGGAAGGCACCCTGCACGCACCCACGGTTGTGGCCGACGTAACCCCTACTATGCGCATATCCTACGATGAGCTGTTCGGGCCGGCAGTGGCAGTCAGCCACTTCAAGGATATCGACGAAGCCATCACCATGGCCAACGACACCATATACGGTCTGTCGGCGGGGCTGTTCACCCAGAACCTGGAGTGGGCTATGCGGTTTGCCCGGGAGGTCCATTCGGGCAACCTGATGATCAACTCCAGTCCCCAGTTCAGGGCAGACCTAATGCCCTACGGAGGACTAAAGGACAGCGGCATGGGCAAAGAAGGGCCCTACTACGCCGTACAGGAGATGACCGAGCTAAAGATGGTCGCCTTCCACTGATCCCCCGGGGCCATAGGTGCCCTAAGGGTCAGGCCAGGACTTGACGGGCGTATTTGCCCCTCCTCAGGTGAAAGGGGGCCAACTCCGACAGGAAGAAGGTCCCCCATTTCAGCACCTGGGACACGCCCAGCTTGCTTTCCCCCTCGGTACGTCCAATAAAGGTGATGGGCACCTCCACCACCTTTAGGCGTTGGCTGATGGCCAGGAGCATAGACTCCACCTGAAACTCGTAGTGATTCGCCGTAGAGCGCTCCACCACAATCCTCGCAGCCGACTGGCCGTAAACCCGGTAATTAGTCGTGGACTCATTGGGTGTACCGAGAAGATATCGGGTCATCAGGTTAGCCAGCCTGCTTTGGAGCCGCCGGCGCCACTCCCAGTCCTTGACCCTGCCCCCGGAGATGTACCGGCTCCCCGTCACAAGGTCTGCCTCCTGGGACGTGGCGGCGTGAAGCAGGTCCGTGAGCTCGGTGGGGTCATGGGACCCATCCGCATCCATGGTGACGATGTACCGGCAGCCCTCTTCCAGGCAGGACCGCAGGCCATCCCGGATCGCGGACCCCAGACCCCGTACTCCTTGGCGGGACAACAGTGATATCCCCGGGTATCGGGATGCCAGGTGGCGCACCACTTCGGCGGTGCCGTCGGGGCTGTCGTCATCCACAACCACGGTCCAAAGGTCGCCAGGTAGAGGCAGGGCCTGCAGCCTATCAACCAGCCCAGGCAGGTTCTCGGCTTCGTTGTAGGTCGGCAGGACCAGCCCTATTTCAGCCAACGCGGTCCTCCCAGGCTGGACACCCCCACGTCCATTGGGGCGCCATTATGGACTCCCTTCGGAGTGGGCCCAGACCATCGCCGCAGCACCCAGGAGCCCGATATCATCGCCCAGGGACGTTACCACAATCCTGTACCCCAGCTTGCGGATATGCTCCATGGCATTCCCCTGAAGGTACTCCTCGACCATGGGCCGCAGGTAGTCCCAGTTTTGGGACACGCCGCCACCCATGACTATCGTGTCCGGATTGAAGAGGTGGAGAACGTTCACCAGCCCCACTCCCATAGCCTGGCTGACCCTGTCCAGGAGGTCCCTGGAAACCTGGTCTCCCCTTCTGGCAGCTTGGAAGACATGCTCCGAGGTTAAATTCCCAAGGTCGCCATCGACCATGCTGGCCAGCACCGAATCGTTCCTTGTTTGGGCCAGACTGCGCGCTGCTTCGGCGATGGCTGTGCCGGAGGCGTAGCTCTCCAAGCACCCCCGGTGACCGCATTTGCACAGGGGGCCGGAGGCATCAATGCACATGTGGCCAATCTCCCCCGCCATCCCGTAGGCACCTTCTACGAGCCTTCCGTCGGCAACGATGCCTCCCCCAATGCCCGTGCTTTGGGTTATGTAAACCAAGGTCTTCGACCCCATACCTGCGCCATAGGTATATTCTCCCAGGGCTGCCAAGGTCGCATCGTTGCCCGTAATGACTGGCCAGCGCCCTTTGTCCGACCATATCTTCTTGAAGGAGACTCCATCCAGGTTCATGAGGTTAGGAGGCGCGTACATAATGCCGGTTTTCGGATCGACGGGGCTTGCCACCGCTATACCGATGCCCGCGACTTGCTCCGCGGCCTCACCTGACAGAGCCTCGTCAATCAGGTCGTTGACCCGGCCGACGATCACATCCCCGGGGTCTTGAGAGCCTGTGGGCGCGCGTCCCCTCCAGGCAATAAGGCCGGCTCGGGTGACCAGGGCCGCCCGTACCCATGTGCCTCCCAGGTCGATGGCAAGGGCAATGGGGCTGTCATCAGAGCTATCTTCGCGATCGAACTGCAACTATTCTTCTCTGTGGCCCATGGCCAGAAGGCTATGGACCCTCCAAGATGATGTCTAAAGCCTCTCGCATATCGTCGGGATCGGTGGGCCCCGAAAAGACACGCACGAGGTTGCCTTCCCTGTCGATGAAGAACTTCTCCGGAATCTTCACCACCCCGTAGTCTATAGCAATGCTCCCCCTGTCATCCAGGAGGTTGGGATAGGGAACATCCAGCTCCTCCACGAAATCCCTCACGTTCTCTTCCGTGTCCCAAAGGGCCATCCCCAGGAACTCGACACCTTCATCGCGGTATTCGGCGTACACCTCCGCAAGGCCCGGAGCTTCGTTTCTGCAAGGAGGGCACCAGGACGACCAGAAGTCCAGCACAACCACCTGGCCCTTCAGGGAGGCCAGGCTGAGGGAGTCGCCATCCAATGTAACACCTTCGAACAACGGGGCCGGCTCCGGGTCAAGGGAGGCATCTCCGAAGGAGGTGTTGATGCCGGGACGTCCTATCCGGTTTTCGGACCAACCCACACCCCAGGCCAGCATTCCAAAGAAAACAGCCAGCGGGACCAGGGCGGCCAATATGATCAGGGTGCGCTTCAGGTTCCCCCTTTTGTCACCTTCAGGGGATGCGGGGCTGGCGTCCCTCAAGCTTCTTCCCTCTGCAATTTGGATGCATCATCCCTGTCCATAGCCAGCCGGAGCAGACGGCCCTTTGCTGCCTCCCGGGCTGCCTTGTATTCACTATCGGGCATATCGCCCTGGGCGTACAGGTCGTCCAGGTCAGCGATCCTCTGAACAAGCTGTTCTTCATCCATGTTGCCAACGTCTTCCACAGAGCCCGGCTGGGTTTCCCGACTTCCTTGACCGGACGGGAGTAACCTTGCCCGCTTGTAGGATGCTATCAGTCCAATGCAAAGCAAGGCTAGCAGCACCACAACCAGGGTGATGGGAATCCAAATCTTCAGAAGTCCTCCCTCGGTCAGGGTCTCGCCCGCCCTACTCCACCAGGATATGGTGGGCAGGCCCGACACCCGCAGGGACACCCTTCCTCCGGGTACGAGATCGTTCAACTCCCAGGAGGTGTAATCGATCCCTCCGATATCCACTGTCTCTGCCTGTATCCCGTCATCGAGAGAGGCATAGGCGAAAAACCCCAAGCCTTCGCGCAGCAGCACAGTGAACCTGTCGGCCCCCATATGGAAGGACTTTTCAATGGTGGCCGAACCGTCGGAGTAGGGCATCTGGTAGGTGTAGGTTACCTGGTGGATTCCCGGTGTAACCGGGGCTGTCAGGGCAAAGCCGGTGCCTATGTTTATGACCTCTCCGCCGGGCAGGTCAGACCCCACATCCAGCTCAGTCGCCCCCTCAGGCAGGGAAAAGCGCATGAAGTTGAAGTTGACCGGCTGTTCCAGGTCGGGCACAAAGGTGCGGTCTCCATCGTTGACAATCCCGACAGCCTCCAGCACGAACAGGCTCTGCTCATCGGGCCCTTCGTTGACGAGCACGGCGTGGGCATCGACGCTGATGGCGTCGATATCCTGTACCACCTCGTACACCTTCAGCTCGACGGGTTGGGTACCAATGGGGGACGGCACGGAAGCGCTGTACAGGACATCCTGATAGTTGACGGCCACAGCATAAGTGCTGTCTTCCACAATTTCCACCGAGGTGAAGATGAAGGCGCCATCTTTCTGTGTGGATGTTGATAGGATTTCGATTTGCCCTTCGTCGCCAAACCGGTGGAGCAGCACCTCCAGCCCAGTCGGGATTTGGCTCCCCTCAGTCCCATTTACAACTTCCCCCCGCACCTCTGCCACCTCTTGGGCCGAGGCTCCATGCAATGGGACAAATACCATTACCACTGCAAGACTTAAGAAAATGACCAAGGGCAAGAACGAGGAGACTCTGCGCCGGGATTCAGGGAGAGTCCACATCATGGTCTTCCCTTCTCCTTGGCTGCTGACCTTGCATAAATCGCCAATTCGCGGTCCCCGCCCCTGCCACACCCGCCGCTCCACTCACTTCCGTCACTTCCGCGAAAGCGGGAGTTTACGCCATGACCGTCGTCCCCTGGGCCTGGATAGGTTCCCGCTTTCGCGGGAACGACGACGTTGATCATTGGCCTACGGTAGGAGGCGCAGGTGGTGGTTTGGGGCCCC
>JAGWBF010000074.1 GCA_021296025.1 Dehalococcoidia bacterium | reverse complement strand
CTATCGTTTCTAATACGATTAATGGAGTGAAGTAGGGGGAGGGTTCATGGTTAGAGCCGGCTGGTATGCTGAACATCCGCCCGCCTGTACCTGCGCTGACTGCTTCGAAAAGAAGAACATCGTCCGCAAGCATGGAAAGATCGGCCGTAACTCCAAGTGCCCCTGCGGCAGCGGCAAGAAGTACAAGAAGTGCCACGGACAGTAGGTCAGGTTACAAGGCCGGTACTCTCCCCCAACCTAACTGGAGACGTAAGTGAACTCCAAGTCCCTTGACGATCTGTGCATCAACGCCCTGAGGTTCCTTTCGGTTGATGCCGTGGAAAAGGCTAAATCGGGACACCCCGGGGCACCTATGGGAGCTGCTTCCATGGCTTACGTGCTATGGGACCGCTTCCTCAAGCACAACCCTAAGAACCCGTCTTGGCCCGACCGGGACCGGTTCATCCTCTCGGCCGGTCACGCCTCTGCCCTCCTGTACTCTCTTCTACACCTGACAGGCTACGACTTGTCCATCGAAGAGGTGATGGCCTTCAGACAGTGGGGCAGCAAGACGCCCGGCCACCCGGAGCATGGCCTGACCCCTGGCGTTGAAGCGACCACCGGCCCCCTGGGCCAAGGGTTCGCCAACGGCGTTGGCATGGCTATCGCCGAGCGATGGTTGTCCAGTACCTTCAACCGCCCCGGCCACGAAATCATCGACCATCATACCTATGCCATCGTTTCCGACGGCGATCTGCAGGAGGGCATCTCAGCCGAGGCGGCCTCCCTCGCTGGTCACCTGGGCTTGGGCAAGCTTGTGTACCTGTACGACGACAACCACGTCTCCATCGAAGGCCATACCGACCTATCCTTCACCGAGGATGTGGGACAGAGGTTCCGTGCCTACGGTTGGCACGTTGTGGGTCCAATAGATGGCATGGATATCTCTGCGGTGGAGTCGGCAATAAGGGAAGCCAGGGAGGAAACCACCCGGCCCAGCCTGGTTATCTGCCGGACCGTCATCGGCTACGGAAGCCCTAATAGAGCGGGCACAGCTGCGGTGCACGGCGAGCCACTGGGAGCGGAAGAAGCTCAGCTTGCCAGGGAAGCCCTGGGCTGGGCCTCCCATCAGCCCTTTGACGTCCCAACAGAAGCCCTGAGCCATTTCCGCCAGGCGTTGGAGCACGGTAGCTCGCGAGAAGGTCAGTGGAGCGACAGCCTCGCGGCATATCGCCAGGCGTATCCCGACCTGGCAAGCCGGCTGGAGGATGCCCTCCATGGCAGGCTTCCCGAGGGCTGGGACTCCGGGCTGCAGGATATTTTCGCTTCCCAGGAAAAGCCGGTAGCAACCCGGGAGGCTTCGGGCCGAGTGATGAACGCCATAGCAGAGCGTGTAGGGACGCTGATCGGGGGGTCGGCAGACCTGGCCCCATCAACCAAGACGATACTCAACGATCAGGGCCACTTCAGCGCGGAAGAACAGGGACGTAACCTGCACTTCGGTGTGCGGGAGCACGCAATGGGCGCTGTCTCCAACGGCATTGCGTTGCACGGGGGTCTGATTCCCTACACCGCCACCTTCCTCATCTTCTCCGACTATATGCGCCCGCCCATACGCCTTGCTGCGCTGATGTCCCAGCAGGTCGTCTTCGTGTTCACCCACGACTCTGTGGGTTTGGGAGAGGACGGCCCCACCCACCAACCCATAGAGCAGCTGCTTGGGCTGCGGGGAGTCCCCAACCTGGTTGTCATAAGACCCGCCGACGCGTTGGAAACGGCCCAAGCTTGGAAGTCGGCCATCGAGAGGCGCGACGGCCCATCGGCCATCGTCCTTAGCCGCCAGAACCTGCCGGTGCTGGACCGCAGCCGCAAGGGAGACGGCGATGTGTCACAAGGCGGGTACGTTGCTTGGGAAGCTGCGTACAAGGCCAGGGCGGTGCTCATTGCCACCGGCTCAGAGGTGGACATCGCCATGCGGGCAGGCAAGCTCCTGGAAGACAAGGGAATCGGGGTTAGGGTGGTCTCCCTGCCCTCATGGGAGCTCTTCGACGGTCAGCAAGCCTCCTACCGCGATTCGGTCCTGCCTCCGGACATCACCGCCCGTGTTTCCATCGAAGCATCCAGCCCCCTTGGGTGGGAGCGCTACGTTGGGCCTTCTGGCACCATAGTTGGGGTACCCCACTTCGGCGCTTCGGCCCCAGGCGGGGTCATCTACGAGAAGCTGGGGCTCACGCCGGAGCGGGTCGTAGGAGAGGTGGAGAATCTGCTGGCGGGTAGTGAGGCATGAGCCAGCAGGTTGTCATCGGCGCAGACCACGCTGGGTTCTCTCTCAAGCAGGAGCTCCTTCCCTGGCTTGAGTCCCTGGGCTGCCAGGTCACCGACGTGGGCGCCTTCGTCTACGACCCTGTCGACGACTACCCCGACTTCACCGCGGAGGTCGCCCGGCGGGTTGCATCGGGCGAGGCTGACCGTGGAGTCGTTATTTGCGGCAGCGGAGTCGGCTCGTCTGTCGCTGCCAACAAGTTTCCTGGGGTGCGTGCGGGGCTCTGCCATGATACGTACTCGGCCCATCAAGGAGTCGAGCACGATGATGTAAACGTCCTATGCATCGGCGCCAGGGTGATCGGCATTGAGGTCGCCATGGAGGTGATCAGGGCCTTCCTTGGGGCGCGGTTCAGCGAAGAAGAACGCCACGTGCGGAGGTTGTCCAAGGTGCTGCGCATCGAAGAGACGCACCTGGGCAAGTAAATGCCCTAGGTTTCCACCGTGCGGTGCAAACTATGGTCGGCGGTCCGGCTGAGGGGGTTATCCATGGAACTGGGCATGATCGGGCTGGGTCGATTGGGCGGCAATATGGTGCAGAGGCTGCTTCGCGGCGGGCACAACGTCGTTGCTCATGACCGGAGCGAGGAAGCTGTGGCCGGCGTAGCATCCCACGGAGCCTCGGCTGCCGGTTCTCTACAAGAGGTGGTCCAGAAGCTTGCTGCCCCCCGCTCTGTATGGGTGATGGTCCCTGCCGGTCAGCCCACCGAAAGCACCATCGAAGCCCTAGTACCCCTCCTTTCGCCGGGGGACACCATTCTCGAGGGAGGCAACAGCAACTACAAGGACAGCGTCAGAAGGGCAGAGCAGGTGGCTAGGCGCTCCATTGACTACCTGGATGTCGGCACCAGCGGGGGCATCTGGGGCTTGGCTGAAGGCTACTGCCTGATGATAGGCGGGCCGGCAGAGGCTTTCCGCCGCAACGAGTCGATATTCCAGACTCTTGCGCCAGCAGGGGACCGGGGATACGTACACGTAGGGCCCAACGGCGCCGGTCATTACGTGAAGATGGTGCACAACGCCATCGAGTACGGCCTCATGGAGGCGTACGCCGAGGGCTTTGAGCTGATGGCGGCAAAGTCTGAATTTCAGTTGGACCTGGCCAGCATTGCCGAAACATGGCGGTATGGCAGTGTCGTCCGATCATGGCTCCTGGATTTGGCTGCCAAGGCCTTGGAAGAGGACCCCGGCCTGCATAACCTTCAGTCCTACGTGGAGGACTCGGGCGAGGGCAGGTGGGCTGTCGAGGAATCGGTGGAGCTGGCAGTGCCTGCGCCTGTCATTACCCTGTCCCTACAGCAGCGGTTCCGTTCCCGGCAAGACCAGCCCCTGGGGGGCAAGGTGCTGGCCGCCCTCCGAAACCAGTTCGGTGGCCATGCTGTCAAGAAAAGCGACGACTGACCCCCCAGTTTGCACGTCCCCATGACCAGCGAAAAGGCTAAACTAGTCCCTCGTCCCTCGGTGGCGCCCTACCACCGGCATCCCCTACACGAGTACCAGCTGAGCGCCGCCGCGAAGCTTGGAGGCAAGACGGCCATCGTTGACGGGGGCCAAGAGCTTACATTCACCCAGCTAAAGGACAGAACAGCTAACCTGGCATCAGCCCTGGCCGCTATGGGAATCGGCAAGGGGGACCGGGTGGCCATATTCGCGCCCAACTGCTGGGAGTACGTAGCATCCTTCTATGCCATCTCCTGGATTGGGGCAGTGGTGACGACCCTGAACCCCTCCTACCGGGAGCGGGAGGTGGAGTTCCAGCTTAGGGACAGCGGCGCCAGGGCAATCATCCTGGCCGAGTCTCTGTACCCTGTACTGGAACCTGTTCTGCCTCGGCTCTCGGGGATCCTGAACGTGATCGTCATCGGCGAAAGTGCAGGCAAGACTTCCCACTCCTTCGAAGACCTCACCAGCACGATGTCGGATGGGCCGCCTGCTGTCGTAATCGACCCTGAGGAGGATGTGGTGGTTCTCCCCTACTCCAGCGGCACCACCGGCCTGCCCAAAGGTGTGATGCTGACTCACTCCAACCTCACCAGCAACGTCGAGCAGCTCATCGGGCGCCATGAGATAGGCGCGCCAAAGCCGGATGATGTGCTGATGGTGCACTTGCCCCTTTACCACATCTACGGCATGAACGTGATCATGAACGTCGCCGTCGCCCTTGGGGCCACCCAGGTGATGATGGGACGGTTCGAGATGGAGCAGTTCCTACAACTCCTTTCAGACAACCGAGTGACCGTGCTGTACACCGTGCCGCCGGTGGTGCTGGCGCTGACCCAGTTCCCGGGGATCAGGGATTACGATCTGTCAGCCCTTCGCCTGTGCTTCGTCGGCGCAGCCCCCATGTCGGCGGAGATGCAGACCAAGCTGGAGTCCACCATAGATGTGGCGACGGTGCAGGGATACGGGCTTACGGAGAGCTCGCCGGCGACCAACGCCGACTTCATGGAACCCAGCCTGAAAAAGCCCGGCTCTGTGGGTCCTCCTCTGCCCGATACAGAGGAGAAGGTGGTCGATCTGGAGACCGGGCAGCGCGAGCTGCCGCGAGGCGAGCTGGGTGAGCTGATCATTAAAGGACCGCAGGTGATGAAAGGGTACTGGAACAATCCGGACGCCACTGCCGACACCCTGCGCGACGGCTGGCTCTACACCGGCGACATCGCAAGCATGGATGAAGAAGGTTACGTCAGCATCGTGGACCGGAAGAAGGAGCTGATCAAGTACAAGGGATTCCAGGTTGCCCCTGCGGAGCTGGAGGGCCTGCTTCTGGAACACCCGTCGGTGTCCGACGCCGCCGTAATCGGTGTGCCCGACGAAGAGGCTGGGGAGGTGCCCAAGGCATTTGTCGTTGCCACCGGCGCCGTGTCAGCCGAGGAGATAATGGAGTGGGTCGCAGAGCAGGTTGCGGGATTCAAGCAGATAAGGCAGGTTGAGTTCCTGGACCAGATACCCAAGAACCCGTCAGGCAAAGTGCTTCGAAGGGTGCTTGTAGAAAGGGAACGAGAGAAGAGTCAAGCCTAGTCGGCAGGCGGGCCATCGTCACGGCGGCGCTTGACGAAAGCCCAGGCCGCCGGAAGCGTCAACGATGCCAGATACAGCTTTATCATGTCTCCCAAGATGAAGGGGTAGAGTCCCCCCAACAGCGTCTTTTCCAGGGTTGTGCCCCCGGATATCAGGTCGCCAAGGGGCTGGTTGTACACGGGATGTACCCATTCGCTGCCAATCTGGTATGCCAGCCAGAGCAGGCCGGGCACGTAGAGCACGATGTTCGCCGCCAGCAGGCCTGCCAGCAGCCAGGGCCCCCGGTCATATCCCTTCCGGGCCAGCCACCCGGCCAGCCAGGCAGCCCCGATGAACCCCACGATATACCCGCCGCTGGACAGGTCCCAAAGTGGGATTGCAGACCCCTCCCATAATGCGTCGGAAGTCCCCGCCCATGGGAATAGGAAGTGGACAGTCTGCCCCTCCAGGTTGAGCCCGAGGGGGGCGAACACGGGGGCGCCGACCATCCCAATCAACATGTACAGGGTCAGAGACGAAGCGCCGCGCCAGGGTCCCAACGCCGCGCCGGTGACTAGCACGGCGAAGGTCTGGCCCGTTATCGGCACTGTAGTCCAGGGCAGGCGAACAATGATCTGGGCACAGAAGATGACGAGCCCCGTGAATGCGAGCACGAGCACCGCATCGTGGGCTAAGCGGGCGAGCTTGCTGTCGGGATTCCATGCTGGGAGGATGTTGTCTGCTAGGGTGGGGGCAGGCGCTGTTAGCTTCAAAGCTCCCTCAATTCAAAGAGAGATTAGGAGGGCAGGGGTTATGCAAGGCCTTTTCTTGGCGGACGGGATTTTAGCACCGCCCAAAGCGAGGGTCAAACCATTCTGACACGGCGTCCCCTTCACGACTATTTCGCGTTGGTTGATTACAGGAATTGTACCCTTGGCTTGGATGGCTTAGACTAGGCGCGACAGGCGACCATGCAACTAACCGGTGGAACTAATCGGAGCCTGCGCTCAGGAAGGGGGTATCGGTGCAACATGCCCGGGCACTATCGTGGAACGTAAATGGCGTTAGGGCTGTCCTGAAGAAAGGGTTCCTGGACTGGTTCGCCGGTGAATCCCCCGACATCCTCTGCATTCAGGAGACCAAGGCCTGGGCTGAACAGCTGCCCGAGTCCCTCACCAACATTCCGGGGTACCATGCCTTCTACTGCAGCGGGGAGCGGAAGGGCTACAGCGGGGTCGCGCTCTACACCAAGGTGCCTCCCCAAGACGTCAGCTACGGCTTTGGCAACGAGACCTACGACAAAGAGGGGCGCACCATCGTCGCTGACTACGGCGACTTTGTGCTGCTGAATATCTACTTTCCCAACGGACGCTCTTCCCAGGAACGGCTGGACTACAAGATGGACTTCTACGATGCTTTCCTTGCGTTCACCGAGGGGCTGAAGGCGCAAGGAAAGAACGTGCTGGTGTGCGGGGATGTGAACACCGCCCACAAGGCCATCGATCTGGCTCGCCCTAAGGAAAACGAGAACACATCAGGCTTCCTGCCTCTGGAGCGGGCATGGTTGGACAAGTTCCTGGACCACGGATACGTGGACACCTTCCGCATGTTCAACGACCAGCCTGGGAACTACTCCTACTGGGACATGATAACCCGGGCCAGGGACCGGAACGTGGGGTGGCGCATCGACTATTTCTTCGCCAACGAAGGATTCAGGGAAAATATAAGCAACGCCTTCATACTGCCGGAAGTCATGGGTTCAGACCACTGTCCCGTGGGCATAGAGTTCCAGTACGAAGTCCCATAAAAACCACCTCAAGACAGAAGAGGGTTGAAAAGGAGAGCGCAAGTCCGATTCGGTTGAGATTATGGGGAGATGTGTGGCAGTGGACGATGAAGTGAAAGGGCGAGACCTTTTCAACGATACGGTAAGTGCCGAGCGATTCTGGTGCGATGCGAAAAAGTGCCCAACTACATAGGACTGATTCAGTTGTCGTGTGCATAGCTCAGGTACCGGCTTCGGCAGTAAATCAAGCTTTGACATAGCTTCTAGGCGCCATCCCAATGCATCATTGACCTCCATCCGCGTGAACTACAGAATGGTGTCCATGAGCGAATGCTCTGCGGGACTCTTTGGAGTTGGACCGAAGTCGCTGGTCATCCTCTTATGCTTGGTTGTCGTTATCGTCCTGGCAGCCTGTAGCGTAGAACAAGCGACAGCGCCACCGAGGGCAACCCCTGTGCCTGCGAAACCCACGGAGGCGACGGAACCAACGCCGAGCTCCTTTGCGGCGCCCACGGACTCCCCAACTCTCATCCCGGCTCCAATCTCACATTTAACACCGGAT
>JAGWBF010000073.1:3613-11297 GCA_021296025.1 Dehalococcoidia bacterium | reverse complement strand
TGCCTGCTGCCCTTCTCACCGACCAGAGCAGATCAAGGTACTGGACATAAGTTGTGCCCTGACCCTGGACCAGCTTACGCGCCTTGGGGCGGGCTATGCCCAGCAGAGACAGAGACCTGTCTGAGTAGGACGACCAGTGCCCGAATAACTGGGGATAGCACACGCATAGCAGGTATGAGACGAATCCCTTGCCGGATCCTTTGAGCGTGTAGGCGCCTTCAGGGTCTACGCACTCTGAGAAGCGGCCGTCCAGGCTCAGAGGGTCGTACAGCAGGAAGTCGATGGAGTCCCGGATCTCGTCCACGGTATTGGTCTTGAACTCCTTCATTTTGCGGCCGCCGCTGGCGGAGTACAGGATGTGGGCCTGCTCCGTGGACAAGTTGGGTAGACCGTCCTGTTGGAGCCATCCTCGGAACTGGGAGAGGCGGTCCCAACGGTCCATTGGGGACATGAACGGCAGCTGGGCACGATACGCCCCCACCAGACTCGCTATAGGGGGCCTTCCCTTTAGAACGAGTGCCGTGACCGTCGGATCTTTTATCGACTCTGGGCGGCCTGTCATCGCACCACTGAGTCGCCTGGAGCGGCGTTGTCGCTTCGGTACTGGACGCCGGGAAAGCTGACCCTGCCGACGTTGTCATATCACTTCCTTATGGCTTCCTCGAGGCTAGACCCCTGGGCCACTATAGTCATCACCCGGCCCCCGCTGGTCACCAGCACATCGCCGGTCGGTCTGCTTTCCAGCATCGTCCCGGCATGAAAGGCTAGTACATCCTCATCCAGATCGCCCAACCCATCTATCTCGTACCCAGTCGCATAGTCTCCTGGGTACCCAGGAGAAGCGAGGACCACGCCCACGCAGCTTCCCTTGCGCCAGCAAACGTCCATTCTACCGAGGTTGCCGTCGGCGCATGCCACCACGGCGTCCAGCAGGTCCGTCTCCAGCAGAGGAAGGATCACCTGGGCCTCCGGGTCTCCGAACCGGGCATTAAACTCCAGGACACGCGGGCCAGAAGGTGTAACGATCAGGCCGGCATAGAGCATCCCTTTGACGGGGGTACCAAGCTCGGCCAGGGCATTGATGGTCGGGGCCACGAGGGTGTCACCAACTTCCTGCTCCAGCTTCTTCTTCCAGAACTCGGGTACGGCATAGCTGCCCATACCTCCCGTGTTCGGCCCTTTGTCGCCATCACGAATGCGCTTGTGGTCGGAGGCTGCGATGAGCGGGGAGATGTTTGCTCCATCGGAGAAGGCGAACACGCTGACTTCCTGCCCCTCCAGGTACTCCTCCAACACAACCCTATCTCCGGCCGTCCCAAAGGTCCTGGCTACCATGCACTGATCCAACGCCCCAAGGGCTTCCTCCTGGTCAGAGCATACGAAGACTCCCTTGCCCAGGGCCAATCCATCGGCCTTCACAACGATAGGCCCGCTATGTTTGTTTACATAATCTCGAGCGTTAGCGTACTGATCAAACACCCTTCGTGCGGGATGGGGGATGCTGTTGTCCTCCATCAGCTTGCCGGCGAAGGACTTGCTCCATTCGATGCGGGCAGCTTCCTGGCTGGGGCCGAACACAGGCAAGCCTTGCTCCTGGAACAGATCGACCACACCGTCGGCCAGAGGATTGTCCGGCCCCACGATAGTGAAATCTACATCGTGACTGTGGGCAATGGCCGCCAGCCCTGCAAGGTCAGTGAGCGGGGCCGCAACGTTGGCGCTAAGGGAAGATGTGCCGCCGTTGCCGGGGACCGTGATAATGGAGTCAACCTGAGGGCTGGCATTGAGCTTCCACACCAAGGCATGCTCTCTAGCCCCCGAGCCTATCACCATCACCTTCATCACACCGCTCCCAGGGATACAGAAAGACAGCCTGCAGGAACGAGGCCAGCAGACCAGGGATCATTGGTTCCAAAGTGCGCCTTCGCAGAAATCGCTGGACCTACTCCCACTCAATTGTCCCGGGAGGTTTGGCGGTGATGTCGTACACCACCCTGTTCACCTCGGGAACCTCGTTGACGATGCGGTTGGATATCTTGGCCAGCACCTCGTAAGGAAGGCGTACCCAGTCGGCGGTCATGGCATCCTCGCTGTTCACGGCGCGAATGGCAACAACGTGTCTATAAGTGCGAAAGTCGCCCATAACTCCTACGCTGCGACTATCGGTGAGCACTGCGAAGCTCTGCCAAAGCTGGTCATAAAGATTGGCGCCTTTGATCTCATCCATAACGATCCAGTCGCAGGCCCTGAGGATCTCCAGCTTCTCCTTGGTAACATCCCCGATAATCCTTATGGACAGCCCCGGCCCCGGGAAGGGTTGGCGGTTCACCATCTCGGGCGGCAGCCCCAGGGCCAGACCCACATCCCGCACCTCATCCTTGAACAGATACCTGAGGGGTTCCACAAGTCTAAGCTTCATGTTGGATGGTAGCCCGCCAACGTTGTGGTGGGTCTTAATCCTGGAGGCCGCCTTGTTCTCGGACGTCCTGCTTTCGATAACATCCGGGTAGAGCGTGCCCTGGGCCAGGAACTCGGTGCCCTCCAATTCCGAAGCGGCTTCCTCAAAAACCCTAATGAACTCTTCGCCCACTCGCTTTCGCTTCTCTTCCGGATCAATGACCCCGGTAAGACGCCCCAAGAAGCGTTCTTCAGCATTCACATGGACCAGGTTCAACTGGAGGTTTCTACCCAGGACTCCCAGCACCCTTTCGGATTCCTCCCTTCTAAGGAGGCCATTGTTGACGAAGATGCATGTGAGCTGATTGCCTATGGCCTGATGCACCAGGGTAGCAGTGACGGTGGAGTCCACGCCCCCGGACAGGGCACAGATGACTTTGCCGTCGCCTACCTGCTCGGCAATGGAATCTACGGCCCGGTTGACGAAATTCGAAGAGGTCCATGTCGGCTTGCATCCGCACACCCTGTACAGGAAGTTCTCCAAGAAGGCCTTCCCCTGCTCAGTGTGCACCACTTCGGGATGAAACTGCAGGCCGAATATCTTGCTGTCGTTTCCCATTACCGCTATGGGAGAGTTGTCTGTGTAACCCAGCGACGCAAATCCGGGGGGGAGTTGCTCTATCTGGTCCCCCTGGCTCATCCACACCGGCAGGGCCGGGGGCAGGTTGGCGAAGATCACCGAATCGGGGATGTTCTGGTACAGCACGGCGTGGCCGTACTCCCGCCTTTGGCCGGGTATAACCCGGCCTCCCAGCTGGTGGGCCAGCACCTGCATTCCGTAGCAGATGCCCAGCACTGGTATGTTGCGCTCGTACACCCACGGGGGAGCCAAAGGGGCTTCATCATCATAGACACTGGCAGGACCACCCGAAAGGATCACTCCCCTTGGGTTGGTGTGGCTGACTTGCTCCCAGGAAGCATCCGGAGCTACTATCTCGCAATAGACCTTTAGCTCCCTGACCCGCCTTGCGATGAGTCGGCTGTACTGGGAGCCAAAGTCAACTATCAGGACGCCTTCATCGATGGTCCCGGATGGCTGTTCAGATTCTGATTCGGTGCCCTTCTGAGCGCTGGCGATTCCAAGGTAAGTTGAAACTTCGACATCGCCCGTGGTAGAAATGCGCCGACTGGGGGAAAGGTTGCTGCCTTCCGTCACGCTCGCCCAACCTCCGCCTGAAGGTTCGACCCAAGCTTAGCACCTGTGCTATACTCGGTCAAGGAATCCTATTTCATCGGCTGGAAGGGGTCAACGGCAAGTCTGGTGATGGAAGCTGTTAGCTCCCGGGGAACGGAAAGGGCAGTCCAGGTTCTACGCTCCGGCGGCGTGGTGGCTTTCCCCACTGACACCCTTTATGGGCTGGCTGCCGACGTTTTCTGCACCCCTGCAGTCGAGCGGGTCTTCACCATCAAGGAAAGGCCCACCGGTATGCCAATGCCGGTGCTTATCGCCTCCCCAGACGACCTCTCCAAGGTAGCCATTGAAGTCCCTGACATCGCGTCGGAACTGGCCGCCAGCTTCTGGCCAGGCCCCCTCACTATCATCCTGAGACGGTCGCCAGACGTCCCTGACCTTGTCAGCGGGGGAAGGGACACCCTGGGGGTGAGGATGCCTAACCACCCGGTTGCCCTGGCTATGATCGAGGGCTTCGGGGGCCCCGTTACAGGCACCAGCGCCAACATAAGCGGAGGGGCCGATCCGTCTTCCTGGCAGGAAGTCGAACAGGCGTTAGACGGCCGTGTGGACTATGTAGTTGAAGAGGGGCCTGCGCCCTCGGGCACGGCATCCACAGTGCTCGACCTTACCACCAAGACTCCCACCCTAGTGCGGGCTGGCGATCTGGACATCTCATGCATCGAATCCCTGTGCAATCTGTCACTGGTACCAGCCGGATAGTCCGGCCTGTGAACTCCAGGTAAGTTTTCCGCATCCGGAGACCGAATGTCATCGACATCCAACACCCCCCTGCGGGAGTATGGGGCAGCCCTTCAAGCCAAGCTGCGCCGCAACATGGAGGGAAAAGAGGGCATCCTCTACCAGGTGCTGGCTTACCAGATGGGCTGGGCTGACGAAAGCGGCTCTCCCACCACCGCTCCTCCGGCAGGCCAGCATCTTGCCTCCCTGCCTCTAGCCGTTTGCTCCAGCCTTACCGGCACCTTCGAGCAGGCTTTGCCATCAGCGGCTTGCATGGCACTGGTCGACGGATTCATCCAGATCCATGAGGATGTGCAGGCAGGAAGTCCTCAAAGAGATGGAAGGCCGTCAGTGTGGTGGCTCTGGGGTCCCGGGCAGGCCATCAACGCCGGAGACGGGATGCATGCCCTTGCCCGCCTCAGCCTCATGGACCTAGCCGACCAGGGCCTGTCCGTCGAGAGCACTATCGACGGGCTGCGCCTGCTGGACCAAAGCTGCCTGGAGCTGTGCGAAGGGCAGCACCTGGACCTGTCTCTACAAGACCGTGCCAACATAAGCACAGACCTGTACCTGAAGATGGCTTCTTCCAAGACCGGCGCCATTGTGTCCTGTGGCGCCGCCCTGGGAGCCGTGGCGGCTGATGCTGACGCCGCAACCATCAATGGCTTCAGGGAGTTCGGTCGCAGCCTGGGTGTGGCGGTCCACATCATCCAGGATATCGAAATGCTGTGGCCAAAGAACGGAAATGGTGAGCCTTCGGACCGCCTTCTTGGCAAGAAGAAGCTATTCCCCGTCGTCCACATAGTGGGAAATGGCGATGCTGCCTCTAGCCGGGAGCTGGACAACATCTACAGGAAGCGGGTGTTGGAACCCGACGACATAGCCCGTGTTCTGGCTATATTGGATAGCGTCGATGCTAGGAGCCAGTCTCTAGAGGTTGCGGCAGGACACTACAGTCAGGCTGAAAGTTGCCTAGCAAGTCTGACCATGCTGGGAGACCCTCAAAGCCTGAGGGATGTCGCCCATCACATAACCTTGGAGGCCATTTAGCGGTGGCAAAGCGGGGACTGGATGACATCGATGTTACAGGTGCGCGTGTTCTCGTAAGGGTCGATTTCAATGTGCCCATCGAGCAGGGAATCGATGGCCTAGCCCAGTACACCCATCGCCTCAAGGCATCCCTCCCGACCATTGACCACCTGAGAAGCAAGGGGGCGCGCACGATCATCTGCTCCCACCTGGGCAGACCCAAGGGCAAGGTGGTCGAAGGCTTGCGGATGGCACCCGTTGGTGAGCAGCTTTCGTTGATGCTGGGGACGGAGGCCGTTTGTGTCGGTGACTGCATCGGCCCCCCTGTGGAAGATGCGATATCCTCCCTGGACCGCGGAGATGTTCTCGTGCTGGAAAACCTACGGTTTCACCCAGGTGAGGAGGCAAACGACCCGGACTTCTCCCGTGGTCTAGCCCGCTTAGCCGCCCTCTTTGTGATGGATGCTTTTGCTGTCGCTCACAGGGCCCATGCTTCAACCGTGGGAGTCCCTCACCTGTTACCCACTGCTGCTGGAATTCTGGTCCAGCAGGAGGTGAAGATGCTTGGGAAAGTGCTAGGCAGCCCAGACCGACCCTTGGCCGCCCTGCTTGGCGGCGCAAAGGTCGAGGACAAGATAAGGGTACTGGACAACCTCCTGACCAGGGTGGACAGGCTTTTTATAGGAGGTGGCATGGCCAATGCCTTCCTCCAGGCGCAGGGCTACTCTGCCGGAGCTTCCAAAGCCAATGAAGACGATGTTGGATTCGCCCGGCGTATCCTGGAGAGGGCTGAAAGGCGAGGCATGTCGGTGCATCTGCCCACCGATGTGATAGTGGCAGACAAGTTTGGGGGCGATGCACAGAATATAAAGAGTGTGTCCGTGGACAAAGTGCCTGACGGATGGCATGTTATGGACGTCGGCCCAACTACCGCCGAAGCCTTCGCCCTTAGCCTGAAAGAGTGCAAGACTGTCGTTTGGAACGGACCGATGGGTGTGTTCGAGTACGCCCCCTTTTCCCAGGGAACACGGACGATAGCTTCCGGCCTGGCATGCTCCGAGGGTGTTGTCATCGTAGGAGGAGGGTCCACGGCGGAGGTTGTGGAGGAGATGGATCTGGCGAATTGGATGGCCCACGTATCCACCGGCGGCGGGGCCTCCCTGGAGTTCCTCGAAGGGAAAGAACTGCCCGGCCTGGCTGCCATACCTGATGCTTAACTGAAAGGAAGGCCATGATAGGCGCGGAAGTGCTGGATGAGTGCAGCGTTAGCACTCCTTCCAAAATCGTCATGCTGGTGGTCGATGGTCTGGGTGGACTTCCCAATGGAGAGACCCGCTTGTCGGAGCTGGAGACCGCCCACACACCCAACCTGGACAAACTTGCTGGCATAAGCTCCTGCGGCCTCACCTTGCCCGTTCTTCCCGGAGTGACTCCCGGAAGCGGCCCGGGGCACCTGGCCCTCTTCGGGTACGACCCCCTGAAATACAAAATCGGCAGGGGCGCCCTGGAATCCCTCGGCGTGGGAATAGACCTTAAGCAAGGTCAGGTCGCCGCCAGGGGTAACTTCTGCACCATAGATTCCCAGGGGCTGCTGTCGGACCGCAGGGCCGGACGCATCCCCACCGAAGTATCGGCGCCCCTTTGCCATAGGCTAGACCAGATAAACGTCGAAGGAGCGGACGTCAGGGTGTATCCGGTTGAGGGCTATCGATTCCTACTGCACATGAGCGGAGAAGGTCTGAGCGACCAGGTAACCGAGACAGACCCCCAGCGAGTCCGCGAGGCACCTTTGGATGTCCTCCCCGCATCACCCGAGGGCTCCAAGACAGCCCAGGTAGCCAACCGGTTCGTGGCCCAGGCACGGGAGAGCCTGAAGGATGAAGAACGAGCGAACATGGTGCTCCTCAGGGGGTTCGCCGGCCCGCCCAATCTGCCTTCCATGGCGACTTCCTACAAACTTTCTCCCATTGCCATTGCCTCTTATCCCATGTACCGGGGCCTCGCTTCGATCGCAGGAATGGAGGTGGTCGGCACCGGTCGTACCTTCGCCGAAGAGGTTGACACCCTCTATCAGCACTACGCCAGCAATGACTACTTCTACATTCACTACAAGCCGTCGGATGCCGCCGGTGAAGATGGCAGCTTCTCCGGAAAGGTTGCAGCCCTGGAGGAGCTGGACTCCTACATACCCAGAATACTCCAGCTGAAGCCGGACGTGTTCATCGTCGCCGGGGATCATGCCACTCCGGCCATTATGGCTGCCCATAGCTGGCATCCCGTTCCCTT
>JAGWBF010000073.1:0-3580 GCA_021296025.1 Dehalococcoidia bacterium | reverse complement strand
AGCTGTGGCACCGGCAGCTTGGGGAGGTTCCCGGCCACCCATATAATGCTGCTGGCTCTGGCCCACGCAGGCAAGCTGACCAAGTACGGCGCCTAAGCAGGGCACGACTACCCTGGCCGGACCGCGAGGATTTTGATGCCCCGTCCCATGGTGGTAGGAAACTGGAAGATGAACACCTCGGTTGCGGAGGCCCGGGCCCTGGCAACGGAGATCAGGAGCTCCCTGGACCCCATCCCCCCGTTGGATGTCGTCATTTGCCCACCCTTCGTCTCCCTCCACGCTGTTCGCGAAGTGATGGAGGGAAGCCAGGTCAGCATCGGCGCCCAGAACATGCATCATGAAGGGAAGGGCGCATTCACCGGCGAGGTGTCGGCGACGATGTTATCGGGAATCTGCCGGTACGTGATCCTGGGGCACTCCGAGAGAAGGCTGTACTTCGGCGAGACCAACGAGCTGATCAACCTCAAGGTGAAGGCGGCCCTCACCTCCGGGATCAGGCCTATACTTTGTGTCGGCGAGACCCGGGAGCAGCGTGAGCACGGCGAGGCCGACGACGTAATCGATGCCCAGGTGAGCGCCTGCCTGACAGACATAAGCGACATCAGCGAGCTGGTAGTGGCCTACGAGCCGGTTTGGGCAATAGGTAGCGGGCTGGCGGCAACCCCGGACGTGGCTCGCGAGGTAATCGCCGGCACCATATTTGAGAGTCTTTGCCTCACCCACGGCAATGCCGCGGCCTCTGGCGTTCCACTGCTGTACGGCGGGAGCGTGACCGCCGAAAACGCCTCTGAGTTCGCATCCATAGAAGGGGTCCATGGCTCCCTGTGCGGCGGTTCCAGCCTGCGGGCCAATGAGTTCGTCGAGATCGCCAACATCACCGGCCAGGTCGCTCACCGGTAGCACCACTTGGCCCTCAGTCCCTCCCCAGCACCCTAAGGCCATATCGAGGCGGGTAATCTCTTACATTGTGTGAACGGTGTATGAACGGTCTGTACACTCATGAGTGACCTTCCTCTTGTTGCCATTGTGGGGCCTACGGCAATAGGCAAGAGCAGCCTTGCCCTGCACCTGGCGGGCACCTTTCGAGGCGAGATCGTCAGCGCGGACAGCCGGCAGGTGTACCTCTCTATGGATATAGGCACCGGAAAACCCACGGCCGAGCAGCGGGCTAGGGTGCCCCACCACCTCGTCGATTGCATATCCCCAAACGAGGAATTCAGCCTCACTGTCTTTTTGCAGATGGCGAAAGAGGCGGTCGCAGATATCCAGGACAGATGCCTGCTGCCCATACTGGTCGGGGGAACGGGGCAGTACCTTTGGGGTTTTCTGGAAGGATGGCAAGCCCCCCAGGTCGAAGCCGATGAGGAGCTGAGGAGGGAACTGGAGAACATCGCGACAACCGAAGGGCCCCAGGTTTTACATAACAACCTAAAGCTGGTGGACCCGGAGAGTGCGGAGAAGATAGATTACCGGAACGTACGAAGGATTGTCCGCGCCCTGGAGATCTACCACTCCACCGGCAAGCCTGCGGCGGAATTGAGAAGCAGGCAGCCGGGCCGGTACCACCAACTGGTGCTTGGTCTGGACACCTCCCGGGAAGACCTGTACAGGCGCATAGACGACAGAGTGGACGAGATGTTCGCTATGGGGCTGGTGGCCGAGGTGGAAAGCCTCCTGGCAGCGGGATATTCTCCGACACTTCCCAGCATGTCCGGCATCGGGTATCAAGAGGTAATCAGCTACCTGGAGGGTGGGCTATCCTTGGAGGAAGCCAATCTGCAGATCAAGTTCAACACCCACCGTCTTGCCCGGCACCAGTATGCCTGGTTCCGACGAAACGACCCTCGCATCACATGGCTAAGAGTTGGCGACGATCTGGAGTCACTAGCTACGGCGACCGTTCGTAGGTTTTTGCAAAGTGAAGCTGCCGCCGTGTTAGAATAGGCCCCAAGGGGATACGACTGAATCATGAAGTTCACCAAGATGCATGGGGCAGGCAACGATTACATTTATATTGATGCCCGCCAGATGGACGAAGATTGGCCAGCCTTGTCCCGGGCTATGAGCAACAGGCACTTCGGCATCGGAGGGGACGGCATAATCCTGGTCCTGGACTCGGATATGGCGGACCTGCGGATGCGTATGTTCAATGCCGACGGCTCTGAAGGGGAGATGTGCGGCAACGGCATTCGCTGCTTTGCCAAGTACGCCATCGAACGAAACATAGCCAGACCGGGCGAGTCGGGGCTCAGCGTGGAGACCCTGGCCGGCATTCGTACCATAGTTCCTCGTATGGAGGGCGAAAGCGTGGTCTCGGCCCGGGTTGCCATGGGAGAACCTCGGTTCGATCCGGCTGAGGTCCCGGTAGTCCTGGAAAGGGCTCCTGAACGGACCATCGGAGCGGCGGTGTTGAACTATCCCGTTGATATCGACGGCTCCCACCTAAATCTCAGCTTTGTATCCATGGGCAATCCCCACGCTGTTGCCTTCATCGACCAGTCCGTTGAGGAGTATCACCTTCACAACATAGGCCCCCAGGTTGAGCACCATCCCATGTTCCCTCGCCGGGTCAACTTTGAAATCGTGAATCTGATCGACCCTGGACATGCAAAAGTGAGGGTGTGGGAGCGAGGATCAGGCGAGACCATGGCCTGTGGATCGGGGGCCTCAGCGGTAGCCGCAATAGCAAGACTGATGGGGAAGGGCGGAGACAGGATTGACATAACCCTTCCCGGAGGCACCCTTTCCATCGAGTGGGACGGTGCAGGCGAGGTTTTCATGGAAGGGCCTGCCGAGGAGGTCTTCAGCGGCGAGTGGTGAACCCAGACCAGCTATCCCGTGTTACCCTAGCAAAGGTCGAAAAGGCGGAGGCCAAGTACCATGCCAGGGGCTACAACAGCACCTACGAAGAGGTGTACAAGGCCTGCTTCCGGGAGAGGCTGATTACCAACCCGGACAAGGATTCGGTCCTCAGGCTGACCAAGTTCGTTAACTCCTGGAGCAACCGCACGCGATATAGTACCCTTCCTCACCTGGAAGCTGTGCTGAGCAGCCACACCAAGACCAACGACCATCTGCGAGATGTGCGACTGGAGGGAGACTCCCTGGAATCGGGCAGCTTGGACGCCGTCCAGAGTGTGTTCCAAGAGCTCAGCAGCGTCAAGCACTTCGGCCCAACCGGCGCCTCCAAGTACCTGGGCGTCATCCAACCCCAGCTTTGTGTTATGTGGGATGTTCCGATTCGCAAGGTCTATGGGTACAGCGAAAAGGCCCCTGACTACGCCGACTACCTCGTAAAGATGCGGAAGCTGGCACTTAGACTCCTGGCTGATGCCGGGAGGCGTGGCATCACCGATCCCGCCGACAACATCTCCCAAAAGATTGGAATCCGTGTGTCCTATACCCTGGCCACCCTGATAAACCACTACGTGTGGGTTAACGTAACGATGCCTCTGCAAAAGAGGAATACCCCAATCTCTACCCAACATGAGCAGGTGAAATGAAGTACTCCGACCGACTAGGCAAGCTTGCCCCCTACCCTTTCGTGGAGATATCACGGATCATAGCCGAGAAGCGGGCC
>JAGWBF010000072.1 GCA_021296025.1 Dehalococcoidia bacterium | reverse complement strand
CAGGAATGTGGTGGACGGATCGACGTTGCTGACATCCACCAGCACCCGGGGTCTGAAAGCTATCTTGTCGAATGCCCGACGGTTCCTCCTCAGGGTGGTCTCAGAGTCGGCTCCTCCCACCACATAGTCCCAAGCTCCCTGTTTAATGTTGTTTCGGGCCTACTGGATTATCTACTCATTGCTAACGAATTCCAAAGTAAGGCGCCCCTTTCCTCGAAGTCCTTCACGACTCCTCGTTGGTCCAGTTACAGCATTTTACCCCCTTGGGTCGACTCAAGTACACTTGGAATCCCCCTTCGTTGCCGTCCCCAGGGGAATCGGGTATCATGCAAAAGCCAACACCACCGGAGGCCCTATGAGCAACGAAGAGTACAGGGAAAGGCTGACCCCCGAGCAGTTCGAGGTCACCCAGAACAAGGCCACCGAGAGGCCCTTCACGGGAAAGTACTGGGACTGCAAAGAAGACGGGACTTACAAGTGCATCTGCTGTGGCGAGCCCCTGTTTTCGTCGGAAACCAAGTTCGATTCCGGGTGCGGTTGGCCCAGCTTCTGGGATCCCATCGACCGGGAGAACATCAAGGAAGAGTGGGACCTTTCCCATGGTATGAGACGCGTCGAGGTGATGTGCCAGTCCTGCGGAGCCCATTTGGGACACGTGTTCAACGACGGGCCAGCCCCCACCCACCAGAGATACTGCATCAACTCCGCATCCCTGGACCTGGAGGCGCAGAAAGACCAGCAGTAGGGGCCTCTGTTCCCCGGTGCAGGTCCTGAGAGCCTCCTATGGTCACCGTCACAGACAGCGCCAAGGAAGAGTTCGTGCGCATCCTGTCCACCAAGGAGCTGGAACCGGGGAAATACCTGAGGTTGGCCATTCCGCCTGTCTGGACCGGGGCAGGGGACTTCGGAATCGTGATCGATTCCGAGCAGGAGGATGACCACACCATCGACTACGAGGGGCGAAAGATACTCCTGGTAGGCCATGACCTGATCCATCAGCTTGAAAACTCTGTACTGGACTTCAAGGAGTCTCCCGAGGGTCCCAGGTTTACCCTCGATGTGTTCTGACGCCGGAAGCGGTCCGGCCATCCTGACCTGAGGAGGTACCCGTGCAATGGTTAGCGTTGGATCGGGCGAGTACACCTACGATGTCTGCGAGGACTGGGCCAGTCTGCCTGAAGGCATGACCTTCGGCATGGTCAGCGCCGTGGCCACCGATTCCCAGGACCGGGTCTATGCTTTCCAACGCAAGGATCCCCCGGTCCTTGTATTTGATCGGGAGGGAAACCTGGTCAACTCCTGGGGCAACGGCGCCTTCCTCTTTGCCCACGGCATCCACATCGCCGAAGACATGGTCTATTTGACCGACCGGGACAGCTCAGTCTGCATTCTATACACCCTTGACGGGAAGCCTGTCCAAATGCTTGGGCGGCACGGCGTCCACTCGGACACGGGCTGCGAGGTGCCAGGGGAGCTGGTGCCCAGGGCGGCTGGGCCCTTCAACTATCCCAGCGAGATCGTTCCCAGTCCAACCGGAGACCTGTACGTATCCGACGGCTACCGTAACGCCCGGGTGCACCGCTTCGACAACAATGGCGCGCTGCTGGCGTCCTGGGGCCAGCCGGGCAAGCATTCTCCGGGAGAATTCCATCTGCCCCACAGCCTGCTGGTATCCCAAGATAAGGTGTTTGTTTGCGACCGGGAGAACCACCGCATCCAGGTGTTCGATATGTCTGGAGAGTACCTGGAGATGTGGACGGACATCCAGAGGCCCATGGACATCTCCGCCGACGGCGATGGCGTGCTCTACGTGAGCGAGGGCAGGGTAAACGACGGGCCAGCCAGGGTCAGCGTCCTGGACACGGCGGGCAAGGTGCTTGCGCGCTTTGACTGCCGCGGGCCCGGTCATGGGAGCTGGGTGGATTCCCAGGGCAACATCTACGTGGGCCTGGGCGACGTGGGAGGAATCGACAAGTTCGCCAGGCAGCGATCCTAAGAGGAGTCATCATGGTACAGCGTTCGCAGGTTGGAGTAGGCTTGATCGGCTGTGGGGCCATAGGCAGAGACATGGCTATGACCATCCATTCGGGCGATGTCCCCGGAGCCAGGGTGGTCGCCCTGTTCGATGTGGAGGATAGTCAGGGCACATCCTTGGCGTCGGAGCTGAACGATCCTGGTCTCTTCCATGGAGATATAGATGAGTTTCTCGACGTATCCGGCTTGGATTTAGTCGTGGAATGCGCTTCCGGTGCTGCGGTGAGGGCCCATGCCGAACGTGTGCTGGAGAAGGGCAGAGACCTTATGGTGATGAGCACCGGTGCCCTGCTGGACCCAGCCCTGATGGCCCGTCTGAGCGAGCTAGCCGGCGCAAAGGGCAGGAAGCTCCTGGCCCCCTCGGGCGCAATCGGCGGCATAGATGCCATCCGGGCCGGAGGCGGTCTCCTGGAAGAGGTGGCCATCATCACGACCAAGCCTCCCGAGGGACTGAAGGGGTCTCCGGGCTTCGCCGACTGGGAAGGCAAGGAGATCACCGCTCCCGAGGTCATCTACGAAGGCCCTGCCGTCGACGGAGTCAAGCTGTTCCCCGCCAACACCAACGTGGCCGCGACCCTTAGCTTGGCCGGGTTGGGCCCCGACAAGACCAAAATGAAAGTGATCGCCGACCCCAAGGCGCCGGGTAACGTTCACGAGATCGAAGCCAAGGGGAGCTTCGGAGTAATGCGCCTGAGCTTCGAGAACCGCCCCCACCCAAACAATCCCAAGACCAGCTACCTGGCTATCCTCTCGGCCATCGAGCTGCTGCGCAAAGCCTGCACCCCCGGCCCGCAAATCGGGACGTAAAGGGCACTCAGCAGTCTCCTCCGCTGCACAGAATCTGCAGGAGATATCCTTGGACTTGGGGTCAATCCCTACGTCAGCTTGCTGATACGGTCCTAACAGCGGCGGCGGCAGCGGCGTTCAGCATGTTCATGTCGCTCCCAAGCTGGCACATCATAAACCCCTGGGCATAGAGCCTGACCGCTTCCTCGGCGTTGGAGCCGTGGTGGCACGGCACCAGCCCTGTATCCTTGGCCACATCCAGCACTCGCTGGCATGCTCCTGCATGGCGGGGGTCTTGAACTGCGGTAGGCCCCGGCGTGAGACCCAAGGAGACAGCCAGGTCTCCTGGGCCGATATAGAACCCGTCGATACCCGGCACCTTGGCTATCACATCCAGGTTATCTACCGCTTCCATGGTCTCGATCATTACCAGGACGATGATCTCGTCGTTGGCGTGCTGCAAGTAGTCTGGGCCTCCGTAGAATCGGGCCCGGTTGGGGCCTAGGCTCCGGTACCCCAGGGGCGGATACCTGGAAGCCCCTGCCGCCCGCACTGCGTCTTCATGATTGTTCACTAGGGGAACGATGATGCCGTATGCTCCGGCGTCCAGGACGAACTGGATCTCCTTGGGGTCATTCCATGCCATCCGGACCATGGGTACTGTCTCAGTGGTAGAGATGGCCTGGAGGCATGCAATCGCCACATCTGGGGTCACGCCCATGCCATGCTGCATATCGATGATCAGAGCATCGTAGCCGGCATTGGCCATTGCTTCGGCAACGTACGGACTCCCCGACGATATCCAGCCCGCGGTAACGGGTCTCCCCTGCTTCCACATCTCTTTGATCTTGTTAGGCCTCACCGTTCCCTCCTTGTTGACGTCTGTTTGTTGTGTAATGGGCTAGTACAGGCCCTCGGGTTCCAGGCCCAGGTAGAACTGGCCGGCGGTCTCGTAGTGGGCCATACGTCCCTGTATCTGCTGGGTGATCACGTGGATGTCCTGGAAGCGACGTTGTATGGGGTTGGAGCCGAAAATGGCGTCGGCGCCACAGATGTTGTAGGCGATATCCACCACGTCAGCCGACATGCGGATGGCGTTGGTGGCGGCCAGTCTGAGTCGTATGCGCTGCTCCACAGACAGGATGCCGTCCCGGCATGCGCTGTCCCACGCCGACCCCGCCGCCTCCAGCAAGAAGGCTCTCGCCGAAGACCAGGTGGCCTCAGCTTGGCCCACCTGGCGCTGAACGGCGGAACTCTTGCTGAGCACCGACTGGTCCCCCCTGGGGGTCTTGGCCCCTGCCAGGGCGATGGCGGAATTTAGTCCTGCCCTGGCCACACCCAGGGCTACGCAGGCGAAACCTGATGCGAACTTCAGGCTGATGGGAAGGATGTACAGGGGGCCGCTGTCCCAGGGCGTAGCGGTGGGGCTGAAGGTCCGGACCTCGGGCACGAACAGCCCGTTCACCTCGAAGCTGAAGCTGCCGGTGCCACGCAGCCCGTTCACATCCCAGACATCTATCATGGTGGCTTCTTCCTTCTTGAACACCATGAGGCGCAGGTCTTCGGGACGCTCTCGCGGGCCGTCACCGTAGTCGATGGGGGTCAGGGAAGCCAGCCAGCGGGCATGACGGCACCCGCTGCTGAAGTTCCATCGCCCGGTGAGCAGGTAGCCACCGTCGCAGGGTGCAGCCTTCGCCGGCGAGGGAGGTCCATTGGCAACCACCGCCCTCTGGTCCCGCCAGATCTCCTGGGCTGTCTCCTTTGGCATGATGGCTGAGTGAGTGGCAAAAACGTTGTTCTGGTTGATGCACCAGCCGGTGCTGCCGTCGGCCTCCCCGAAAGTCTGCACGATGGCCAGGTACTGGAGGAAGTCCAGCTCAGCCCCGCCCAGGGAGCGGGGGACCAGCAGCCGGAACAGCCCCTGGTCGGCCAGGGTGTTGGCGAGCTGTTCGGGGAGCTCCCGGGTACGGTTGATCTCGTCAGCGACAGCCTGCACCTGGGGAACCATCTCCCCGGCCAGCTTCAGGTAGGCATCACCCGTTAGGGGCGATGAAGTCACGGCGCCATCGGCCATCAGGACCGGACGATCTCTTCGAAGGAAGGTTCGGGCATGCCCTTCTCCCACGAGACGTCCCTCAGTTCCAGGCGGTTACCACTGGGGTCCAGGAAGTAGAGCTCCCGTCCGGGGAAGTGGCCTCCTTCCCGGTAATGAAGGTCCACCACGGGCACCTGCTCGCGTTGGAACAGCTTGCACGCCTCGTATAGGCCTTCGGGGCTGACGTTGAAGGAGTAGTGGACTCCGTCATCTCTCTCGGCGATGTCATCGACGGCCACCTTCCGCTCGCAAAGAAGGATGTTGGTGTTGCCAAAGCCGAAACAGGTCATGTTGGACCTGCCCAGCTGGCCGCGGTTTTCCAGACCCAGGATGTCGCCATAGAACTTGACAGACTCTTCCATGTCGTTAACGGGGATGGCCCAATGGGTGATCCCCTCGATGGATAGCTTGCCCATAGCCTACCTCCTGGTCCCAGTTTGTTCGCCGGTCGGGTTACCCGCATTTTACCATGCAGGCGGGGACTCCGGGAGCGCGGACACCATCCCCTAGCCCTTGAGTAAACCTGGGAAGCCAACTAGAATCCTAGCGGAGCGACCTCACCTGGGACCCAGTGATGAAGGCCCGCGAGGAATACTTCAGTACCGTCAGGAAGGTTAGCAAGCATGCAGTACGGCATCAATATTCCCCAGTTGTTTTCCAGCGACCGATTTGACGCGGGTATGCTTAGACGCTACCTTGCCATGGTCGAGGACAAGGGTTTCCACAGCGCATGGGTTATGGAGCGGGTGGTGGGCACACCTCCGGCCCTGGACCCGCTTGTGCTGCTGTCCTACGCGGCAGCCAACTCTTCGAAGATAACCCTGGGCTCCAACATCATCATATCGGTGCTGAGGAACCCGGTCATCCTGGCGAAGAGTCTTTCCAGCATCGACCATCTGAGTGATGGCAGGTTGATCGTTGGCCTGGCCTTCGGGGGATTCACCCAGGAGCCCTATTACCCCGCCTTCGGCGTGGCTGCCAAGACCGCCGGCAGCCGCTTCGAGGAGGGGGTGCATATCATGAAAAAGCTGTGGACCGAGGAACGGACGACCTACCAGTGACGCGTCTTGCAGCTCAACGACATGGAGGTGACCCCCAAGCCCTTGCAGAAGCCCCACCCGCCCTTATGGTTCGGGGCCCACTCCCCGTCGGCCATCAAGCGTGCTGTGCGCATGGGGGACGGCTGGACCGGCTCGTCCATCCTGTCCACAGGCCGCTTCACCGAGGAGCTGGAGCTGCTCAAAAGGCAACTGGAGGCCGAGGGTCGTGACCCTGCCGGGTTCAAGATATCCAAGCGGGTGTACATGGCCGTCGACAACGACAAGGACCGGGCGGGAAGTCACCTGAGAGACTATTTCGGGAAGATGTACGGCAACCCGGACCTGGGCTTGGAGGCGGGGACCTACGGAAGTCCGGGAGAATGCACTGAGAGCCTGGCGGACCTAGTGCACATGGGCTTGGACGAGATCATTCTGGATGTGGTTTACGACGAGATGGAGCAGGCCCAGAGGCTGGCAGAAGAGGTGGTCCCCAATCTACCTGCTTAACAGCTTGTGAAAGTGAAGTGGACGGGCGCCGTTTTCGGAGACTAGGGACGCACCCGTGCACTCAATAGGCCTCAGAGAGAAATGCCCTCCCAGCCCGACTCGGACATGTCAATTATGACACCGTCGGGACCTCGGAACTTCACCTCGGCATAGTTGGGACCCGAACCCATGCCCGTGTTGTGGCCGAAGAGGCCGCCGGTCCCGGGCTCAGCGATGCGCGTAAGCCTCTCACCCCCGGCCTCCTCCACCCGCTCGGCGTAGCTCGCCATGTCTTCCACGTAGAAGCCGAAGTGGTGTATTCCGCTGAAGTTGGGGCCGTGGGCGCCAACATCGGCATCGTCGTCGGTCTTGAAGTTCAGAATAGCCATGTTGATGACCCCGTCGCTGAGGAACACCTGGCCCTTGGCGTCTCGCTTCAGCTCCTCCATCCCGAAGACAGCCTTGTAGAAGTCGGCAACCTTTCCGGGGTTTTCCGTCGTCAATGCTATGTGCCTCAGCTTGCCCATCTCATTCCTCCATGCAGGTGATGGTCCCTTTGATCCAACGGTAAGGGCTAGCCGAATGCCCTGTCAAGCTGTCGGCGGTCAGCAGCGACTGCTAGCGATCGGCGACCTTCAGGAGGCCGGAGTGCTTCTCGCGGAGTTTCTTGACCTTGGGGTCTATGACAAACTGGCAGTACATCTGCTCCGGGTTGTTCCGGTAGAAGGACTGGTGGTACCCCTCCGCGTCGTAGAAACGCTCCAGGGGGGCTATCTCCGTAACGATGGGGCTGGGCCAGATCTTGGCATCCTCCAGCCTCCGCACCGTTTCCCTGGCAATTCGTTCCTGCTCCTCATCGTGGAAGTAGATGGCCGAGCGGTACTGGGTGCCTGTATCGGCACCCTGTCGGTTCAGGGTGGTGGGGTCATGGTAAGCGAAGAACAGCTCCAGGACAGTCTCATAGGACAGCACTTTCGGGTCGTATTGCACCTGTACTGCTTCGGCGTGGCCGGTGCTCCCCGTGCAGATCTCCCGGTAATTTGGATTGTCAGTGCGCCCTCCGGTGTATCCCGAAACGACCTTGTGCACCCCTTCAACCATGTCGAACACCGCTTCCACGCACCAGAAGCAGCCTCCGGCGAGGGTAGCCGTCTGCAAGTTCGAGTTCACTTCATTAACCCCCACGGTGATGTTCTAGCAAAGCCCCTATCCGCGTCCTATGAAGGGCTTCTTGGTGGGCATAACTGTCATGAACTGCACGTTGGCGTCCAGGGGCAGGCTGGCCATGTACAGGACAGCGTTGGCCACATGGTCGGGGTCCATGGTCGGTTCCACCTCGATGCAGCCGTGGGGTTGGAGAATGCCCTTCTTCATGTTGGCCGCTATAGCTGTGTCCGCATTCCCGATGTC
>JAGWBF010000071.1:9820-23174 GCA_021296025.1 Dehalococcoidia bacterium | reverse complement strand
CACATTTAATCGTCCGTCTCGCCCTTGGTAAGATAACCTGATACCAAGTCTAATCATACCTTTCGGAATCTTTACACGCTGAAAGTCCGACGTTGTTGCACGGCTCTCTGTTCCTGGACATCGTAATTATTCTTGCCAGCGGCTTCGCCGGCGGGATTATTGCACGGCAGTTCCGCTTCCCCATCCTGCTGGGCTACCTAGTTGCCGGGGCGATCGTGGGACCCCACGTCCTGGGTGCTGTCGGCAACCTGGAAGAGGTCCGCACTCTTGCCGAGTTCGGTGTTGTGCTTCTCCTGTTCGAAGTGGGCGTCGAGGTGTCTCTAAGGGAGCTGCGTAGGGCAGGCCGGGTCATTGTTCTGGGGGGAATCGTACAGCTGCTGGCTACCATTGGACTTATGTATCCCCTGGCCCTCTACCTGGGATGGCCATACCAACAAGCCTTGGTCTTTGGCATGGTGGCCTCCCTTAGCAGCACCATGGTGGTACTCAAGACACTGGCTGACCGGGGGGAGCTCGGAAGCGTGCATGGCAATGTGATGGTGGGCATCCTGATCATGCAGGACCTGGCCTTCATCCCCATGATTGCCATTCTTCCTTCCCTGACCGGAGAGGGGACGGCCGCTCTATCGGACCTGGGATTCGGTGTGCTCAAAGCTACGGTTATCCTGGTGCTGATGGTAGTCCTGGGAGGCAGAGCAATCCCATGGGTGCTGGACAGGGTCCCCATCCTAAGCTCCAGAGAGATCTTTATCTTGACGGTGGTGGCATTGACCTTCGCCGCGGCCGCCCTCACCGACGCCTTCGGACTAACCCTGGCAATCGGGGCCTTCGCTGCCGGCTTGGTCCTCAGCGAATCACCCTTCGGGCGCCGGGCGCTCTCCGAGGTGATACCCCTAAGGGACATCTTTGCCGCAGTCTTCTTTGTATCCCTGGGAATGCTTACCGATCCCAGGTACCTTGTGGAAAACATCGGCCTCGTACTGATCGTTATTTCGGCAGTCATGCTCGTGAAGCTGGTCCTGATAGGCGGACTGGTGAAGGCTTTCGGGTACCTACCCTACACTGCCCTGCTGACTGGAGTGGGGATGATGCAGATTGGAGAGTTCAGCTTCTTCCTGGCAGACGCAGCCTTCCTTCTGGGCATAGTGGACCTGGAGTTCCTGACCCTGATCGTGGTTTCCACCGTTATAACCATGGCGTTAACTCCCCTCTTATTTGCGGGTGGGATCATGGGCTTGGAAAGGCTTGGAAGACGATTGAGTGTGTTACGGGACTACAGCCCGGCCCAGAGCACAGTTGCATCCAGGATAAACGATCTCTCGTCGCATCTGGTATTGTGTGGTCTGGGCAACATAGGGCGGCTGGTCGCGGAAGCTCTGCGTGAGCATAACGTACCCTTCGTAGTTATTGAGCTGAACCCCCACATCGCCCAGCGAGGCCTGGAAGATGGTTTCCTTGTAATAAGCGGTTCCAGCACCAGCAACGCCAGCCTGGAACACGCAGGTATCGACAGGGCGCGGATGTTTATAATCACAACGGGGGACACCAGGTCCGCCCGGGACACGGCAAGGCGTGCCTTCGAGATTAACCCGCAGCTGGAAATCGTCGCTCGCGTCCGCAGGCAGGGAGATGCAGAAGAGTTGACTCGTATCGGAGTACATGAGGTGGTCTGGCCCGAGATGGAGGGCGGCCAACAGATTCTTCGTTACTCCCTCCTGCGGTTTGAGGTGGACACTCAGGAGGTTGACACCCTGGTTACGCAGCTTCGCACCTACCTGAAAACCCCTGACGACGTTGACGACGAAGAAACCCCGTCCCCGGAGGACCAACCTGAAAAGCAGAGCGCGGACGATGGCTGATCGGTCGATGGAATGACCTTCTCCGGTCTGCCTCGAGCCACGGACTGAATGAGTACCCCAACCAACCCCAGGACACCCCAACCCCCGCCGGTCCGATCTCGCTATTGGAGGCCCTTCGCCGCCTTCCAATATCCCGATTTCCGGGTCCTCTGGGCTTCCACCATAACCAACCAGATTGGGCAGGGAATGCAGCAGGTGTTGCTGGGATTCCTTGTATTTCAGATCACCGACTCGGCGAGCATGGTGGGAGCCGCCTTTGCTGCCCGGTCCGCCCCGTTCCTGTTAGTCGGGTTCATGGTTGGGTCCATAACAGACCGATTGGACCGGCGCTTCCTCATGCGTTTTGCCGTCACTGGCATGCTTTCCGTGTCCCTTGTCCTGGGCACTTTGGCACTGGTTGGAAGCTTGCAGGTATGGCACCTTATCGCGCTGGCCTTCTTCTTCGGTATCTTCCAGTCCTTCTACATGACCGCCCGCCAGGTGTACGCCTATGACATTGTCGGCACAGCGGGGGCCATAAACGGGATCGCCCTAATATCTCTCGCCCAGCGCATTGGGGGCGTCATCGGAGCATTGACGGGAGGGCTAACCCTTCAGTGGCAGGGCCCAGAAACAGCATTTTTTGTGATGGCTGGAGGCTACTCCATTGGGCTGACCGCCTTGTTCGGCCTTCGTCGCATCGGCCAATCGGCGCCCGTAGAGCGGGAACCCATGAAGGACAACATTGTTTCCTACTTCCGTGCCCTAAAATCCAACCGTGCCATGTCCAGCCTGATGGTGTCCACGGCCGGGTCGGAGATGCTGGGTTTTTCCCACCAGGTGATGCTCCCTATCCTGGCCGAAGATGTCTTGGAAGTTGGCCCGGCGGGCTTGGGCATCCTTACAGCCTTTCGGTTCATCGGCGGGGCCATGGGAATAATAACCCTGGGCGCATTCAGCTGGATCAGGCACCGGGGTTTGCTCCTCCTAGGTGCGCTCTCCCTGTTCGGAGTGGGGGTGGTGCTGCTCTCCCAATCTCCCAACTTCTGGGTGGCGTTGCTGTTTGTCACCTTCGTAAACAGCATGGCTTCCGCCGCCGACATTCTGCACCAGACCCTGCTCCAGACCTGCGTTCCCAACGATCAGAGAGGGCGTTCCATGGGATCCTGGATTGTAGGAGTCGGTACCGCTCCCGTGGGCCACATGGAAGTCGGATACGTTGCGGGAGCCACATCCGCCCCCTTTGCACTGCTGATCAATGGAATCGGACTGGCGATTCTTCCTCTCTTGCTCCTGGTGTTCTTTCCCCAGTTCCGGCAGATGCGTTAGCCCCAATTTCCCCGGCTAGTGGACCCTAGGAGATGTCACCCGCGTGGTGGCAGTTCCCGGAGGTAACTGTCGAGCTCTTCGAGACTTCGCAGCAGAACATCAGCCTTCTGCCGGATAAAGGGGGTCGGCTCCCGCGGAGATTCCCACACAATCACAATCTCTTTCGTGGAGGCTGAGGCGTGTTCTATCTCCGACTGGACACCTCCGGCGATAAGCGGCCCCCCATCGGTGTCCAGGGGGAAGTAGGCGATTATCATGTCCGACTGGTCCAGCAGCTTGTAGTCCCGGGACACGGTCTGGCCGTCGATGTCAGGCATGACTGCCTTGATCTCGTTGATGTCCAGGACCAGCTCCCAGCCGCGAACGTCGCATGCCAATTCCTTTGCCCCGGGACTCCTCTTCAGCTCCTCCCCCATGAGCATCTGGAGGCGCTTTTCACTGATCATCAGCGGGTCAAAGGCGGTGACGTAAGACCTTACCAGCTTGCGATACTCGATGACCTTTCGCCAGACCTCCTCCTTGGCTTGGGCGTCGCTGATAGGATAGCTTACGTAGGCTAGACGTTTGTCGGGCCGGAACATCAGGTTGAAAGCCACCTCCAGAGGCGTCTCTGACACCTCCGGCTCCAGCCACACCCCAAGCACATAGTGCGGGACCTGAAGGACGGACGAAATCACGTCCGACGCCAGGATCTCCTCCTCGCGCCACACCAGGAGGTCCTTCAAGCTGTAGCTGGTTGTGATAGGCAGCTGCCCCGCCGCTCGCAGATCATCGAGACGCAGCTTCACTGCCTCTACATCATCTATCAGGGTTACCACCAGGTCCGGGTTCAGCTCCTGCAGCTCTTGTATTTCGAATGCCCTGAAAAGCTGGTTGTTCCAACGGAAGACCGAGTGAGACCCGACCATCACATGGTCAGCCCGGGAGCTTTCCAGCCGGATATTGGCGAAGGCTAGGCGCCTGAGTATGCCAAGCTCAGCCAAGGGAAGGTCCAGTATCTTTCCTTCATGCAGCGGCTTCCCGGCGGTCTGGCTTTCCGCGTACATGATGTCCCCGACGCTGAACACCTTGTCGATGGGATGGCGCTGCTGGGCGCAGAGCTCCGCCAGGGAATCGAGCTGGGACTTCTTGGCCAGACCAGTCTGGCCCATGAACAGGGCGCGGACCACTACACACCTACTCTTCGAGATACCAGAGGCCGGGTGAGGAAATCATGCCGACAAGGGACGAGGTGATGGTAACACCGGGGTGTGTAAGTGTCTATGAACAGCCCGAGGAGCAAGCGGCCATCGGGTGGGGAGGTCGCGGACAGATTAAAGAGAGGAAGATTGCCAGAATAGGAAAAGGGGGGGCAGAGCCCTTCGAACCTTCCGTCCTGTGGGGTCTTCCGAGACCCCGGGGCGATGGTAGGCACTCGCCTGAGCCCGACCAACCTTTTATTTAGTTATCTACCCTTTTGGGGACTAGGACCATTCGGGTCCAGACAGGTGCCTACCACCGCCCCCTGTTACTTAAATAATCACTCATTGATCACCTCCCGGCGCATTTGCAGCACCTATCTAGATTTCCGCGCGAGCGGATGTTGGGATTCTAAGTAAACGGCTGGCCCACTGTCAAGACCACGACACCTTGAGAATTGCAGCTTTCCCATACTGGCGGGCGAGTCAGCTCGCGATCCCGGGGGCAGCCCTGAAGGACTAGCGAGCATCTCGGGCACTCTCAGGCCTGCATACGCATTCTCCAAATGAAAAGGGAGCTTCCAACGCTGGAAGCTCCCCTGAATTCGCTGCGATTCGCTAAACCGGGCCGGTCCTCAGTTGGCCAGACTGGACTCCGTTATGGGACAGGGAGATAGACCCAATTCACCACACGACCTGTTCCATGTTTCCATGAACTGCATCGCCGCTTCTTCCGGCGACATGGCTTCCGGTAGCTCCGGCAAATCCTGAGGGCTAATCGGACATGGCGAGAAGCCACGGGCTCCCCAGGAATCGTTCCAGCTGGCCACGAAGCTTTCCATCGCGATCTGCCTGTGGTCCACCGTGGGCTCAGGTGTTGCGGTAGGTATAGGCGTGGCAGTAGGAGGCACCGGTGTGGGGGTAGCCGTCGGGACGGGTGTAGCCGTCGGTGGTATTGCGGTCGGGGTAGCAACCTGTGTAAGAGTGAGGGTTACTGCTGGCTCTTCATCTCCATTGCAAGCGATGGCAAACGAAAGGACTGCAAGAATTGGCAACAACAGCAACAGCTTCGGCTTCCATTGCCGGAGATGGAGCATCAATTCACCTCCAAGCTTCTCTTCAGGCCCCTGGCACGCCTGCGCTCACAAGGAAGCGCCAGGAAGCCTCTGTTTGAACGTGCTTACTAAGTGACTACCCTAACGGGACACCCATGCACATCCGCCCACCACCCACTAGGTGTGTCGGCATTCCGACTCTAGCAGAGACAATTTTCAAAGTCAAGGTATAACTGCCCAGTCAAATGCCGAGAACAGTTCAGCAGTCCGCCGCTTTCTTCGTCCTAGCCCCAATTGAAGGCCAAGATAGGCTTTGCTATACTCTCTAGGTTCGATTCCGGGGCAGGACCAGTTAACCCCCGCACCCTCACACAGGAGCGTCCTTTCATGAAGATAGTGCTATTCAACGATTACCAGTTGGGCCTTTTGAAGGGCAGCAGCGTGGTAGATGCCACATCAGTCTTCGAAGGGGAGAAGTTCCGCGAGCCTCAAGACATGATGGAAGACCTGATAGAGGGCTGGAACGACCTCAAGCCGAGGCTGGATAAGGTGCTGGCTGAAGGCGCGGGAGTGCCTCTCTCCAGCGTACGTCTAAGGGCGCCTCTGCCCCGGCCGTCCAAGGTTATATGCGCCGCCGTTAACTACCTGGAATTCGGGCAACGGGAGCCGGCAATACTTGACGCTTTCCTCAAGTCTCCGACGGCCATCATCGGCACAGGAGAAACCTGCGAGCTCCCAGATGTGGGCGCAACCATATTTCACCACGAATGCGAGCTGGCTTTCGTCGTGGGGAAGAGGGCAACCAAGGTCAGCCAGGAGGATGCCCTTTCCTACATTTTTGGCTACACCAACTTCCTGGACATGTCAGCCAGGGGGCTCCAGGGCGCTGTGGGCAACAGCTTCTTCCTCGGAAAGTGTTGGGACACCTTCGCCCCCATGGGACCCGCCCTGGTCACCGCCGACGAGATCGCGGACCCTCAGAACATCCAGATACGCCTATTCAACAACGACGAGCCCCGTCACGACTTCCCCACCAGCGACATGGCCCACCCCATCAAGGAGCTGGTGTCCGAGTTCTCGAAGATCACAACCTTGGAACCCGGCGATGTGGTAGCAACGGGTGTCAACCATCAACAGATAGGAGCTGTCCAGGACGGCGACGTCATCAGGATGGAGATCGACGAGCTGGGGCCACCTCTTGAAGTGCGAATCTCAGACCCCTCGAAGCGGGAATGGCCCCGGGGCATCGACACGGAGATGGCCGCAAGGATTATCGCCTCCGCTCCCAGGCGCTCCTAGTCGGTGTAGCTAAGTGGGGGCAAAAGAGGCATCTGGAAGTCCTCCTGGAAGTTCCCGACGCCTACCCCCACCAGCCGAAACATCCGGCCATCCTCCAGCTCCAGTGCAAGCAGGTCCCTGGCGGATGCGGTAATCACCTCGTTCCGGTCCGTGGGCTCCGGCAGGGTTTTCTGACGAGTGAAGGTCGTAAAGTCGGCCAGGCGTAGCTTGATCCAGACCGTCTTGCATCGGAGATGCTTCCTTCCCATCTGCTCGGCCACCTCCCCAGCCAGGGACTCCACGTATCGGGTAATCTCGGCCGGATCACCTACGTCGGTAGCCAAGGTCGTCTCCGAGCTGATCGACTTGGTCTCCCGGTGGGGCGCCACCGCATCCTGCTCCAGCCCAAGGGCCCGCTGCCTCATCTCCGGCCCTCTCTTCCCAAACTTTCGGACCAAAGTGCCGTCGTCCATCTCCGCCAGCTGACCCAGGGTATCCACACCATCATTTCTCAATGCAGCCGCGGTCTTTGGTCCGACGCCCCACAGCATCCCTACATCCAGCGGGGCCAGGAACTCCTCTTCCGTGCCGGGCTGGACCATCAGCAGGCCATCGGGTTTAGCGATCTGGGAGGCGATCTTGGCGACGCTCTTGGTGGTGCCCCCTCCGATGGTTATTGCCAACCCGGACCGGTCTCGGACCCTTTCCTTCAGGGCCCGGGCTGCTCCCTCCTCCATGCTTCTGGGCACCACGGTGCTTATATCCATATACGCTTCGTCAAGGGACAAAGGCTCGACCAGGGAAGTGAGCTCCAGAAAGGTCTCCATGATGGTGTGGGACACCTGCCGGTACCTGTCGAATCGAGGCGAGACCCTCACAAGGTCGGGACAAAGCTTGACCGCTGTACGCATGGGCAAGGCAGAGTGTATGCCGTATCTGCGGGCCTCGTAGGATGCCGCCGCTACGACTCCCCTGGACTCAGGAGGGCCTCCAACAACTACAGCCTTCCCCTTCAGGCCCGGATTATCATGCTGCTCCACCGATGCGTAGAACGCATCCAGATCGGCATGGAGGATGTAGCGCCAGGGGCTGTCCACATCACACCTCGGAATCGGCTGTAATCCCGATGGTCCCGGGCAATGGTTCAGGCGATGTGCTCGCCTATGAAGTCGCCTATCCGGTCGATGGACTGCTGGGCTTCGGGCAGGATATGACTGTACAGGGCATATCCTCCCATATCTCCAGGGTGGTATCGACCCCGGACTTTTCACCGTTTGCGGCCAGCCTCCTTGCATCGTCCACCAGGACCTCTACCGATCCCGCCATGATCAGTAACGGGGGCAGGCCGGTCATGTCGGCATAGATGGGTGAGGCAAGGGGTGCGCGGGGGTCCTTACCACCAAGATAGCATCCGGCAAACCATTCCAGACGTTCCCTGTTGACCGACGGGTCCACCTCGGCATTGGAGGACATGGTGTCCCCGCTCTGCTCCAAGTCTGCCCAGGGAGAAATGGAGATTCCGGCAGCCGGCAAAGGCTCTCCCAGGTAGCGCAGGGCAACAAACAGAGACACAACCAATGCACCGCCTGCAGACTCCCCGCCCACCACAATCTTCCTCGGGTCGGCACCGGTGGACAGCAGCCAGCGATAGGCAGCCACAGAGTCCTCCACGGGAGCGGGAAAGACATGCTCCGGTGCCAGGCGGTAGTCCAGGGCCAGCACTCTTACTTTAGCGGCCGCTGACATTCGGGCCATCATAGCCCTGTGGGTCCTGCATGAGCCGATAACGTATCCTCCACCATGAAGGTAAAGGAGGGTCCTGGAGACGTCGGCCCCGGGAGCGCATACCCACTCGGCGGTTACACCACCTGCCGAGATTCGGTCACACTTAACATCCTTGTCCAGGGGAAATTCGGCGGTGGCCCGTTCATAGGATGCACGATCATCGTCCACACACCATCGCTGAGCAGTCAATCGGGCTTCCGCCCTTACACGGTAGGACTCGATCACCCTATCAAGTTCGGGACTCTTGGCCATGGGTCACCTCCACTCCCTCAGGGTTCAAAGATATAGACTCTCGGGCTTGGCGGGAGGCAGCGGCCGGGTTTGACCGGTCTCTTTTGCCACTGCTATAATGGCCCGAATTATAGCATAAGGTGCTGGAGGGAAAGCCATCTCAGTGGTCCCGACGATCAACGCCGATAGTGCTTCAGGACGGTGGCCTCGCATCTGCGACCTAAAGGCAGATATGGACCCCCGTTGCGGCTGTCGCCAGCTGTCTTGCTGAGCTTTGAAAGAGAGTGGCGCCGATGAGGACGGCGCCACTCTCTGATTTTTCCGAAGAGGTGAGGTGATGCCGACTTTCGTCAACCCACAAAAGTGTGACGGATGCAAGGCCCTGGAAGTCCCCGCCTGCATGTACATCTGCCCAAACAACCTGATGAAGTTGGACACCGACATCGGCCAAGCCTTCAACCAGGAACCGGATGCCTGCTGGGAGTGCTTCGCTTGCGTGAAGATGTGCCCCCAGTCAGCCATAGACCTTCGAGGCTACGCCGACGTCATGCCCATGGGGGCCACCGCCACGCCCCTGAGGGGTACCGACTCCATCATCTGGGGGCTGAAGTTTCGCGACGGCACACTGAAGCGGTTCAGGTTCCCTATCCGTTCCACACCCTGGGGTTCCATACAACCTCATCAACATGCCCCGGAGCCGGATACCGAAACGCTCAAGAATCACGGAATGGCGGCTGAAGAGCACTACCTTGGCGTGGATGCTCTTCCGACACCCACCTAGCTCCCGCGGCGCGGCAAGGCCACAAGAACTAACCAGGAGAACGTGATGCCCGAACTCCGGACGGAAGTGGTTGAGTGCGACGTACTGATAATCGGCGGTGGTATGGCCGGCTGTGGCGCAGCCTATGAGGCTGCCCACTGGGCAAAGGTAAAGGGAATGCGAGTGGTGCTGGTGGAAAAGGCGGCCATCGAACGCAGCGGCGCGGTAGCCATGGGCCTTTCTGCCATTAACATGTACCTCGGAATGAAGTGGGGAGAGAACACTCCCGAAGACTTCGTTCGCTACGTCCGCAACGAGACCATGGGCCTGTCCAGGGAAGACTTGACTTTTGACATCGCCCGCCATGTGGATGCCAGCGTGCACATGTTCGAGGAGTGGGGCCTGCCCTTCTTCAAGTCGCCTGAGGGTCGCTACGTCCGGGAAGGTCGTTGGCAGATCATGATCCACGGGGAGTCCTACAAGCCTATCGTAGCCGAGGCAGCCAAGGCGGCCATCGGCGAGGCCAACTTATACCAGAGGGTGTTCGTCTCCCACCTGCTGACCGATGCCGACGACCCGAACAAGATCGCCGGCGCTGTCGGCTTCAGCGTCCGGGACAACGTCATCTACGTATTCAAGGCAAAGGCGGTGATCTGCTCCGCCGGCGGGGCTGTCAACGTCTGGCGTCCCCATGCCGTCGGCGAAGGCCTGGGACGGGCCTGGTACACCGTCTTCAACACCGGGTCCGTTTACAGCCTGATGATCCAGGCCGGGGCCCAGATGACTCAGATGGAGCACAGGTTGGTCCAGACCAGGTTCAAGGATGGATACGGGCCGGTGGGTATGTACTTCCTCATGTTCCGCAGCAAGGCGACCAACGCCTACGGCGAGGAGTACGAACAGACCCGCAGGCATGAGCTTGAGGGGTGGGAACCCTACGCCGGCTCCGCGCCCATGCCAACTCCGCTGAGGAACCACCTGATGCTGCGGGACATCCAGGAAGGCAAAGGCCCGATCTATATGCGCACCGCCGAAGCCCTTCAAAAGATGATGGAAGGTGCCGACGCAACCCGCCAGCGGGAGGTGGAGAGCGATGCCTGGGAAGACTTCCTGGACATGACCATCTCCCAGGCCCTCCTCTGGGCTTCCAACAACATCGACCCGGCAAAGACAGACTCCGAGCTGGTCCTGACAGAACCTTACCTCATGGGTTCCCACGCCGGGACTTCCGGTGCATGGGTCAGCGGACCCGAGGACGTTTCCCCGTCGGACTACTTCTGGGGCTACAACCGCATGACGACCGTGCAGGGACTCTTTGCAGCGGGCGACGGGGTAGGATGCGCAGCCCACAAGTTCTCCTCCGGCTCCTACACCGAGGGCCGGTTGGCAGCCAAGGGAGCTGTCAACTACGTTTATGACAACCCGGGGCCTGCCAATCCCGACGGGGGAAGGGTCGAAGAAATTAAGACAGCCCTGTACGCACCCCTTGGTCACTACGACCAGCACAAGGGCGCCACAACCCGCAGCGAGATAAACCCCAACTACCTCCTGCCCAAGCAGGCCCTCCTGAGACTGCAAAAGATCATGGACGAGTACGGCGGGGGATGGGGTTCCGCCTACATGGTCAACAGGCCCACGCTGGAACGGGGCTTGGAGCAGCTGACCATGCTCCGAGAAGACCTGGCCATGCTGGGGGCGCGGGACCTTCATGACCTTCTCAGGTGCTGGGAGCTGGCCGACCGGGTGTGGTGTGCCGAAACCCACCTTCACCACCTCCTTTTCCGGCAAGAGACCCGGTGGCCCGGTTACTACTACCGGGGAGACTTCCCTAACCTGGATGATGAAAACTGGAAGGTGTTCGTCAACTCTAGGTACGACAGAGAGACCGGCACCTGGGACTTCACCAAGGCGCCCTATATACCAGTCATCTAAAGGAGACTGCGGAACGGTCAGTTGCCGTCGCAGACCTCCTGTATTCAGACTCATCCTGCCAGCGGGGTAAGATGCAAGACCAAGTTTCCACGGAAGCCGCAGTCCTGGTCATCGGCGGAGGCATGGCTGGGATGACCGCCGCCATCGAAGCCCAGGAGACAGGCCACGACGTATTCCTCGTGGAAAAGGAAGCCTACATCGGAGGCCGCGTGGCAGGTTTCCATCGGTACTTCCCCAAACTCTGCCCTCCCTACTGCGGCCTGGAGATCAATTTTCGACGCATTCGCTCGGGACATCGCTATCTGAAGCTCTTCACCCAGGCAGAGGTCGAGAACGTATCCGGGCGCGCCGGGAACTTCAATGTTTCCATCAGGCTGAACCCCAGGTACGTTCACGCGGACCGCTGCACCGCGTGCGGCCAGTGCTCGCCCGTATGCCCGGTGGACATGCCCAGCAGCTTCAACTACGGGATGGATACCACCAAGGCCATCTATCTGCCCCATGAGATGGCCTTCCCCATGAAGTACGTGCTGGACGGAGATGCCTGCCTGGGCGATACCTGCAACAAGTGCGTAGAGGTCTGTCCCACCGAGGCTATAGACCTCCATATGACCTCCCGCAAGATGGACCTTACCGTCGGTTCCATCATCGTGGCCACCGGCTGGTCGCCCTATGATGCTTCCAAAATAGACTTCCTGGGCTTCGGCCAGTATCCCAATGTGATCAACAATGTCATGATGGAAAGGCTTGCCTCTTCCAATGGGCCCACAAAAGGGGATATTGTCCGGCCCTCTGACGGGAAGGCCGCCAAACGCGTGGCCTTCGTGCAATGTGCGGGCTCCCGAGACGTCAACCATCTCCCCTACTGCTCAGCCATATGCTGCCTTTCGTCCCTGAAGGAGGCCACTTATCTGCGGGAGCAGTACCCCGATTCCCAAGCCTACATCTTCTACATCGACTTGCGGGCAACGGGCTCCTACACCGACTTCTTCCGTCGCATCGAAAAGGACGAAGGCGTGGTCCTGGTGAAGGGCAAGGTGGCGGGCATAGAGCAGGTCCCCGACTCCCATGACTTGATCGTCGAGGCCGACGACATGCTGGGCGGCCGAAAGGTGCGCGTCCCCGTGGACATGGTCGTCCTCGCTACCGGGATGGTCCCCAATTTCGCAGAGAAACAGATTCCCGGCCTGGACCTGAAAAGGGACGAGTACGGTTTCGCCCTGGAAGGCCAACCCGAGGGGGTGTACATTTCGGGAGTGACCCGTAGGCCCATGGATGTGGTCTCCAGCGTCCGCGACGGAACTGGGGCGGCCCTAAAGGCCGCAGCAGGCATGGGCAGGAGCTAAAGCCTTGGCCGACACCATACGTTCCTACATCTGCACAGGATGCGGCATCGGAGAGTGTCTCGACGCGCAAAAGCTGGCGGAGGTGGCAAGGGAGGGGTCCGAGGGCGAAGCTGTGGCCCACACAGCCTTGTGCGTCCCGGAAGGCGTCGAGTACCTGCGGGAAGACCTACGCAATCACCCAGCAGACGCCGCCCTGATAGCTGCCTGCTCCAGCAGGGTCAACTGGGATGTGTTTTCGCCGGACAGCCTGCAGACCAATGCGGTTGAACGGGTGGACCTTCGGGAGCAGGTGGCCTGGACCAAGACCCCCAACACCGAGGAGACCCAAGCCCTGGCCGAAGACTACCTGCGCATGGGCGTGGTCCGCGCTCAGAAGAGCCAGGTGCCAGAAGCCAAGCCACTTTCCATCGACCACACCTTGCTGGTGGTGGGCGGGGGCATCTCCGGCCTCACGGCCTCCATCGAAGCAGCAAGAGCAGGTTCCGATGTTCTGTTGGTGGAGAAAGAGCCTACTCTGGGGGGTTGGATGGCCCGCTTCCCTCAGGTCTATCCCAGCAACCCTCCCTACCAGGGCCTCCAACCATCCAACATTGGTGAGCTGGTGGAGGCGGTCCAGGCCCAT
>JAGWBF010000071.1:2126-9506 GCA_021296025.1 Dehalococcoidia bacterium | reverse complement strand
GACCTTGTCATGCTGAAGCAGGTCGACTATGTGCGCCAAGCCAACCCTGACGGCATCTGCTACGTCATCTATGACCACATGATCACTCCCGGGCAGATGGAGATTTACTACCGCGCCATTCAAGAGTCCCCCAACGTTCTCTTCAGCAAGGGGAAGGTCGCCCGTATCGTCGAGGAACCTTCCGGCAGCATGATTGCGGATGTGGACGACACCCTGCTTGGCGACAGCATACAGCTCGCCGTCGATCTGGTGGTGCTGCCCACCGGTATGGTTCCCAACAGCCTGGACAGCAGCATCCTGCAGCTGGAATACAGGCAGGGCAAGGAGCTGCCCATAGATTCCAGGGGATTCGCCGACTCCAACTACATCTGCTTCCCCTACGAGACCCGCAGGACGGGCATGTACGCTGCCGGCTGTGTACGGGAAGCGATGGATGTCACCGCAGCGCGGGAGGATGCAACAGGGGCCGCTCTAAAGGCCATCCAAAGCTTGAAGCAGGCAGCCCAGGGAGGCGCCGTCCATCCCAGGACCAGCGACCTTTCCCTTCCAACGACTCTGCTCCAGGGTTGTACCCAGTGCGGTCGCTGCAGCGAAGAATGCCCCTTCGGCGCCATCGAGGTGGATGAACGTCGATATCCCCAACTGAACCCCAGCCGCTGTCGGCGCTGCGGAATCTGCATGGGCGCCTGCCCAGTCCGGGTCATCTCTTTCGAAAACTACAACGTTGACCAGCTATCCTCGATGATCCGAGCTATAAAGTTTCCCGAGGACGACACCATCCCCAGAATATTGGCCTTCGTGTGCGAGAATGACGCCCAGCCAGCCTTCGATTTGGCGGGAACCAACGGGCTACAGTACGATGCCAGCCTTAGGATCATACCCCTCAGGTGCCTGGGCTCCCTCAACATAGTGCTGGTTACCGACGCGCTGGCACGAGGAATCGACGGGGTCATGCTCATGGGCTGCAAGACCGGCGACGACTACCAGTGCCATTTCATTCACGGCAGTGAACTGGCCATGAAACGCATGGCCAACATCCAAGAAACCCTGACGCGACAAATGCTGGAGCCTGAACGGGTCGTAGCCATAGAGGTGGAAATCACTGACTACCAAAAGATCCCGGGCCTGGTGGATGAGTTCGCCCAGAGCCTGAGGGCCATGGGCCCTAACCCCTACAGGGGGTTCTAGCCCAGAGACGCACTATGGAACAAGCTCGATCATTACCCGTCCTCACCGTTCCCGACACAGGGGCCAAACAACAGATCCTGAAGCTGGGCGCCGAGCACCTCAACAAGTGCTACCAGTGCGGCACCTGTTCCGTGGTATGCCCCCTGACCCCGGACACCAGCGCATTTCCTCGCAAGGAGATGGCCTGGGCTCAATGGGGCCTGTCCGATAAGCTGGCTGCCGACGGGGATGCTTGGCTGTGTCACCAGTGCAACGAGTGCAACAGCCACTGCCCAAGGGGCGCCATGCCCGGGGATCTGATGGCTGCGGTCCGCCACTTCCAGATCGAACACTACTCCTTTCCCAAGTGGCTGTCGAAAGCCACCAGTGCGCCGAAGATGCTGCCCCTGGCTCTGGTCCCTCCCGCTATACTGACGGCCCTGATGCTCTTTTTCGCGGTCCTACTGCCCAATGGGGGGCTGGTCTTTCCCGACAGGGCGGCCCTCGAGGAGGAGTATGGCAAGGGAATACTCTTCGAGGCCTTCATTCCCCACATATACATTGATGGCTTCTCCGTCATCGCCGTAGGGTTTGCCGTCGTTGTCCTCGCCATCGCCGGGCGTCGCTTTTGGCAGGCCATAGGAAATGCACAGCCAGCGACCGTCCAAAGGGGATTTGTATTCAGCCTGGCATCTACCCTGGTTGATATTGCAACCCACCGGTTCTTCCGTTTTTGCCGGGCCAACAAGCCTAGGGGCCACGCCCACATGGGGGTCTTTTACGGCTTCCTGCTCCTGTTCGTAGCTACAACCCTCGCCTTTATCTACACCCAATTCCTCAACAAGGAGCTGTCCCTGACCATCGGGGACCCCGTAAAGGTGATCGGGAATACAGGGGGAGCCCTGCTGCTCATAGGACTCACATGGCTGGTGTGGAGGCGGCTGGCCCGCCCCAAGCAGGCCGGGGCATCGAGCTACTTCGACTGGTATTTCGTCGGGATACTCTATGCAGCAACCATAACCGGCTTCGCCGTGCAGTTTGTCCGCTTCGGCGACCTGCTGGTGACGTCTTACTCCCTGTACCTGGTGCACCTGCTCTTCTACTTTATGCTGTTCACCTATCTGCCATTCACCAAGTTCGCTCACATCGTTTACCGCACCCTCGCCCTGACCCGTGCAAGGATGACAGGACGCACCCCCGGAAAGCAGGGCACCTCCCTGACCCCGGACGGCGAGCTGGTGACGGTGTACACTGAGACGCTGAGATAACATTCACCGGCTAACCCGCGACAGCCGGGGGAGGAATCGCAACATGGCAACAAAGACCATAGGTATAGTCGGCTGCGGCGCAATCGGGACGGCCCTATTGAGGGCAGGCGAGGCCGGAAGCTTGGGCGCAAGGGTTGCGGGGGTGACCAGCCGAAACGAGGAGAAGGCCCGCTCCTTCTTGGGCACCATGCAGTCGCCGCCTCCCTACCTGGACAGAGATGAGCTGATCGCCAGTTCCGACCTGCTCGTGGAGACAGCAGGGGGCCATGTGGTCCCAGAGCTCGCCCAGGAGGCGTTCTCAGCAGGCAAAGACTTGATGGTAATCAGCGTGGGCGCCCTGCTGGAGCACCCTGAGATCATTGAGCTTTCCCGTTCCACAGGCTGCCAGCTCCATGCCCCGTCAGGCGCAATTGCCGGACTGGACGGCATAAAGTCGGCGTGTGTTGGAAGGGTGAGCAGCGTGATGATGGAGTCAAGGAAACCGCCAAGGGCTTTAGAAGGCGCCCCGTTCCTTATCGAAAACAACATCAGCCTGGAGGGTCTCACCGAGGAGACGGAGCTTTTGACAGGAACGGCCCGCCAGGCTTGCATCGGCTTTCCAGCAAACCTGAACGTGTCGGCAGCAGTCAGCCTGGCTGGGCTGGGGCCGGACCAGACCATGATCAAGGTCATCGCCGTGCCGGGGCTGGAGCGGAACTGCCACGACATCGAGATCGAGGGCGAGTTCGGCCTGCTGCGGATTCACATAGAAAACGAACCGTCGGAGAACCCCAAGACTGGGCGCCTAACCGCCATGTCGATCATACGCTCGGTGCAGAACGTCACCGACACCCTCCACATCGGCACCTGACACCCTTAAGGAAATCCCGGCTCCCTGCATCTGGTGATTCAGGAAAATCCCTTTAGGACAGGGTCGGGGCTTTCACCACCGATGCCGGGTCTTCCACGCCGTTGCTTCCATCAACTGTTTCTACGGCTGGGTAGCCTAATTCGACCGCTGGCGTCAGCACGCCATCCCTATACCCCACCTTGTTGCCCAAAACGGCGGGCACCCTTTCCCCGGGCGTGAGAATGCCGACCAGGTTCAGGGGATCGCAGGCGGAAATGACAGCCCTCTCCCCGGTTGGCCCCTGGTTCTTAACCTGGCGGAGCATCTCAATGGCTTCGGGAAAGGCGAACTGCTCCCCAACTAGTCCTGCCACAAACCTGCCTCCCCGGATCTCGCCCCGCATCTCCATCTGCCGGAGCACATGCACCAGATCCCGCCACCTGGGCACCAGCGACTCCCGGGCCAGCAACTCGGCGCACAGCACCCCGTATCTCCTCAGAAGCTGCCGGGCATGGGCCTCCACTCTCTCCTCTGACGGAGCAATAGGCTGCAGTATGGACCACCGGCTGTAGCTTGTATTCCGGCGTCGCAACTCTCTCCTTCGGCGTATACCCCTGCGCCCATTGTTGGAGTTGCCGGCAATGCGATGACGCAGCGGCTCCATGCCATCGGAGGTTACCCAGCCCGCGGCTGCCAACTGCCATAGCATCTCCTCCACATCTGCTGCCAGACGGCGGGTGCCTGAGACGATCTCTGCCATGAAGGATGCGCCCCGCCTTCGCAAGAAAGCCAGGATCTCCGACGCGCCGCCATTGCCAGGCGCGGCATCCTCACTTACCGGCGCAAGAAGCCAGTCCAGGGAGTCCCTGAGGGCAAGGCCGATGGGCGTGGCGCGGGTGAGAGCGGAGTGCCCGTCAGCCAAATTGCCGTTGTCCAGGCTGCGGTCGAAGCGACCCCACACAACCTCGCCCCTCAAACTCAGCAAATCCATGGTGGAAGCCCGGTAGTCTGCAACCCGTGTTGGCAGAATCTCCCTCTCCCACGCACCGGCTGCAGATTCGTAGCCCTGAAGCTGGCCTATGACCTCCAGAATTCCACCTTCACCGGACACCTGCCGGGGGCTGCCAACGTGCTGCCACCGGAACAGGTACTGGAGGAAGGTGGACTGGGAAACAGGCTCGACCTGTCTACGGAGCTGGCTTATGGTTGCCCTGTGAATGCGGGCCAGGATTCTCCTGTTGCAGAACTCCTCTTCGAGAACCCCAGGGGTGAATCGTCCCCGGAGCACCACACCCTCCGCCTCCAGCTGGGCCAGGGCAAGCGCGACTGGCGAAGGGTCCAAGTGGAGACCCCCGGCCAGACCCTCAGGGGTGACTGGGCCGACGCACTCCACCCGTCCCCTGATGAGCTCCAGCACCGCCTCTTCTCGCGTTGGCCCCTCCTCCCCATGGTGGATATCGACTGCCTCGTGGGCGAACACCGCATCCGGAGAGGCTGCCCGGATCCGGCTCGCGCGCTCCGCGCCGGTCCAACCCGACGACCCATCTCCCAGCTTTATCCTGAAAGCCCGGCCCTCTTGGACCAAGCGATCAAGCATCGCCTCCAGTTGTTCCTGGGAAACGGTTCCCTTGGCACCGCGGACCTCCGCTTCCAGAAGCAATCCCAAGCTGGAGAGGGCATCCAGAAGCTCGAAGGAATCCCGCATCGATGGCCAGGCGTTTTGGCTCTCCTGCTCTATGGAAGCAAGGTCCAGGGAGCCCAGCTCACGTTCATGCTCGGGAAGGGCGCGCCGCAGGGATACAGCCCTCGCCCGCCTCTCCTCCAGGGGTGCATCGTCCAGAAAGGCGTAAGGCATGGCGTTGAGTATCTGGTGGGAAAAGACCGACGGCTGGACCGTGTCCCTGGCATACACTTCGATCTCTTCCCTCTCTATGGACGACAGCACCTGGGCCAATCCCTCGATATCCGATGCTTCGGTGAGGCAGTCCCGGATTGTCTCGAACACCAGGGGATGGTCGGGAAGCTCGATGTCGGCATCGAACCGGTTGTCCTGGCACTGCACCTGGGCGGGAAACACAGCGGCCAGCAGGTCGTCGGAGCGCATGCGTTGCAACGGGGCAGGAACCTTGCCTCCTCCACTGAAACGCAGTATGGCCAGCGCCCTGGTGGCGTTCCATCGCCAGCGGGTGACGAACATGGGGGCTTGCAGGATGGCTGCCTTTAGCACATCTTCCACCATGGAGGAGGACAGATAGGTAAACACCTCGTCCAGGGGAAAGGACAGGTTAGGCCCCAACGAGAAGTTTATTCCATCGTCTGTGGCGGCCGCTTGAAGCTCGAAGTCAAAGGTGCGGCAGATTGACTTTCTGAGGGCCATACCCCAAGCGCGGTTGATACGAGCACCGAAGGGGGAATGGATGACCAGCTGCATCCCACCGCTCTCGTCGAAGAAGCGCTCGGCAACTATCCTACGGGCTGTGGGCACCATCCCCAGGACCCGCTTACCCTCTTCCAGATACTCAACGATCTGGCGGCCAGCCTCAGCGGACACGCTGCATTCCGATGCAATCCACTCCTTGACGGTGTTCGCGGGCCCCAGACGCTCCTCCACGCCCTCCTTCAGGGTGGAAATCTCCTCGGACAGCTCCCAGGTACGCCCGGGGGCTTCCCCAAGCCAGAAGGGGATGGTCGGCGCTTGACCCTGAGCATCTTCGACCCGCACCTTGCCGCTCTCGATTCGCCGTATCTTCCAGGGGGTGTTGCCCAGCAGGAACACATCGCCAGCCATGCTCTCAATTGCGAAGTCCTCGTTGACGGTGCCAACAAAGGTCCCTTCAGGGTCGGCGAGGACGTCGTAGTCCGCGTTCTCCGGGATAGCGCCGCCGTTGGTGAGGGCGGCGATGCCCGCACCCCGCCTTCCTTTGAGGATTCGACCAACACCATCCCGGTGCAGCAGGGCCCTGTTCCGTCCTTCCCTGGGCGCAAACCCCTGCCACAGCATCTCTACCACCGAGTCGAAGCTCTCCCTTGGCAGGTCCCGGTAGGGATAGGCCCGGCGAACCAGCTCGAAAAGGGCATCCTCCTCCCACTCCTCGACAGAGCAGGCTGCAACTATCTGCTGGGCAAGCACATCCAGGGGCCATTGGGGAATCTTGAGAGTGTCCAGGATGTCATTCCTGATAGCCCTGCAAAGGGCGGCGCACTCCACCAGCTCATCCCGCGTCAAGGGGAAAAGGCGCCCCTTGGGGATCGCGCCAAGGGTGTGGCCCGAGCGTCCAATGCGCTGCAGGAGGATGGCGATGGACCTTGGGGAGCCGATCTGGCAGACGAGGTCCACAACCCCAATGTCGATGCCCAGCTCCAGGGAGGCGGTGGTCACGCAGGCCTTCACATCCCCATGCTTGAGCTTCTCTTCGGCCGCGAACCTGGTAGCCCTGGCAAGGCTGCCGTGATGAGCAACCACCGCATCTTCTCCCAGGCGTTCCGTCAGCTGCCGGGCTACCCGCTCCACCAGTCGCCGGGTGTTGACGAATACCAGGGTCGTCCCATGGGAGCGCACCAGGTCGGCGATGACATCCAGGTTCTCGGCCCACAGCTCGTGGGTAGCTATGGGACCCAGGTCTGCACTGGGCAGCTCGACCGCCAAGTCCAGCTTCCGGGAATGGCCTATATCGACTATCCGGCAGTTGGGCATTCCCTCGTCGTCGATATTGTGGGAGCCGACCAGGAGCCGGGCCGTCTCCTTCAACGGACGTTGGGTGGCCGACAAGCCTATGCGGGTCACATGCCCCTCTGCGAGGGCACACAACCGCTCCACTGAAAGGGACAGGTGGGAGCCCCGCTTGTCGTCCGCCACCGCGTGAATCTCATCCAGGATCAGGGTTTTGACGTGGCGAAGGCCCTCCCTTCCCGAGCGGGATGTAAGCAGAATATTCAGGGATTCGGGGGTTGTTATCAGGATGTGGGGTGGCTTAGAAGCCTGCTTCCGTCGCTCCGTGGCCTTGGTGTCCCCGGTCCTGACGGCGGTGGTTATCTGGGGTAGAGGTTCGCCCAGCTCATCAGCCAGAGTGCCGATCTCCGACAGCGGCGCAGACAGGTTCCGCTGGATGTCGTTCG
>JAGWBF010000071.1:0-2009 GCA_021296025.1 Dehalococcoidia bacterium | reverse complement strand
AGGGCATGCTGACCGGCAGCAATGGCCGGCCATCCTGCACTCTGGGCCTCGGTGGGGCCGGAAAATCGGCCGGAAAACCACCTCTGGATGATGGGGTGGAAACCAGACAGGGACATGCCATCAGTGTAGCACGACCCTTAGCGCCTCAACGACCCGGGAGAGTCAGAAGAAAGGGGGGATTGAGGCCGATGGCAGCCATTGTGCTAAACTGGAAAGCAGCGCTGCCAAGGGATAGCAGCATAGAGACTTCCCACCTGCGGAGGCTTGCACAATGACCATCGTGAAAGAACACAAAGAGTTCTACCCCATCGACATGGGAGACGGCTGGCAATCGCCTCCGGGATATCCCGCCGGCGTCCAGCAGAAGATACTCTCAGGCGCCCTGGATGAATCGGCCAAGACAGGCACAAGAACACGGATGCTGAGGTTTCTTCCCGGCGCATTCACCACAGCCCCTTTCCTCCACGACTACTGGGAGGAGGTGTGCCTAATCTCCGGCGACCTAACCGTCGGTAACGACGCCCAGGGCAACGGAGGCGAGTCGTTCCAGCCCTTCACCTACGCCGTCCGACCTCCTGGCGTGAGCCACGGTCCTTTTAAGTCCGAGGCTGGATGCGTCCTCCTGGAGATCCACTACTACGACGAGACAGGCTAGCTTTCCCGCCAGCCCCGCTGCCCGTATTACAGCCTGCACCACGCCCGCCACTCTCGCCGAGGAGGGTCCCATGACAGAAGGCTTGAACCTGTTGTTCGAAGAGGAAGTTCCCCATCTGGTGGGCCGTGCCTGGGAGGTGAAGAAGGGCCAGTACATCCGGATAGTCGGGCGCCACACCGTCGACTTCGTGGCCTTTAACTCCAACAATCTGCGGGAGTCCTTCGATCAGGCCCGCACCAAGACCAACCAGCTTAAGCTCTTCGTGACGACGGGGGATGTCCTCTATTCCAAGGACAACAACGTTATGTTAACCATAACCGGGGACACCTGGCCCTGGCATCATGACATCGAGATCGGCATGTGCAGCCGCAAGAAGTTCGAGATGAGCTTCCTGAATCCCAAGGTGGTCAAGCGCCAAGCCTGGGAAAAGGACAAGCCCGCCTACGGCTGGGAGCGCTGGGAGGACCTGCCGCCTCGGGGCTGCTGGGAAAACCTCACCGAAGCCTTGAAACCCTGGAAACTGGAAAAGTGGGATGTGCCTTCCCCATTCAACATCTTCTGGAACCTGAAGATTGACGGCGATACGGGGAAGATATACTTCGACCACAAGCACCTGGACGATGACGCGCCCGATGCCATGATCGAGATGCGAGCCGAGATGGACCTGATCGTTGCGGGAGCCAACGACATCGACGGGCCCGAACCCTTCAAGATGCAGATACTGGAACCTTAGGGCACGGCGCGCTCTACGGGTCGAGAAAATGAACAGCGACGACTTAAGCAGGCAGCCCCTGAAGTTCGGCATATTCGACTGGCTGGAGACGGAGCCCCGCTCTCCCAGCCTGGTGCTCGAGGAGAGGCTGAAGCTCCTGGAGTACGCCGACCAGGCCGGATTCTTCTGCTACCACCTCTCGGAGCACCACTTCACTCCCCTGAGCTCCTCCCCCGGCATCTTCCTGGCCGCCGCCGCCCAGCGCACCCGCACCATGCGCCTGGGGCCCCTGGTCTATCTTCTCCCCTTCTATGACCCCGTCCGCTTGGCTCAGGAGATATGCTTGCTGGACCATCTATCCTTAGGCAGGCTGGAGCTGGGCATAGGCAGGGGAATCTCTCCCATCGAGGCTGCCCAGTACAACGTGGACTTCCAGAAGGGACGCTCCATATTCCAGGAAGCACTTGAGATCGTTCTGGACGCCCTGACCAAGGGCAAAGTAGAGCACGACGGAGAACACTTCAGCTACCACAACATCGAGATGCACTTCGGGCCCTGCCAACAGCCCTACCCTCCCCTCTGGTACGCCACCACCAACCCCGACGCCATCCCGTGGGCGGCCCGCAATGGCATCAACACCGC
>JAGWBF010000004.1 GCA_021296025.1 Dehalococcoidia bacterium | reverse complement strand
TTCCGCACAGCTATCCCCTGGTTCGGCCTACCCCCTGAGAGGTTTACGGGGTCCGCATTCTGGCGGCACAGTGAAGCGAGACGCCATCTCCGCGCCATCTATGCCGTGGACCCCGCCCTTGCCATGAGGGTGGCTGGCTTCTCGTGGGTGCAGGACGGTATCTACGGAACTGATATCCATGTCCTTCGACTACTGAGACAACTCGTCGACGTTGCCCCTGAAGAGGCAGGTCTTGTGATAGGTTACCCCTGGTTGAGCGACGAGATTACCGAGCACGAAAGTTGGGGCATGGAGCACCTATTGGACATTGCAGAAAGAGATGAGGTGCTGGGCGCGAATATAGCAGTTGCACCCTGGATTGCCGATGGGATTTCTGAGAGCGACGCACAGACTATCGGCATCATATTCGGCATGCTTGAAGAGCAGGGATTCCTGGTTGCGCAGATCTTGGAACTCCCTTGGGTTACGGATGGGTTGACGGAAGCTGAGCTAGGCCAACTTCAAACACTGGCCGACGCTGCTAATGAGGACCCCGCCTTGGCCTTCAACCTGCTCCCAGAGATGCTGCAGTCCGAGGGAAATTAGAAAGAGGTGCGCCGGTTCACTTCGGGGACCGCCGAGGTCACATCGAATTGGAAAACCATGTAAATCCTCTCAGCGTTGGTTGCCCGGCAGTATACCCTCCCTCCCAGATGTGAAGGTTTTGCGCCCGCTTCCTCCAGCCAATTCTCCTTGCCCATCTAAGGCAGGCTGTGCTATACTGTCGAGCGGATTTGTAACCTGGATTGGTGCGGTTTCGTCCTTGAGCAGGTTATGTGACCTGCTCTTTTGATAGATACGAAACTCAACGAACTAGAGCTTGGCGAAAGGCAGGTCCTATGGTAGAAGCGCCCGAGGTTAGCCCTCCTCCGAGGGAACCGGTAACGATGAAGACCCTCCTGGAGGCTGGGGTCCACTTCGGACACCAGACCAGGCGGTGGAACCCCCACATGAAGAGGTACATCTTCACCCACCGCAATGGCATCCACATCATCGACCTGCAGCAGACCCTTGTACTCCTGGAGAACGCCTGCAAATCCATCACCCAGCTGGTCGCCAGCGGCGGTGATATCATGTTCGTGGGAACTAAGAAGCAGGCCCAGGAAACCATCCAGCAGGAAGCCAGGCGAAGCAACATGCCCTACATCAACCAGCGATGGCTGGGGGGCACTCTCACCAACTTCAAGACCATTCGGGCGCGCATCAACTACATGGTCCAACTAGAGGAGCGCATCGAAAAGGGCGCGCTGCTGGGCCTCACCAAGAAAGAAAGCCTGAAGCTCCAGGATGAACTAAACCGGCTGCACAAGTACTTCGTTACCTCCATGCCGGCAGCCCTCTTTGTCATAGATATCGAGAAGGAAGATATCTGCATTGCCGAGGCCGCCAGGTTGGGTATCCCCATCGTGGCCTTGGTGGACAGCAATTGCGATCCCAATCTCGTAACGGTGCCCATACCCGGCAACGACGATGCCATAAGGTCCATCCGTCTGATCGCCGGCCGGGTTGCCGACGCCATCCTGGAAGGGCTGCGACAAAGGGCGCCCTTGGAGCCGGAAACGGACGAAGAGGTGGAGGAGGATTACGAGGAGGAGAAGCCAGAATTCCTGGAGCTTGACGCCCAGGAGCTGGAGTCCGCCTTGTCCTTCCGAGCCACACCTCAAGATAGCGCCCCCGCCGAGGTCCAAACGGCCGTCCAGCCGGATAACCAGGGCTGGAGCGAAAGCAGCGAGACCGCCCCGGCAGTGAGCACGACAGCCGAAGAGGCTCCCGGGACCGAGGCCAGCTAGCGTACCGGGGCTGTCATATCGCCACTAAGGGAATATCCAATCGGGGGAATGTCCTTGGAAATAAGCGTTGAAATGATCAGGGACCTCCGGCAAAAGACCGGAGCCGGAGTGATGGACTGCAAGAAGGCCTTGGAACAGGCCGACGGAAACTCCGATAAAGCGGAAGATGTGCTGCGGGAGCAGGGTCTCTCCAGCGCGGCCAAGAAGTCTGGCCGGGAGACGCGGGAGGGGCTGGTGCACGCCTACATTCACACCGGGGGCCGCGTAGGAGCGCTGGTACAGCTGGACTGCGAGACCGACTTCGTAGCTCGTACGCCGGAATTCCAGGAACTCGCCCACAACCTAGCCATGCAGATAGCCGCAATGCCCTCAACTTCCTACATAAGCAAGGATGACATTGAGGAAGAAGAAAAGCGGCCGATAGAAGAGATCAGCCTCCTGGATCAGTCCTACATCAAGGACCCGTCCCGCACGGTGAACGACATCGTCCAGGATGCTATCGCCAGGGTAGGGGAAAATGTGAAGGTGCGCCGGTTTTCCCGCTTTGCCCTGGGGGAATGACGGGTCGGGGATAACTTGGCAAAGTCCTGTTACAAACGGGTGCTCCTGAAGCTCAGCGGCCAGTCCCTCAGCGGCGATGGCCATTACGGAATCGACCCCCTTGCGGTGCGTTACGCCGCCGAGCAGATCAAGGAAGCCTCCGAACTTGGGGTAGAGCTTGGTGTAGTCATAGGGGGAGGCAATATCTGGAGGGGGCTGGAAGCGGAAAGCTGGGGGATGGACAGGGCCACAGCCGACTACGCAGGTATGCTGGCAACAGTCATGAACGCCCTGGCCCTCCAGGATGCCCTGGAGCGAATGGACCTGACCACCCGCACCCAGACCGCCTTACAGGTCCACTCAGTAGCTGAACCGTACATACGCCGTCGGGCTATGCGTCACCTGGAAAAGGGTAGGGTGGTCATTTTCGCGGCCGGCACCGGCAATCCGTTTATGACTACGGATACCACATCAGCTCTGCGCGCGGTGGAGATCGGCGCCGAGGTGCTGATGATGGGGAAGAACAACGTTGATGCCGTGTACGACTCGGACCCCAACCAAAACCCCGATGCCCAGCCCTTCTCCCAATTGAGCTACCTCGACGCCCTGAACTTGCGCCTCAAGATAATGGATACGACCGCCCTGTCTTTGTGCATGGACAACTCCCTTCCTATAATAATTTTTGACCTGTTCCAGCCGGGAAGCATCCGTCGCGTTCTCTCGGGAGAGTCGGTGGGTACTCGAATTTCAGGAGGAGAGTAGTAATGACGACCGAAGGCGGAGCCGCACCAAAGCTTGCAGAAGATGTGTTAACTGAAGCGCAGACCAGGATGGGCAAGGCCATCGACGCGCTAAAACGGGAACTTAGCTCGGTTCGCACAGGCAGGGCAACTCCATCCCTTATAGAGAACCTTGCCGTTGAGTATTACGGGACTCCCACTCCCCTGAGCCAGCTTGCTACCATCACCGCCCCGGAGGCCCGGTCTCTCACCGTCCAGCCCTGGGACAAGCAGGCCTTCAAGGAGATTGAAAAGAGCATCCAGAAGTCTGATCTTGGCCTGAACCCCTCCAATGACGGAAGTCTCATCAGGATTCCCATTCCACCCCTGAGCCAGGAAAGACGCAGGGAGATGGTCAAAATGCTGAAGCAAAAGGCCGAGAACGGCAAGCTGGCGGTACGGAATATTCGCCGCGATGCGATAGAGCAGCTCCGTTCCATGGAAAAGAGCAAGGACCTGTCCCAGGACGAGAACCGAAGGGCCCAGGACACCCTGCAGAAGTACACCGACCAGCACATCGCCAACATCGACCAGGTCTCCTCGACCAAGGAAACGGAGATAATGCAGGTATGATCCTGAGACCCGAATCCGTATGCAGCTAAGAACTACCGAGACAGAGCCGGCAATTCCTGCCATGAAGGTCCCCGCCCACGTAGCCATCATCATGGACGGCAACGGGAGGTGGGCAACAAGGCAGGGACTACCCCGCTTGGAGGGGCACAGGGCGGGGGTGGACAACATCCACCGGGTGCTTGACTGCCTTGTCGGCTACGGCGTAAAGCACGTCACCCTGTATGCCTTCTCCACTGAGAATTGGGGGAGACCCGAGGATGAAGTCTCCGGACTCATGTCCATCCTCGAAGAGGTGATCTACGAAGAGGCGGAGGCCTTGCACAGCAAGGATGTGCGGGTGCGTCACATGGGACGCAGGGACCGCTTGTCATCCCGGCTGCTGGACGCTGTCAGCTACACCCAGGATTTGACCAAGAACAACGGCTCCATAAACCTGAACATAGCCTTTGACTACGGCGGGAGAGATGAAATCCTGGAGGCCATAAAGCAGATGGTGCGCGAAGGGGTCTGTCCCGACGACCTGGACGAGGAGACCTTCGCAAGGTACCTGTATACCGACGGTCTGCCCGACCCGGACCTGATTATCCGGACGGCGGGCGAGCTACGCTTGAGCAACTTCCTAATATGGCAGTCCGCTTATAGCGAGTACTTCACCACCGCATCCATGTGGCCCGATCTTGGTGAAGACGAGATTGCGGAAGCCATGGAGTCCTTCAGCCAACGCCAGAGGCGGTTCGGCGCCCTGAGGTCCGAAGACCCCTCAGGCTAGGCCTCCCGGTGGCTGGCAGACTACTTACCGCCCTGGTAGGTATCCCCCTTCTGGTTGGCGCCATCTGGCTTGGTGCTCCCTGGCTCACCATCCTGGTAGGCGCAGCGGTGCTCCTGGGACTACGGGAATACCACCAGATGACCAACCCGACCCGCTCCCCTGTGCCTCTAGTGCTGGCAGCCGCCTGGGGCTTGGCCATCGTCGTCTCCGCCCAGATGACGGACGTCTGGACCAATTACCTACCCCACGCCGTTCTTGGGGCCGGTGTCCTCCTGTCGGTCCCATGGGTGCTGGTTAGTCTTCCCCGAAAGGACGCGCTGGTCCGGTGGGCTGTCTGGGCCTTCGGTCCCTTCTATGTGGCTTTCCTCCTCGCCCATGCGCTGCTCATCAGGGAGATGGACGGAGGGTCGGATCTGGGCCGGGACTGGCTGTTCTTCGGAATAATGGTGGTGTTCGCAACGGACACGGGGGCTTTCTTTACCGGAAGGCTTATCGGGAGGCACAAGATGGCTCCCAGCATCAGCCCGGGCAAGACGTGGGAGGGGGCAGTGGGCGGGATGGTCTGCGCCCTCGGCATTGCTTTGCTTCTTGGATCTATCCTGGAGCTTGGGACGCCAACATGGCAGGCCACCCTGGTGGGAGCGGCGGCTGGGGTAGCCGCCCAGCTGGGGGACCTGCTGGAATCGCGCTTGAAGAGGGCCTCTGGGGTGAAGGATGCGGGCAGATTTCTTCCCGGCCACGGCGGAGTCTTGGACCGGGCGGATTCCATTGTACTAGCTATCCCCGCAGTGTATTATCTTTTAAAGTTCGCGCTGGATACTTCCGGATAGCTCCTGTGTGCAAGGTGGTGAAAGGATGAAGGGACTGGTTGTCCTCGGCTCCACGGGCTCCATAGGAGTGCAGACCCTGGATGTCGTCCGGGAGATGCCGGAACGGTTCCAGATCCTGGGGCTGGCTGCCGGAAGGAACCTGGATTTGCTGGTCAACCAGATCTCGGAGTTCAACCCCCGCATGGTGTTCTGCGCCGACGAGGCGAAGAGGCACAGGCTGGCCGGAAATGGGGATGTGGTCCCCATGGAAGAGATGGTCGCCGAGCCCGATGTTGAACTTGTAATGGCTTCCACCATAGGAACGGCTGGCTTGGTTCCCACGGTGAAAGCGCTGGAGTGCGGAAAGACCGTTGCCCTGGCTAACAAGGAAGTAATCATCATGGCCGGCCCCCTAATCAGGTCACTGGCGGGAACGGCAGGACGCAACCTGATGCCGGTGGACAGCGAACCCAGCGCCATCTGGCAGAGCATCCAGGGGGAAGGCGGCCCCATAAGCCGGATGATCATCACCGCGTCGGGAGGCCCCTTCCGAAAATCATCCCTGCAGGACCTTGAGAAGGTCACGCCTGAGCAGGCCCTGAAGCACCCTACATGGAACATGGGCAGGAAGATCACCATCGATTCGGCAACCCTCATGAACAAGGCTTTCGAGGTAATCGAAGCCCACTGGCTCTTTGACGTACCCTGGGAGAACATCGAAGTGGTGGTTCACCCACAGAGCATCATTCACTCCATGGTGGAGATGGCTGATGGTTCGGTGAAAGCCCAGATGGGACCTCCCGATATGCGCCTGCCCATCCAGTACTCCATGCTGTACCCCGAGCGCCTGCCCAACCGGCTTATTCCCCATCTCGACCTGCGTTCACCCTTGGACATCAATTTCGAGCCCCTGGACCCGTCGCGCTACCCCTGTTTCAGCCTTGCGGTAGAAGCCGGACGTAAGGGAGGCACCTACCCTGCGGCCCTCAGCGCCGCCGACGAGGTTGCGGTGGACCGGTTCCTGGAAGGCAGGATCGGATTCCTGGATATCCCCCGCATCCTCGAAGAGGTCCTGGCCAAGCACACGCCCACTGGCGGTAAATCCCTCGAGGAGATAATGGAGGCCGACAGAACGGCACGGCTGGATGCCGAAGCTGCGGCCGACTCCCTTCCCAATCGCGTCCTGGCAGGATGATGTGAAGGGCCTCCAAGGCTGTATCCTATGGATGTCCTGATAACCATCGTCCAGTTCCTGGCTGTCCTGGCTGCGGTGGTGCTGGTCCATGAGTTCGGCCACTTCGCCACCGCAAAGGCCTTCGGCGTCAAGGTCAACGAGTTCGGCTTTGGCTTTCCCCCCAAGCTGCTGACCGTCTGGCGCAAGGGGGAGACTGAATACACGATAAACCTGCTCCCCATCGGCGGCTTTGTGAAGCTGGAGGGGGAGAACGATGCAACTGGTCCCCGCAGCTTGGCCAGCAAAGGCGTCGGTACCCGCTTCATCATCATCATTGCCGGCGTGTTCATGAACGTGGTGCTGGCCCTCCTTCTCCTGACGGGCCTGTTCATGTTCACAGTGGGGGAGCTGGAGGTAACCCAGGTTTCCAGCCGATCCCCTGGGTCCGCAGCAGGTCTGCTTCCAGGAGACCGCATCCTGAAAGTCAACGACGAAGATGTGTCCAGTCTTCGGCAGTTGACCAGGTCACTAGGCGCCAACCGGGGTACGGATGTGCCGTTGCTGATCCGGCGTAACGGCGAGGAGCAGGTGCTTTACGTATCACCCACTTCTCATAGCTTCCCCCACAACGCCGCTTCGGGGGTCAGCGTCGAGGTTGTCGGCAATCTGGTGGTGACTAACGTATCCCCCGGTTCCCCGGCCGACAGGGCGGGTGTGCAAGACGGCGATATCATAACCGCCGTGGACCGGCAGGCTGTGGACGGGTTCTACGCTCTCACCGGTCTGATAAACGAGAACCGGGGGCGCCAAATCGAATGGCAGATCCTGCGGGACGGTGCGTCGCAGACATTGTACGTGACCCCGAGAAGCTCGCCTGCGCCAGGGCAGGGTGCAACGGGCATCAACATCCATGTCGCCGGGGCGGTGCGTGTCGAGAATGTAGCTCCCGGTTCTCCTGCACATTCAGCCGGTCTTCAACCCGGGGACATCATCGAGGAAGTGGATGGGGTCTCCATTAATGACTTCATCGGTCTGTCAAATGCGGTCAATCGGCGTCTTGGGGAAACGAGCACCTGGACACTCCAGAGGGGAAGCGCCAGCGTACCAATTGCCCTTGTTCCGAATGTTGATGCTCTGCCCTACGAAGCCAGCACAGGGCTAACCGTTGAGTTCCTGGCGTTGCAAAAGACTCCCGTCAATCCGCCGTGGGAAGCCCTGGCCCAGTCGGTAACGTGGATAGGAAGCGCCGCTGTCGCGACCAAGGACGCGGTCGCAAGCTGGCTGGCCGACGATGGCGAAGCCCCCTTCGCCGGACCGATAGGCATCGCCCAGGGCACCGGCGAGCTTGCGCGGGAGGCTGGCCTCATCTCCCTGGTCCCCTTGACCGCGCTCCTCAGCATGAGCTTGGCCTTCTTCAACATTCTTCCCATTCCCGCCTTGGACGGGGGAAGATTAGTGTTCGTGGTGCTGGAGTGGGTGCGCCGGGGCAAGCGGATTCCGCCCGAAAAAGAGGGGCTGGTGCACGTTATTGGCTTCGTTGGGTTGATGACCATGCTGGCCGCCCTCACATATAACGATATAATAAGGATAATCGAGGGATACAGCTTCCTGCCCTAGATGGCAGCGGGACCAACGTAAAGAGCTGAGGGCTGTTATGAACGCACGACGCACAACCAAGCCAATCTACGTAGGAGACGTCAAGGTCGGGGGGGACGCCCCGATAACGGTCCAGTCCATGACCAAGACGGACACCCGGAATGTAGAAGCCACCGTGGCCCAGATCCGGGGGCTGGAGGAGGTCGGCTGCGACATCATACGCTCGGCGGTCCCGGACATGGAGGCCGCCAAGGCCCTGCCGGAGATCAAGAAGCGGATAAACATCCCCCTGGTAGCCGACATCCACTTCCACTACCAGCTTGCTCTGGAGGCCATCAAGGGCGGAGTGGACATGCTCCGACTCAACCCGGGCAACATCCGCGACCCGGACAAGGTGAAGGAGGTTGTGCGGGCTGCCAAGGAACGTGACATTCCCATAAGAATCGGGGTGAATTTCGGAAGCCTTCCCCCCGTAGGGGCCATCGGCAAGAGCCGCGGGTTCTCCCGGCACAGCGACATGGTGAACACGCTGCCCAAGTATGAGGACGCTTCCGAGGGCGACTACACGGTGGTGGACCACATGGTTGATACAGCCCTGTGGGAGATCAGCATCCTGGAAGCCCTTGATTTCGACCTGATCAAGATCTCCATGAAGGCCTTCGATGTGCCTACGACCTTAGAGGCCTACCGCCGCATCGCCGACATGGTGCCCTACCCCCTGCACTTGGGCATCACCGAAGCAGGGACGGTTCGCGCCGGGTCCATAAGAAGCGCTATCGGCTTGGGAATGCTGCTGTATGAGGGCATTGGGGACACCATCCGCGTTTCCCTCAGCGGCGATTCCAAGGATGAGGTGGCCTCTGGCTACGACATCCTGCGTTCCCTGAACATGCGCCAGAGGGGCACCACGCTGGTTGCTTGCCCCAGCTGCGGCAGGGCCGATGTGGATGTGATAAAGCTGGCCAACACCGTGGACAACATGCTCAAGACGATGAACAAGGACATAAAGGTCGCCGTGATGGGCTGCGAGGTAAACGGTCCCGGCGAGGCTAAGGATGCCGACGTGGGCATCGCCGCTGGCGCCGGCAGGGCCATCATCTTCAGGAAGGGGCAGAAAGCCCGGGTGGTGGCTGAGGATGAGATGCTCTCCGCGCTGATGGAAGAGGTGGAAAAGACCTGATACCCAGCAGTACACCTTATTCAGGGCAGCCCATCCCTTCCCCCTCACTTCCAGGAAACAGGATACAGATGAAATTCACCCAGATGGTCTCCAAGACCCTCCGGACCGAGCCAACGGAGGCTGAAACCGCCAACCACCGGCTGATGCTGAAAGCCGGGATGATATCCCAGGTAGCTTCCGGGGTGTACAGCTATCTTCCATTGGCTTGGCGTTCCTTGAAGAAGATCGAGAACATCATCCGCGACGAGATGAATGCGGCCGGAGGCCAGGAGATCCGCATGCCGGTCCTTCAGCCCCAGGAGCTCTGGGAAGAGACTGGCCGAGTGGCCGGCTTTGGCGAGAACCTATTCAGCCTCCAAGACCGGCGTGGACGTCCGATGGTCCTGGCACCCACTCACGAGGAGGTTGTGACCAACATCGTCAAGGGCAACGTCCAGAGCTACCGGGACCTTCCTGTGATCCTCTATCAGATACAGACCAAGTTCCGGGACGAAGCCCGCCCCAGGGCCGGCCTCATACGGGTGCGGGAGTTCGACATGAAGGATGCCTACAGCTTCGACGCTGACGAAGATGGCCTGGACTCCAGCTACCAGGCTATGGGCCAAGCCTACCGCAACATCTACGAGCGGTGCGGTCTGCCGGTGATCATTGCCGAGGCCGACAGCGGCGCCATCGGCGGGAAGGACTCCCACGAGTTCATACTACCCACCCCCACGGGAGAGGACACGATCATCCTGTGCCCCAGCTGCGGCTATGCAGCCAACGCCGAGAAGGCAAGAGGGCAGGTCTCCCACACCGGGGAAGAGGCAACATTGCCCCTGAAACAGGTCTCCACTCCCGGCATTAAGACTATTGATGCCCTGTGCAGCTTCCTGAACGTTCAACCTTCGAAGACCCTGAAGGCGGTGTTTTACAGGGCAGATGAGGAGACCATCTTCGTAACCGTGCGGGGCGACCTGGAAGTCAACGAAGTGGCTCTGAAGAACGCCCTGGGCTGCAAGGCCCTCAGGCTGGCTTCCGACGAGGAGGTCAAGGAAGCGGGGCTGGTTGCAGGATCGGCTTCTCCCATCGGCATCAAGGATGTAAGGCGCATAGCAGACATCTCCATCACCAAAGGGGCCAACTACGTGGTCGGAGCCAACCTGCCCGATACCCACATGATCAACGCAAACTACCCAAGGGACTTCGAGGTGGATGTCTTGGAGCACTTTGCCCTTACCCAGGAGGGCCAGAGATGCATGATGTGCCCTGGAACCCTTGAGTCCACCAAGGGCGTGGAGGTGGGCCACATTTTCAAGCTGGGCACCTTCTTCAGCGAGACGTTGGGGGCCTACTACCTGGACTCGGAAGGCCAGCAGCGCCCCATCATCATGGGATGCTACGGCATCGGAGTGGGAAGGCTGTTGGCGGCGGCTGTGGAGCAGAACCACGACGATAAAGGGATAGTGTTCCCAACGCCCATTGCTCCTTTCCAGGTCGGATGTGGCGAATGCAGCCGATGCCCTATACCGGGAGCTGTGGGCGGCGGGCATAGAGACCCTGTACGATAATCGAAGGGAGGAGGCCGCCGGAGCCAAGCTTAACGATGCCGACCTCCTGGGACTGCCCTTGCGCATCGTGGTCAGCCCCCGGTCCCTCGGTCAAAACTCGGCGGAGATGAAATCCCGAAACTCCCAGGACGCTGCCATCGTACCTCTGGCCAACGTGGTATCGAAGACGGCTGCCTCCCTTGGAGCGTGACATGTGCATAGAACTGCGCCTGCATGACTCCCTACTGAGACGGCCATGCAAGGAATGGCTATGACCAGCGACAGCAAAAGAGAGTGGCGAAAGAACACCCTGGACCCCCAGGTGCACCGGTTTCCCGAGAGGCAGGACCGCTTCAAGAGCGAGTCGGGAATCGACCAGGACGTCCTGTACAGCGCAGACGACCTGGAAGCAGCGGGCTGGGACTACATGAAGGACCTGGGTTTCCCGGGGGAGTACCCGTATACGCGCGGGGTGCAGGCCAACATGTACCGCGGGCGCGTGTGGACCATGCGCCAGTACTCGGGCTACGCCACTGCCGAAGAATCAAACCGACGATACAAGTACCTTCTGGAGCAGGGGCAGACCGGCCTGTCCATCGCCTTCGACCTGCCCACCCAGATCGGGTACGATTCGGACCATCCCATGGCCAGGGGAGAGGTCGGCAAGGTCGGCGTTCCGATAAGCAGCCTCAGGGACATGGATGTGCTGCTGGACGGCATCCCCCTGGACAAGGTGAGCACATCCATGACCATAAATGCAACGGCATCGGTGCTCTTGTGCTTCTACATCGCTGTCGCCCGGCGCAGGGGCATCCCGCCAGCCTCCCTCAACGGCACGCTTCAAAACGATATCCTCAAGGAGTACATCGCCCGGGGGACCCACATATATCCACCGCGCCCCTCGATGCGCCTGGTGGTGGATGTGTTCAAGTATTGCGCCGCCGAGGTGCCCCGGTGGAACACCATCAGCATCAGCGGGTACCATATGCGGGAAGCCGGCGCCACTGCGACCCAGGAGCTGGCCTTCACCTTCGCCAATGCCATAGCGTACCTGCAGGCTGCCGTAGATGCAGGGCTGGAAGTGGATGATGTGGCGGGCCGCATCTCCTTCTTCTTCGTTGCCCACAACGACCTGTTCGAAGAAGTGGCAAAGTACAGAGCGGCCCGGCGAATGTGGGCAAAGATAGTCAGGCACCGCTTCGGGGCAAAGAACCCCCGCTCCTGGATGCTGCGCTTCCACACCCAGACCGCAGGGGTAACCCTGACCGCCCAGCAGCCCGACAACAACCTCATACGCACCACCATTCAAGCCCTGGCTGCAGTCCTTGGTGGCACCCAGTCCCTACATGTCAACTCCCGGGACGAAGCCCTCGCCCTCCCTTCCGAGGAAGCTGTCCAGCTCTCCCTGCGCACCCAGCAGATCCTGGCCCACGAGAGCGGCGTGAGCGATGTGGTGGACCCGCTGGGCGGCTCGTACTACGTGGAGACGCTGACCAGCCAGCTGGAAGAGGAAGCCAGCAAGTACATCGAGACCATAGACGACATGGGCGATGCCGTATCTGCCATAGAGTCCGGATACCAGGTTAGGGAGATCAACCAGGCGGCCTACTTGCACCAGCAGGAGGTCGAGCAGGGTCAGAAAGTGGTCGTTGGCATCAACCAGTACACCGGAGAGACCCCGCCCATCGAGCACCTCCTGAGCGTAGACCCCCAGTCAACGGAAAAGCAGGTCCGCGCCTTGCAGCAGGTGCGGAGAGAGCGGGACAACAGCTCCGTTCAGGCCAGTCTGTCCCGACTCAGGGAAGTCGCATCGGGCGAGGAGTGCACGGTGCCGGCCATCTTGGAATGCGTGGAGTCTTACTGTACCCTTGGGGAGATATGCGACGTCCTCCGAGATGTGTTCGGCGAGCACAAGGACCTCGTGGCCTTTTGAAGGCCGATTTCAACTACCTAGTTGTCCCCGTTGTCCAATGTTCAAGAGAGGTGATACATGGCTGACCTGCTTCTAAGCGAAGAGGAGCGGATGCTCCAGAACACCGTCCGCGAGTTCGCCGACCGGGAGCTGTCTCCCAGGTCCCAGGAAATCGATGAAAAGGAGCAGTTCTCCTCGGAAAACTGGCACGGCCTCGCCTCCCTGGGCCTTACGGGCATAGGAATCGACCCTGCCTATGGAGGCAGCGGAGGAGGGTACCGCCAGGTCGCCCTGGCAATGGAGCAGGTCGCCAGGGGAGATGCTGCTACCAGCACATCGCTGATCGCCCACCTTTGTCTGGGGACCCGCACCATATTCGAGTTTGGAGATGAAACTCAGAAGCTGAAGTACGTTCCGGACCTGGCCCAGGGCAAGAAGATGGCTGCATGGGCCCTCACCGAGCCGTCCTGCGGCTCCGACGCCGCCGCCCTGCAGACCACAGCGGTCCTCCGGGATGGCACCTACTTCCTGAACGGCAGCAAGATTTTCATCACCAACGCAGATACGGCATCCCAGGTTGTGATGTTCGCTACCCATGAGCGGTCCCTGCGAGCCAAGGGGGTGAGCGCCTTTGTGCTGGACAGCACGACGCCGGGCTTAAGCGTTTACAAGCAGCACGGCAAGATGGGCATGCGGGGCTCTGCCACCACCGAGCTTACAATGGAAGATGCGGCGGTGCCCGAGGACAACCGCCTGGGCGACGAGGGAAAAGGATTCAACTACGCCATGGAGATCCTCGACTCCAGCCGCATCATAATCGCAGCCCAGTGCGTGGGCATCGCCCAGGCCGCCCTTGAGGCGTCGGTCAAGTACGCCCAGCAGCGCCAGACCTTCGGAAAGCCCATCGCCCAGCACCAGGCCATCCAGTTCATGCTGGCAGACATGGCAGTGGAGGTCCACGCAGCCCGGGTCGCCACCATGCAGGCCGCCACCCTCAAGGACCAGGACTTGGACTTTGTGTTCGAAGCTTCCATGGCCAAGCTGCTGGCCTCGGAGACGGCGGTCCGGGCCACCTCCAATGCCCTCCAGGTACACGGCGGCTACGGATACTTCAAGGACTCGCCGGTGGAGAGATATTTCCGTGATGCCCGCGTGACTACAATTTACGAAGGCACCTCCGAGGTACAGAGGCTGATCATCGCCCGGCAGCTTCTGGCCCAATACCCCTTGTGAGCCGACACAACCAAGGCAGGAATCTTGGAACCATCATGCACCGCCCGCTACATAGACCATGTGGGAATAGTCGTTAAGGACCTGGATGCAGCAATGAGACTTTTCCAGGAGCTGTTCAACGTCCCTACGGCGGAGCCGCAAGAGATCCCCGACCAGAAGGTCCGGGCGGTACTGCTTCCCATAGGTCAGTCCCGGCTGGAGCTCCTCGAACCCTTGGACCCCGACAGCAGTGTCGGTCGATTCCTGGAGAACAGGGGGGAGGGACTTCACCACCTGGCCTTCAACGTGGAAAATGTGGGTGAAAGCCTGAATGAGCTTGGCAGGAATGGTGTCCGGCTAGTGGACCTTGCTCCCAGGGACGGGTTGTCGGGACTGATCGGATTTATCCATCCCGCCGCGGTCCATGGTGTCCTAACCGAGCTGGTCCAGAGCGTAGAGGAATAGGTATCCGATGCAGCAAACTACGGACAGGATAAGAGTTGTGGTGGCCAAGCCCGGGCTGGACGGCCATGATCGGGGCGCCAAGGTGGTGGCCAGAGCGCTGAGGGATGCCGGCATGGAGGTCATCTACACCGGCATACGCCAGACCCCGGAGATGATCGTCGAGACCGCCTTCCAGGAGGATGCGGACGTCATCGGCCTTAGCATACTGTCGGGGGCGCACCTGGAGGTGTTCCCCGAGATACTGCGCCTTATGCGGGAAAAGGAGATGTCGGACGTTCTTGTGATAGCCGGCGGCATCATCCCCGAAGTTGACAGGGACCCCCTGCTGGAACAGGGGCTAAGCGCCATCTTCGGCCCCGGCACCTCCACCCAGGACATCGTCGAGTTCATCCGAAAGGAGTCCCGCACGCGGGACCTCCCCTGACGCTCAAGTCTGACCACGAAACAGGCCGGAAGACTGGCAGCTATTCTCAAGATGAATGACCCATTAAGGGGGGCACATACCTTGACAGAACTACCCATACCCCCCTTATAATTACCAACCGAGTCGGCTGGGATCGAGCCATCTATGATTTACAACGTTGCGCAACTCCTGAAAGAGCCGGTCGGTTCAACCCGCCAGTTCCGTATTGACTCCCCGGAATCCATCGACGATGGTTCAACCCACATCCTCCCACAAGGCCAAGTCCACCTGCTGCGCACCGACAGGGGAATCCTTGTGCGAGCCAACCTGGAAGCCAGCACAGCGATGACATGCAGCAGGTGTCTCATCACTTTTCATCAGAATCTGAGCATGGGCTTAGAAGAAGAATTTTTTCCGACCGTCGATGTGGCCAGCGGGCAGTCCCTCCACGCTCCTGAAGATGCGGAACCATCCACCACCATTGACCCACACCATATGCTGGACTTGACCGAGGCGGCACGACAATATTGTCTGACCAGCCAGCCGATGAAACCCCTATGCCAGCCGGAATGCCAGGGCATCTGCCAGACTTGCGGCTCCAACATGAACACGGGAAGCTGCACCTGCGATATACCAGCCGACGACGTTCGGTGGGCGCCCCTGACCCGCTTGCTGGGGTCGGTCCATTCCTGAAGTAACACGAAAGGTTGACGCAAGAGAACACTATGGGTGCACTCCCAGTAAAGAAACTCACCAAATCCAGGCAAGGCAAGAGACTAGCTCACTACCGCTTGAAGCCCCTACATCCCTCCCGGTGCCCCCAGTGCCGGGCAGCGAAACTTCCTCACACAGCATGTCCAAGCTGCGGCTTTTACAGGGGCCGCCAGGTGCTCAACAAGAGCACCAGCTAAGCATCGAAAAGGACGATAATACATGGAAATAGCTACCAACGGCCTCGAGAAGGCCAACCTGGCTTATGTGTTTCCCGGCCAAGGCTCCCAATTCGTGGGCATGGGTCGGGAAATTTATCGTAAGTCCCGGGCGGCCAGGGAGATCTTCGATGAGGTCGATGAGGTGCTGGGAATGCACCTGACCAGGATGGTCTTTGAAGGCCCTGAAGAAGAGCTGAACGAGACCATCAACTCCCAGCCCGCCATAATGGCCACCAGCCTGGCTTGCTACGGCGCCTTGGATGAGCTGAAGAACAGCCACCTCCCAAAGCCAGGCGCCGTCGCCGGACACAGCTTGGGCGAATACACATCCATGGTTGTGTCGGGCGTGGTTGACCTGGCAGACGGCATCAGGCTCGTCAGGGAGCGGGGCCGGCTGATGCAGGAAGCATCGGCGCTGCACCCCGGAAGCATGGCTGCCATCATTGGATTGGAAGAAGAGACGGTTGAAGAGGTCTGCCATGAGACGGGCGCCGAGGTGGCCAACATCAACGGCGGCGATCAGATAGTGATCAGCGGAGACAAGATGTGCGTCGCCAGGGCGGTTGACCTAGCTTCCATCCGGGGTGCCCGGAAAGCGGTGCCTTTGGCTGTAAGTGGGGCCTTCCACTCTTCCCTGATGTCAGAGGCTTCCCGAGGACTGGCTGCTGCCGTAAATGCAACAGACTTCAGGGAACCGGTGGTCCCGATCATAGGCAACTCCATCTGTCGTCCCCTCACCACAGCCCAAGACATCAAAGATGAGCTGTTGAGCCAACTTTGCAACTGCGTCCAGTGGCAGAGGTCGGTAAACCTGATGATGGACCTTGGCATCTCCAACTTCATCGAGTTCGGCCCCGGACGGGTCTTGGGCGGCTTGATCAAGAGGATAGGTAACGAGCCTTCCCACAAAGACAGCCACATAGAAATAGCCAACGTTGGCGACCTAGACTCGGTTGCAAAGGTGGCGGAAGCCGGCTACTGGAACCCCCAGATCCATCACAGCTAGTCGATGTCCCAGGCAGCAGCGTGGTGTTATGACCGGGGAAAGGGCCTCTCACTTCAGAAGGAAGTCCCGGGCATTGGCGGTGCAAGCCCTGTACGAAATGGACATCGCCGGGCATCCCGCAGAATCGTCCTTCTCATGGCTCGTGGACGAAAATGATGTGCCCAAAGAGTCTTTGGACTACGCCCTCGAGCTTGCAAAGGGGGTGGCCGACAGGTTGGTTGAAATCGACCAGCAGATCCGCCAGCACGCACCCCTCTGGCCGGTGAACCAGCTTCCCGTCGTGGACCGGAACATCCTCAGACAAGCAATTATGGAGATATGCTTCGTACCAAATGTTCCTACCAAGGTGGTGATTAACGAGGCCATCGAGCTGGCAAAGACCTTCGGCAGCGAAAGCTCCCCCAGGTTCGTTAACGGAGTCCTCGGCTCCCTGGTAGATGAGGCTCAGAGGGCCGGAAACGGTGAGATTGACTCCACCATGACAGAGGCAGAAAACCTAATCCAGGAAGGAAACTAATAGGATGGCGACAACTTTCGAGAGGGTCAGGGCAATAGTGGTGGACAAGCTGGATGTTGAAGAAGGGTCGGTGGTACCCGAAGCATCCTTCGTCGATGATCTGAACGCCGATTCCCTGGACCTTGTGGAGCTGATCATGGCTTTCGAAGAAGAGTTCTCCGACGATGACAACAAGATCGAAATCCCCGATGAAGATGCAGGTCAGATCGTGACCATTCAGGATGCGGTCAGCTACCTGCAGAGTCACGGCGTCAAAGATGATTAAGGCCTAAGACAAACACTCTTCCCAATTAGGCTAAACCCACTTAAAGAAGCTAACGTCAGGCAGGGCAGGGGCTGATTATGACGGACATGGAGACTCTGGATGAGGTTGCAAGTCGGGTACGGGCCTGCACCGACTGTCCTTTGAGCAGGGGCCGGACCAACGCCGTTCCCGGCGAAGGACCGGCGGACTCGGCGATCATGTTTATCGGAGAAGGGCCGGGCTACCAGGAAGACCGGCAGGGTAGGCCCTTCGTAGGCCCGGCGGGAAAGTTCCTGGAAGAGCTCCTGAAGTCGATTGGCTACTCCCGCGAGGAAGTCTATATTGCAAACATGGTAAAGTGCCGTCCGGCCAACAACAGGGATCCCCTGCCAAGCGAAATTGAAGCTTGCAGCAAATACCTGGACCGCCAGATCGAGCTTATCCGTCCAAAGCTGGTGGTCACGCTGGGCCGCTTCTCCATGTCAAAGTTCTTGCCCGGGGAAAGCATCAGCCGGGTGCACGGCAAACCCAGAAACGTGAACGGCCTGACTATCTTCCCGATCATGCACCCGGCGGCGGCCCTGCATCGGCAGGAGAACCGAAAGACCATCGAAGATGACTTCAACGCTATACCGGCATTGCTGAAACAGCCCGCGCCGGAACCTATTGTAGAGCTGACAGAGACCCCGAAGCCGGAACAGCTCTCCATGTTCTAGGCGGACCGCATCCAAGCTAACAACAGACCGGCATCAGCAATTCATCGGCCACATCCAACCAAGGCAGGTTAGTGTCCACTTCGGCCCTTAGGGTTATTCCCCTGGGAGGACTGGGGGAAATCGGGAAAAACATGATGGTCCTGGAGTACGACCAGGACATCATTGTAATAGATTGCGGTGTGCTCTTCCCCGAGGAAGATATGCCGGGCATTGACCTGGTCATCCCGGATGTCAGCTACCTTCTCGAAAGGCGGGAGCGGGTCCGGGGAATCCTCATTACCCACGGGCATGAGGACCATACCGGCGCCCTCCCCTTTATCCTCCCCCAGCTCGATGTTCCCGTTTATGCTCCCCGCCTGGCCCACGGCCTCATCTCAGTAAAGCTCAAGGGTTACAGGGGAGCGCGGGATGCTAAGCTGGAGCTAATTGAACCCGGAGAGCCTCTGCAGCTGGGCAAGTTCAACGCCGAGTGGTTCCGGGTGTGCCACAGTATACCCGACGCCATGGGCATAGCAATCGAAACTCCCGTCGGCAGGGTGGTCCACACAGGCGATTTCAAGATCGACCACACCCCTGTGGACGGTCAGTCAACGGACCTGGCCCGCCTCTCTAAGTACGGCAGCGAGGGCGTGCTCCTACTGTGCTCCGATTCGACCTATGCGGAGATTCCAGGGTACACACCTTCGGAGCAGGTGGTCGGGGACGCCCTGGAAAGGGCAATCGGGGAGGCTCCCGGCAGGGTGCTGGTGGCAACCTTTGCATCCCTGATCTCCCGCATTCAGCAGATTATGGATGCGGCAGCCCAACATGACCGGCAGGTCGGGGTCGTCGGCCGCAGCATGATAGAAAACGTCAGGATGAGCATCGACATGGGCTACCTTAAGCCCCCTGCCGGCGTCCTCCTTCCTCTGGGTGACACCAAGCAGCTCGACGATGAGCGTGTGGTCCTTGTCACTACCGGAAGCCAGGGAGAACCTACCTCGGCCCTGGTGCGCATCGCCCAGCAGACCCACAGGGACATCCGGATAGTCCCAGGGGACACTGTTGTAATCTCAGCCACGCCCATACCAGGAAATGAAACGCTGGTTAGCCGGACCATAGACAACCTATTCCGCCAGGGGGCCCGGGTTCTGTACGACAAGATAACGCTGGTGCATGTGCACGGACACGCCAGCCAGGAAGAGCTGAAGATGATGCTCAACCTGGTCAGGCCCCGTTTCTTCGTGCCTGTCCACGGAGAGTACCGCCACATGCTGGCCCACGCAGACCTGGCCGAAGCGATGGGCGTTGCCCGGTCAGGTATTTTCGTCTTGGAAGATGGGAATGTGCTGGAGCTGACGCCCCAAGGGGGAGAGGTCACAGACAGCGTGCCGGCCGGCCATGTGTATGTCGATGGCCGGGAGCTGATGGGAGAAAACAGCAGGATACTGGAGGAGAGGCGATCGCTGGCCCACGACGGCGTAATCGTGGTAGCAGTGGCCCTGGACAGATATACAGGCCAGCCCGCAAAGCCCCCTCAGGTGTACTCGGCAGGGTTTACCGATGATGAGAGTTGCCGTCTGCTGTTTCAGAAAATCTCCGAGTCCGTCAGCGAATCCCTTGAACACAGCGACAACTTCCCAATAGACTGGGGACTGGCCAGTAAGGTGGCAAAGGAAGCAGCAATCCAGCTGCTTCACCGAGAAGCTCACCGTTCCCCCTATGTGGTGGTGGCATGTCTGGAGGTCTAGGTGCCCAGTATCTCCCACTCCGAAGAATCCAGCCCCTATTCGACCACAAAACCCCGCACCAGTGCGGCTAGCAGAAGGGCCGCAAGAAACAACAAAGCAACTGGTTTCCGAAGACACCTGTGGCTGATCACCCACCTGCTCCCCGTTCTCGTAGCGCTAGGCCCTGTTCTCGCCTTCACCATTCCATCCGGACTTTCCGACTGGGCCTTCCAGCGCCTGGGATTCGGACTATTCCCCACTCTGGCATGGTTTTCGTCCGTTGTCCTGCTCCTCCGTTACCGGAGCGTAAAGGAGAAATGGGTATGGGGAGTCCTTGCCGGATTTGGGGTCATCGTCGCCCTGTCCCTGTCCATACTATCGATGTTCGAACCCGCCACCGGGCGGCTTAATAATGTATCCCTTGGTGGGAGCTGGGGCAGCTACCTGGGAGGCTTTCCCCTGGCCCTTGGCGCGGCTAAGGCCTTGGGAATCCTGCTGGCGGGTCCACTGCTCTTGTACCCCAAGACGGGGCTGAGGGCGTATCGCCTGGCAGTGAGCGGGGCCTATTCCCAGGTCGGCGATTTTCTACGTTGGTCCCTGGGTCGCACCGGCGATGAATCCGATGGTCCCAGTAAGCAAACCGCGACAGCAATGAAGACGGTTAGCGCACCCAAGAAAGAAGCTGCATCGCCATCTAAGCAGGCTTCCAAGGGCTCGGCATGGCAGCTTCCACCGCTGGACCTCCTCAGCCAGGGAATGACCGCGCCGGTGCCCCAATCTGTGCTAGCCAAGATGGCCGGCCACATAGAGGAGACCCTTGCAGACCACAGGGTGGATGTGAAGGTCGAAGACATCCGGACCGGGCCCAGGGTCATCAGGTTCGGGTTGGTGCCGGGCTGGATGAAGCGCCAGGGAGAAGCCCAAAAGGGGCGCACTGCCTCCACACCATTGGGCGCTGAGGCCAGCCGTGTACGGGTGCAGAGCATCCTCGCCAGGGAAAAGGACTTGGCCCTTGCGCTGAAGACTCCCTACCTGCGAATGGAGGCTCCCGTTCCCGGAGAGGCGCTGGTAGGCCTGGAGGTCCCAAACCCCCACGCCAACAGGGTGTATCTACGGTCCTTAGCCGAGAGTCCGAACTTCCAGAAATTAGCTTCCAAGGGAACTCTCCCCATCGCCATTGGCGAGGATACAGGAGGTACTCCCGTCGTATCGGACCTTACCGCCCTCCCCCATCTGCTAATTGCCGGAGCTACGGGCAGCGGAAAGAGCGTGTGCATTAACGCTGTCATAGCATCAATGCTCCTAACCAACCGCCCGGACCGCCTTCGCATGATCATGGTGGACCCCAAGAGAGTGGAGCTTACGCCCTTTAATGGAATACCGAACCTGGTGCTCCCCGTCATTGTAGATGCAGATAAGGTGCTCGATGTGCTAAAGGGGGTCCAGAACGAGATGCTCCGGCGTTACAAGCTGTTGGAGGAGGCGGGAGCGCGCAACCTCAACACGTATAACAGCAAGTCCAAGGAGCCAATGCCCTATCTTGTGGTTGTCATAGATGAGCTAGCCGACCTTATGATGACGGCAGCTTTCGAAGTGGAGCAGGCGCTGGTCAGACTGGCCCAGCTGGGAAGGGCCACAGGCATTCACCTGATATTGGCCACCCAGCGTCCGTCGGTGAATGTCGTAACGGGCCTGCTCAAGGCTAACGTACCCGCCAGGATTGCCTTTGCAGTCGCTTCCCAGGTCGATTCCAGGGTGATCCTGGATGCGGTGGGGGCAGAGAGGCTATTGGGCAAGGGAGATATGCTGCTGCTCTCCCAGGACTCCCCCAAGCCGGTCCGCGTCCAGGGGACTTACGTCGACGACGATGAGATAGAGGAGCTGGTGTCCTTCTGGAAGAACCAGTCGGGACCTCCCCTGCCTCAAATCGTCCTCGAGGACAGCGAAGAGAAAGAGGAAGCGGAAGCATTGGACGACGACAGCCTGTTGGAGTCGGCCCGGGAACTGGCTGAGCGGAGCCCAAACATCTCGCCATCGGTGCTTCAGCGACGCTTGCAAGTCGGCTACGCCAAGGCTGTGCAGCTTACTCGCCAGATGGAGGCGGAGGGTGTGCTTGCCAAATCCTCATCATCCTCCTCCGAGCCTCCCTGGTAAGAGTCCGCAGCTCACAAAAGTCCCTGGCATTCAGGTGCCCTGACACACTTGTATATTCCTCTCGCCTTGTAGTGTAATGTATACATAGCTAGCCGATGATGCCCTCCCTTCAAGGCATCTCCGGCGGTGCGGCGAACATACTTGAGTGGGGCGCCCGTGAAGAACCTGTCGGAATACCTTGTCCACCTGCTGCGCCGCGGTAGCGTTCTGGACCGTGCCTACTTATCGGTGCTTCGGGACCACTGCGTGTTGTGTGGTGAGGCGATCCGCGACTCTACCGTGTATCAGGATTTCCGACTGTGCCCGCACTGCCGCTTTCACTACAGCCTCACCGCCAGGGAACGCATTGACTTGGTTGCCGACAAGGGCAGCTTCCGGGAGACCAACAGGTCGATAGTATCCCTCTTCCCGATTTCTTTCTCCGCGCGGGGCTCCTATACCAAGCGTCTATCCCAGGACCAGAGGCGCACAGGCCTTACCGAAGCTGCCGTCACGGGACGCTGCACCATAGCTGGCATCCGAACCATGATGATCGTGCTCGACTTTGGCTTCATGGGAGGCAGCATGGGCAGCGTGGTGGGTGAAAATGTTGCCCTGGCCTTCGAAAATGCAGCATCCAGCGGACATCCCGTGGTTGCCATGGTGAGCGGAGGAGGCGCCCGCAGCCAGGAAGGTGTCCTATCGTTGATGCAGATGGCCAAGACCGTTGCCGCTGCCAACAAGGTCCGCGAAAAGCAGCTGCCATTTGTGGTCATTCTGTCCAACCCGTCAACCGGGCAAGCCTACGCCAGTTTCGCAAACCTGGCTGATGTCATATTCGCCGAACCAGGGTCCCTCATAGGCCTGGCGCCCATGAAGACCTTGAAAGAAGCTTCCAGCAAACCCATGCCACTAAATGCCCACACAGCAGAAGCCCACGTGGACCTGGGCCTACTGGATAACGTCATCGACCGGGAAGACCTGCGGGACAAGCTGAGCACCGTGCTGGATATCCTCTCTCCCAGTCGCCCATCACGTTCCAATGGCAAAGGCGCAAACGAAGACATTCCCAATCCTGAAGACCACGAATCAGATGTGGCGCGGTCCCTGGAAGCTTCCAACCACCCCCAGAGGCCTTCGGCGTCGGAGTACATCCGGCTGTCAGTGGAGGAGTTTATAGAGCTGCGTGGCGACCGGGTCAGCGGGGACGACCGAACGCTGATTGGAGGGCTGGGATATCTGGGCGCTGAGCGCGTGGTGGTCGTTGGGCAGGACCGCAAGGCTCAGCGAAGGGATGGCGGATACCACAGCTACCCCGAAGGGTTCCGCAAAGCACGCAGGATCATCAATCTTGCGGCCCGCTTTAAGCTGCCAGTTGTTACGCTCATCGACACCCAGGGCGCCCATCCCGGGCTGGAGTCCGAAGAACAGGGTGTAGGAAACGCTATTGCCACGACTCTATCGGTAATGGCCGATGTCCCCACGCCGACGGTGTCCGCAATCATTGGGGAGGGCGGGAGCGAAGGAGCATTAGCCTTGAGCCTGACCGACAGCGTAGTTATGCTCCAGAACGCCATCTACTCCGCCATTTCACCGGGACCTACCGTCAGTAGGCTTCACCGGAACGCGCCCCACCGCATGGAAGAGAGAGAGTCGCTGACCCTTACAGCCCATGACTGCAAGGAGCTTGGAATTATCGACGAGATCGTTCCGGAACCTGAGAGCGGCGCTCACACTGACCCGGGGGAGGCTGCCCGTTACCTGCGCATGGTCCTGACCTCTAAGCTGGCCAAGCTGGCCAAGGCCTCATCCAAGAAGCTGGTGCAGAAGCGCTACAAGAAGTTCCGCAGGATGGGCGAATACTCCAGGCACTCACAGGCCGCCATTCGCAGGGAAGTTTCGTTGATGGAGCACATCGTGCTCAAGGAGCCCCAGGACAGCGGCAGCGGTAAGCGCCAGAAGGTGTCCAGCTCCAGCAGCTAGACGGGGGCTTTCCCCAGGCTCTCCAGGCTTCCTCTCAGGCCGTTCACTATCTGCCTGTACTCACCCTGCACACTCTCGCTGCCGAGGACTGTGGGCTGGGACGTGTCCCGGTAGTCGGGCCTGAGGGCGATGGATCCCAGGAAGGGAATCTCCAAATCGTCGGCCAGCTGTTGGCCTCCCCCTTCACCGAACATCTCGCCGGTGAAGTTCTCGACGATTCCGGCTACGTTCACCTTCAACTTGCGGATCATGTTGATGCAACGGCGCGCATCCAATCCCGCCAGCTCCTGGGGAGTGGTAACCACGACGAAGCCATCGACGGGCAGGGTCTGCATTACGGTTAGAGGAGCATCGGATGTACCTGGAGGCAGGTCCACTACCAGGTAGTCCAGGTCCCCCCAATTGGTCATCTGCAGGAACTGGCTTATGGCGTTGTGGATCATGGGGCCGCGCCAGATGATGGCTTCTTCCTCGTTTTCCTGGAAGAAGGCCATGGAAACAACCTTTATCCCAAACTTTTCGGCTGGCGTGATCTCCCCATTGGTCACGCTGGGCGCGTCGGAGATGCCCATCACCTTCGTGACGTTGGGGCAGTCGATGTCCACATCCAGGAGGCCAACTTTCTTGCCTTCGCTGGCCAAAGCGGCGGCAAGGTTGACCGCAACTGTGGTCTTGCCCACGCCTCCCTTGCCACTGTAAACCGCGACCTTAGTCCCAATCTGGTCCAGTCTCTGGGTGATCTGGCGCTTCTGCTGCCAGGACTTCTTTATCTGCTCCAGCCTGGCTTTTTCCTGGGGGGTCGTCATGGATCGTCCTTATGTAATCAGTTTGGCTCGGACCAGCAGCCGGCCATCTAGTCAATGCCCAGAAGCTTGCGTCCGTCCTCGGTAATCAGGTCCGGCGACCAGGGAGGATCGAACACCATCTCAACTTCCACATCATCAACTCCGTCCAGCTCAGCTACCGCCCATTCAGCCTGCTGAGCAATGAACGGGCCCATCCCGCATCCGGGAGCGGTCAGGGTCATCTGCACGTACACATCGCCCTGGGTAACCTGCACATCGTACACAAGGCCCAGGTCCACTATGTTGACGGGGATTTCGGGATCATAGACGGTCTTCAGAACTTCCATTACATCATTGGCAGCTACGGTTGTTTCGGCCATCTTAACCTCCCAGGAACTGGTCCCTCGCTCGGGCCTTTGGGGGATTGTAGCAACTATGGATATATGGGTCAATCTGAGGGCTACCGGTTCCAGCCCAGTAAACACTCTCCCAGAAGCCTTCGTTACAACCCCATCTCCCTTTACACGGAGGGTCAAGACAAGTTAAAAGGACCCAGGCCTTAAGGGAACGGCAGTCCACCCTTATCCAGATCCCTTTAGGCCTGCTGGCAGCAGGCCTGCCATGGTCAGGTACAGGTTTGGGTCCTCACCTAGACTTGTCTGTAGGGCCCAAGATACCTTCTTTCTGCCAGCGGCTCTCTATGCAAAAACTCATGGGATAAAGTCGCCTTCAAGGGAGGACATATGGAAGGCGTGGCTTTCATCCTCATCGGTGTGGCCCTTTTCTCCCACTCTTGGTCCCTCCTCGGTTTCTACGCCGACGCCCGCACCCTGGGCATAACAATGGCCGGGGTCGCCACTGCGTTGGTAGTAGCCCTCATTATCTTCGAACCCCAGTTCCTCGGGAGCATTGGCGGCAGTCAGTCCATGAGGGCAGCGGAGACTGACCTGCTTCAGATACTGATCATCTCCTGGGCTATCTATGCCGTCAAATCTCACAGACGCCACCCTGCTTGTTGGCAGCGTAGATACGTCCCGGCTTGAGGGGGACAGGCTGTCCGTTGCGGGCAAAGCCTTCAGGCTGGACGGCGAGCTCAACGTGGCCAACCGTGGTCTTATGGAGTTCGTCGAAATATTCACGACGGACTCCCACCTGCTGACAACCCTTCTCGGGCTGGCTCAGGAACAGCTGATCAAAATGGACAGGTTCGGCGCCGTTTACGCCGACGAAGTCATTGTCGGCCACTCCAACGAAGGGGACTTCAAGACGTTCCTCACCGACCCCTCATCCGAGGCCCTCAGGGACCGGATCATGAGGACCTACGTGCCCTATAACCTACGGGTGAGCGACGAGTTGAGAATATACAATAAGCTGCTGGAGAGCGGAGGCCTGGAGAGTGCCCATCTATCTCCCCTCACGCTGCCTGCAGCCAGCACCTTCGCGATTCTCTCCAGATTGGACCCGCCGGGTAAGCCGGTGGTCACGGCGTCGGACAAGCTTCACGCCTACGATGGAATGGAGGTGGCGGGCTTCACCCAGGATGAGGTGGCCCAGGAGAGGCGTCTCCATCCCGGTGAGGGGATGAAGGGCATTTCGCCCCGCGCCGTGATGAACCGGCTGAGCGCGCGAGCCGCCGCTCCGGACGTTGAATGCATGAGCCCCCTCAACGCCCTGGACAGCATTTGGCAGGCCCGCTCACCGGGCAGCCTCGCCGAATGGCGGAGGAAGCGAGCGGCGACCCGAAACCGCCTGATTAACACCTACGGGTACTGCCGCATATGTGCCGAGGACCTGATTGAATACGTGACCTTCCTCTTGAGGGGAAATTCCCCTGCAAGGATCGCCAAGAACAGCATCGAATGGAACTGGCCCCTGAACCCGGCGGAACGAGAGCCCGCGCCGGGGTTCTGAGAACGGCCTTCAGTGGTCTAGATCGGTCTTAACAGCCCGCGGCATCTGCTTCCCTTGGGATTGTGACAACTGGTTGTCAGCCCTCCTGCCAGGACGACGGCACATGCTCCTTTTCGCCCAGAGCCAGGAGCCTTCTTAGTTCGTATATCTCATCTCGGAGCATGGCTGCCTTCTCGAATTCAAGGTTCTTGGCGGACGCCTTCATCTGCAGCTCCAGGTCCTTTGTTACCTTGAACATGTCATCGCGGGACATCTCTTTGCGGACGGTCACGTAGGATGCCCGGGACTCCGCCACGGCTCTCACCCGCTCGGTGATATCCTTGACTGCCTTATGGATGCCCTGGGGGACGATTCCGTGCTCCTCGTTGTAGGAACCCTGGATTCCCCTTCGCCTGTAGGTCTCACCGATGGCCCGCTCAATGGACCGGGTGCGGTTGTCGGCATACATGATCACATGGCCTTCCGAGTGACGGGCAGCCCTTCCGATCATCTGGATCAGGGATGAATCGGACCGAAGATAACCTTCTTTATCGGCGTCAAGAATCGCCACCAAGCTCACCTCGGGCAGGTCGAGGCCCTCCCGGAGGAGGTTGATACCTACCACCACATCGTAAACTCCCAGGCGCAGGTCCCGCAGGATTTCGCTGCGTTCCAGGGTGTTGATATCTGAGTGAAGATAGTGGGTGCGTACCCCCATCTCCTGCAGGTAGTCGGCCAGCTCCTCGGCCATCCTCTTGGTCAGCGTGGTCACCAGGCACCTCTCGCTCTTGTCCACCCTTTCCTTGATCTGCTGCATCAGGTCGTCTATCTGTCCCTTGGTCTCCTTGACCTCGATGGTAGGATCCAGCAGACCTGTCGGCCTGATCACCTGCTCCACAATCTGCTTGCTAACCTCCATTTCGTAAGGACCGGGAGTGGCAGACACAAATACCACCTGGTTCAGGTGGGACTCGAACTCCCGGAAGTTCAAGGGACGGTTGTCCAAGGCCGAAGGAAGCCTGAACCCGAAGTCAACCAGGGTCTGCTTACGGGAGATGTCGCCGTTGTACATGCCCCGCACCTGGGGGATGGTCATGTGGGACTCATCGACGAACAGCAGCCAGTCTTCCGGAAAGTAGTCCAGGAGCGTCCAGGGTGCGCTACCCGCCGAGCGGCGCGCTAGGTGGCGGGCGTAGTTCTCCACGCCGCTGCAGAAGCCGGTCTCTCGGAGCATCTCCAGATCGTACTTGGTGCGGGACTCCAACCGGGCCGCTTCCAACACCTTTCCACCCTCCCGCAGGTAGGACACCCGCTCCTCCATCTCCACGTCGATGTCCTCTATGGCTAGCTCCAGCTTCTCCTTCGGTGTGACGAAGTGGCGGGCAGGGTAGATGTCCATCTCCTCCCGCTGGGCGAGAATCTCCCCCGTCAGGGGATCGATCTCGACGATGCGCTCCACCTCATCTCCCCAGAACTGGATGCGCAGGGCCGTCTCGTCGTAGGCCGGGTGCACCTCCAGGGTGTCGCCCCGCACCCGGAAGCGTCCCCGGGACAGGTCCGTGTCGTTGCGGGAGTACTGCATATCCACCAGCTGGCGCACCAGCCGGCTGCGATTGCGCACCTCACCCACCTTCACCTGGGCAACGAAGCTGTAATAGTCAACGGGGTCACCCAGACCATAGATGCAGGAAACGGAGGCAACGATCAGCACATCCCGCCGGGTGAGCAGGGACCGGGTGGCAGCCAAGCGCAGCTTGTCGATCTCCTCGTTGATGTCCGCATCTTTCTCTATGTAGGTGTCCGTCTGGGGAACGTAAGCCTCGGGCTGGTAGTAGTCGTAGTACGAAACGAAGTACTCCACAGCATTGTGGGGAAAGAACTCCCTGAACTCGGTGGCAAGCTGGGCGGCCAGGGTCTTGTTATGGGCAATGACAAGGGATGGCCGTTGGACAGTCTGGATGATGTTGGCCATGGTGAAGGTCTTCCCGCTCCCGGTAACCCCCATCAAGGTCTGGTAGCGGTCTCCCCGGTCGATCCCGAAAGCCAGCTTGTCCACGGCCTGCGGTTGGTCCCCCGTGGGGTGGAAGTCCGACACTATCTGAAATTCAGGCATGCCCTTGTCCTGTGTGCACTCTTATCGAGTCTTTCATACATTGAGAAATCGCTCTTCGCCGCTGACCCAGGCGGAGTACAGCCTAATACTCCCATTCCGGCCCAGGTAAGACACCGTATTGGCTCTCCCTCTCTTTCCAAACAACCGCAAGAAGGACTGGTAGTCTTCGACATTTAGATTATCTCGGCTGAACGAGTGGACCAACAACACCGCATAGTTTGCTCCGGACCTCTCAGCTTCGATGACCGCAGACGCCGTTCGGTGAAGGAGCTGATAGCGGATCTTGTCCACATTCTTGCTCTCAATCCTCAGCTTTCGCTTCAGGAAGTGCAGGCGCTCGGGTCTTCCGCTCTTTTCGGACCCGGATTTATTGATCCAGTCCTCCACCCAGTCGCCAAAACCTTCATCAACCTTACCTTCCACTGCAATTACAGCCCTCTGGTTCCCCGAACTGGCGACGACCAGGATGTCATTATGAGAACCCTGTGGACCTCCAGGTAGAGGGACCTCGAACTCAACGTCACCCCTCAGGAAGATGAGTGCGCCAAGGGAACCAAGATATGATCCTTCCAGAACATCCCTTACTTCTGTTGGAAAGCCTTGAGCGCTTTCCCAGCTATGTGCCAGTGCTTTTGCGGAGTGCCCCTTTTTCCAATGACCCCGTGGATGAACGCTCTTCCAGTCCTCGGGGCCGGTAGTTTCTTTGCTTCTTACAAAGAACTTCCCCATCTCCCTCATCCTCCCCCTATCTGCTGCAAGGCGAGGCGTATGCGGTCCTCCAGGGTCTCCCCCTCTTCCCTGCCCATGGTGGATACGACCTTCCTGGCTTCGTTGGCTGAGTACCCCAGGGCCGTAAGGGCCGCCATCACATCTCCATCCCGGTCGGGAACGCCATCCACCTCTCCCTCCACCACCTGGGCTACCTTGCCCTTGAGCTCCAGGACAATCCTGCCGGCTGTTCGAGCACCCACGCCCGACACGCCCGCCAGCATCCCCACATTCTCTCCAGCAATGGCCGATACCAGGGAACGGGGTCCAAGGTCGGACAGGATGGCCAGGGCGGTGCGGGGGCCGATCCCGGAAACGCCGTTCAGAAGGTTGAAGAGCTGGAGGGAATCGGCCGTAGCGAATCCATAGATGTCGGCCTTGTCATCACGGATGTGCAGCTGGGTGTGAAGGTACACCTCATCACCCAAATCCCCCAGGTTCTCCTTCAACGACGAGGGGACCTGCACCTGGAAGCTCACGGCGCCCCCCACCTGCACCTGCACCCAGTCCTGGCCCTTGGCTTCCAGGATGCCTTTGATTGCAGCGATCAAACTCAACCTCCTGTCAGGGGCCTTGAGGGCGCGAAAAATGGTGGACCGGTCTAGATGACCAACGATTCGCTACGGGTCTATTTCCCTTTTGGCCAGGTCTGCGACATCCTTCTGCCTCACGTGACACAGGGCGATGGCAAGAGCATCCGAGGCGTCCGAGGGTTCGGGCAGGGTGTCCAGCCTCAGGATGAGCTTCACCATCTCCTGGATCTGGCCCTTGCTGGCAGCGCCGTAATCAGCAACCGAGCGCTTTACCTGGGCCGGGGTGTACCGGTACAGGGGGATGGACTGGCCAGCAGCGGCGATGAAGGCCGTCGCCTGGGCCTGCCCCACGGCCAGCGCGGGGCCCACATACCGGGCCTCATTCTTGCCAACGAAGGGTTCTTCTACAGACATAGCATCGGGATGCCAGATACTGATCATGTTGAGGAGATGGGAGTACAACTGGAACAGGCGGGCTTCCAGGGGCAGCGACCGGGACAAGCTGACCACTCCCCAATCTATTGCAGAAACCTCGCCCTGATCGTCGATGAGGCCATAGCCCATGCGAATTGTGCCCGGATCGATTCCGAGGATGCGCAACGTTTACCCCTCGTTCTGGTACTTTTCCAGCACTTCATCGGGGAAGTTGGCATTGCTGTAGACCCTCTGCACATCCAGAAGGTCTTCCAGGTTGTCCAGGAGGCGAAGGGTCTGTTCAGCTTCCTTGGCGCCCAGGTCCACGGTGTTCTTGGGCTTCATAGATATCTCGACCGTATCAGTGGCTACCTCCTGGGATTCCAGGGACTTGCGTACCGCCTCCAGTTTCTCGGGCTGGGTGTATATCTCCACATACCCACCTTCGACGATCACGTCCTCCGCTTCAGCTTCTATGGCCGCCATGGCAATCTCTTCGGCCACGGATTCATCTACGTTGAGACAGATAACCCCCTTGGACTCGAAGTTCCAGCCGACGCATCCTGTTTCTCCAAGGCTTCCGCCGGACTTGGCAAAGGTAGCCCGAATCTCCGAGGCTGTCCGGTTGCGGTTGGATGTCAGGGCCTCCAGGATAATGGCGATTCCGCCGGGGCCGTAGCCTTCGTAGAGGGAGCTTTGCAAATCGTCCGACGCGTCGCCACCACCGGCAGCCCTGCTGATGGCCCTCTCGATGGTGTCCATGGGCATGTTGCTGCCCTTAGCCTTATCCACCGCCAGGCGCAGCCTGTAGTTCATATCGGGGTCTCCGCCTCCACCCTGCCTCACAGCAATGGCTATATCACGACTCAGCTTGGTGAACAACTGGCCCCGCTTAGCATCGTTGGCGCCCTTTGCCCGCTTGATGGTGGACCATTTAGAATGTCCCGACAAGCCCTTCGCCTCCTTTGCCTTTAAGGGTAACTTTCCAGAGGAAGCTTCGTGGCTAGATTTTATCACATGCTAGTGGAGACTCGGAACAAAGCTTGTGGTGGACGCCCTCAGCTTGACTCCCCTTCCGCCTTGCTCCTAGAATGAGGCTACTCGGGGACCGCAGGGCAGCATGACCGATCGACTTGTCTCAGGAACCTCCACCGACACCGATGAACCTATCGATTCGTCCCTAAGACCCCGGCGCATGGCCGATTTCGTAGGTCAATCAAAGGTCAAGGAGAACCTGAGCATAGCCATCCAGGCCGCCAAGATGCGGGGCGAGCCCCTTGACCATGTCATCATCTACGGGCCTCCCGGCTTGGGCAAGACCACTCTGGCCCACATAATCGCCCAGGAGCTGGAGGTCAGCATAAAGGTGACCTCCGGGCCCGCCATAGAAAGGGCAGGCGAGATGGCGGCCATCCTTACCAGCATCTCTGAGGGAGATGTACTCTTCATCGACGAGGTGCATCGCCTCAGCCGTCCAGTGGAAGAGGTGCTCTACCCAGCCATGGAGGACTACTTTCTGTCCTGGGTGGTCGGGAAAGGGCTGGGGGCGCGAAACATCAATCTGCGAGTGAACCCCTTCACCCTCATTGGCGCAACCACTAGGTTCGCCCTCGTCAGCCCTCCCCTGCGGGACCGGTTTGGATCGGTTTTCCGGATGGACTACTATGATTCCCAGGATATGGGGCAGATACTTCACCGCTCCTCCCGTATCCTGGACATCAGCATCGAACAGGGCGGCGTGGACAGCATCGCCACCCGGTCCAGGGGAACGCCCAGGGTGGCCAACCGCCTCCTCAAGAGGATCAGGGACTATGCGCAGGTTATGGGCGATGGTAGAATTACCGGGCAAGCCGCCCATGAGGCCCTGGAGAAGCTCGAAGTCGATTCCCTCGGTTTGGACGAGATCGACCATCGTCTGCTTGACAGTATCATCAGCAAGTTCTCTGGCGGACCCGTGGGCTTGGACACACTGGCAGCATCTATTGGGGAAGATGCTGACACCATAATGGACATCTACGAGCCCTACCTGCTTCAGCTGGGATTCCTGGACAGGACTCCCAGGGGGAGGTTGGCTACCCATCTGGCGTATAGCCACCTTGGGAAGGAGCTTCCTCGAAAGATGAGCGATCCCCAGGGTAACCTGTTCTAGCAAGTTCCATAAACGCAAAGGAGCCGAAGGGATGATATACGAGTTCAGAGACTATGAAGCCATGCCTGGAAAATTGGGAGCGCTGAATCAGAGATTCGCCGATCATACCTTGGGGTTCTTCCAGCAGCACGGCATAGGAGTCCTGGGTTTCTGGAACCTGGAGGCCGGGATGGGCAGCCATCTCATTTACATCACGGTGTACGAGAGCATGGCGGACCGGGAAAAGAAGTGGGCCGAGTTCCAGGCCAATCCCGACTGGGCCAAAGTACGGAGGGAGTCCGAGGGCGACGGCCCCATGGTCACCCAAATACAAAACACAATTATGCGCCCTACGGCATATTCTCCCGACCCCAAGGTGCGCTCCAACGTCCAGGAGCTGCGCATCTACTATGCCAATCCGGGCAAGCTGCCAGCGCTGAACGAGCGGTTTGCCAACCACACCGTAGATCTGTTCAGAAAACACGGGCTGGAGAGCGTGGGCTACTGGACCGATGATGTGGGGACCAACAATCGGCTGATCTACATGCTTGACTACCCCAGCCTGGGCGACAGGGAAAAGAACTTCGCTGCCTTCGGATCGGACCCAGATTGGCAGAAGGCACGGGCAGAGTCCGAAGCAAACGGCCCTCTGCTGAGAAACGTAGAAGTAAAACTCATGCGCCTCACTCCTTACTCTCCAAGGTGAGTCCCTGCCAACCGGTTCTCCATGTACCTTCAAGCTAGGGAAGGTGGAATGGGCCTTCATTCCGGAAATGCTTTGCTCTTTCCCCAGGTAGAGGACCCCATCGGAGCAGCTTGCGAAGATCTGAAGCCGGTACTGGATGCCGCTCTGGGAGGCTTGGGGCTGACCACTGAGCAGGCCCTTAAGCTGGCCTCTTCTGCTTTGGGAGACTTGCCCGCCCTTTGCTCTACCGCTTCTCAGCTCCGGGATTTGGGCAAGGGCAGGACGGTCACCTTCTCCCCCAAGGTGTTCATACCCCTGACCCGCATGTGCCGGGACTTCTGCGGCTATTGCACCTTCCGGCAAGCTCCCGATGAGACGGACCAACTCTACATGTCCCCGGAGCAGGTCCTCGACGTAGCAAGGGCAGGCCAGCGCATGGGCTGTACCGAAGCCCTGCTGACCCTGGGGGAGAGGCCGGAACAGCGCTATCCCGAGGCATCCCAGTGGCTTTCCCGGTCAGGTTATGCCACAACCCACGACTATCTGAAGAGAATCAGTGAGCTGATCCTGGAAGAGACCTCCCTCCTGCCTCACAGCAATCCTGGGACTATGAGCCGTCGGGAGATGGAGCAGCTCAGGGAGAGCAACCCTTCCATCGGTATGATGCTGGAGAGCACTTCTCCCCGCCTGCATCAAATGGGCGAGCCCCACGAATTCGCTCCCAGCAAGCGCCCATCGGTCCGTATCAAGACCCTGGAAAATGCAGGCAAGCTGAGGATTCCCTTCACCACCGGCATACTCATCGGCATAGGTGAGACGCGGACGGAGCGCATCAACTCCCTTTTGGCTATCCGGGAGATGCACAGGCGTTACGGCCATGTGCAGGAGGTGATAGTCCAGAACTTCAGAGCCAAGGAAAACACTGCCATGGAAGACCATCTGGACCCCTCCACCGAGGACCTGCTTTGGACCGTGGCGACCTCCCGCCTCATCCTGGGACCGGGAGCCAACGTGCAGGTGCCCCCAAACCTCAGCTATGACAACTACCAGATCTGCCTCCAGGCGGGGATCAATGACTGGGGAGGCATATCTCCCGTCACCATAGACTACGTGAACCCGGAGGCGCCCTGGCCGCCGATTATCGACCTGCAACGTAGGACGGCGGAACTGGGCTTCGAGCTTCGTCCGAGGCTCGCCGTTTACCCGGAGTTCGCACACACCTCTTTCGGCTACCTCTCCCCCAAGGTCAGCAAAAAGGTCGCATCCATGGCTGATGATGAGGGATACGTGAAAGGAGGTATAGACGGATATGTCAATCCGGCCTGAAGCCTCCGACCCCCATTCCGGTTCCCTGGAACATCTGCTGAAGACCATCGAACCCGCGACCGCACGCATTCTTGATGCCAGCATGGGAGGCGAAGACCCCACAACCGAAGACGCGATACACCTGCTGGGCACCTCGGGCCCTGAGCTAGGCGCGCTGAAGATGACCGCCGACGAGCTCCGTCGGCGCCGGACAGGTGATGTGGTCACCTACGTGGTCAACCGAAACATAAATTTCACCAACGTGTGCATCAAGCGGTGCACCTTCTGCGCCTTCAGCAGGGACCACCGCCAGGAAGAAGGCTATTTCCTCCCCATGGATGAGATCCTGCGCCGGGGCAGGGAAGCGTGGGAGCTTGGCGCAACGGAGCTGTGCATTCAGGCAGGTCTTCCCCCTCAAATGGAAGGCAGCTACTACATACAGTTGTGCGAAGCCATCAAAGGCGAGCTTCCGGATGTCCACATCCATGGCTTTTCTCCTGAGGAGGTACTCTATGGGTCGGTACGCTCCCGGTGCACAATCCGGGAATACCTCCAGGGCCTGAAGGACGCCGGGGTCGGCAGCCTCCCTGGTACGTCTGCGGAGATACTGGACCAGGAGGTCCGAGACAGGATCGCCCCAGGAAGGATCAACGTTGAACAGTGGATCGAGGTCATAACCGGGGCCCATGATCTTGGCATCCCCACCACCTCAACGATCATGTACGGTCACGTGGAGACCGATGAGCATGTCGCACGCCACATCGCCCTGGTGCGCGACATCCAGAAGGCTACGGGAGGCTTTACCGAATTCGTACCTTTGAGCTTCATCGCCTCGGAAGCCCCCATGTACAACCAGGGCCTACTGCCGGAAGTCCGAAAGGGCCCAACCTGGGACGAGGTCGTAAAGGTGCATGCGGTATCCCGCCTCATGCTCGACAACTGGATCCCCAACCTGCAGGTCTCCTGGGTCAAGGAGAGCCTGCCCCTTGCTCAAAAGCTGTTGTCGGTGGGTGTAAACGACATGGGTGGGACTTTAATCAACGAGAGCATCTCCACGGCGGCCGGCGCCCAGTACGGCCAGCTGGTGCGACCTTCCCAGTTTCGCCAGCTCATCCGCGACGCCGGGCGCATCCCAGCAGAACGGTACACCACCTACGATATACGACACATCTACGATGATGGGGATGACCCAATCGAACCCCTGGACCTGATCGAGGAGGACCAGGTGGGCAGATTTGGCTCTTTCCACGAGCTTATCAAGTTGGACAGCTACCGATTCCAGCACCCGAAACGCGCAGGTAAACTCCAGGACGGAGCATGACCGGAGGGGTCCTGGCCCTTGCGGGCGGTGTCGGCGGAGCAAAACTGGCGCTGGGGCTCTCCAAAGTGCTCCCTGCTGACGAACTGACGATAGTCGTCAACACCGGCGACGATGCAACCTTCCACGGGCTCCACGTTTCTCCTGACCTGGATACGGTAATGTATGCCCTCGCCGGACTCAGCAACAACGAAACGGGCTGGGGCGTAGCTGGGGACACCTTCAACAGCCTGGGTCAGCTGGAGCGATACGGGAACCCGGCATGGTTCAATCTTGGAGACAAAGATCTGGCAACCCACATTCGCCGCACCGAGCTTCTCAGAAACGGATCCACCCTGTCCGAGGCAACCGGCAGCCTGTGCGCCAGCTTGGACATCGCCATCCGGATAGTGCCCATGACCGACGACCCCGTTCACACCATGGTCGAGACTACCGAAGGCGAACTCCCCTTTCAGACCTATTTTGTGCGGGAGCAGTGCCGACCTGTGACCCTGGCAATCCGGTACGATGGCGCCGAACGCGCCCGGCCGTCGCCCGGATTCCTGGATTCCCTGGAAACCGCCTCTCATCTGATCATCTGTCCCTCCAACCCTTTCCTCAGCGTCGATCCAATATTGGCCGTACCGGGAGTACGTCAACGCCTGGAGAAGTTTGCGGGGAGGCGCCTTGCCGTAAGCCCCATCGTCGGAGGAGAGGCTGTTCGCGGGCCCGCGGGCAAGCTGATGCGAGAGCTGGGACACGAGGTTTCCTGCGTAGGCGTGGCACGCTACTACCAGGGGTTGTGTGATATCTTTATCATTGATGAAGTGGATGAGGGCTGCGCCAGCGAAATCGAGGCCCTGGGCATGAAGGTGCACGCTGCCCCGACCATCATGCAGAACGATGATGATAAGGAGCGCTTGGCCCGGCTGGCCTGCCATCTGCTTGGCGTTCCCCTAGCCTCCTAGATATGCCTCTGCCCAAATGCCGGAGTGTGCCCGGCCTTTGGCGGGCATGGTACAGAAAGGTCAGTTAAGCTGGATGCCCCCTTCCGGAATCATAGCAATCGTACCAATGAAGCCCTTAGCGTCGGCAAAGTCCCGCCTTGCCAAGGACCTCACCGATAACCAGCGAATGGCCCTAAGCGCCACCCTCCTTCGGCAGGTGCTTAGCGTCCTCCGGGAACCCTTGGCCGGTACCCAGGATGCCTCTCCTGTGGGCGAGATTCAGGTCGTCGGAGGAGATGAAACCATTCGCAAGGTGTCTGAAAGCTGCGGCGCTGACTGGTTCGAAGATGAGGGGGCTGACATCAATGAGACCCTCAACCTTTCCTTCTCGCGGGCTTTCGAGCAGGGAAAAGCGGCCTTGTTCCTGCCCGGTGACCTCCCCTTCTTGAAGCCTCGCGATGTTCATGGCATCGTGGGAGCTTCGGGCCATCTAAAGAACGTGACTCTAGCGCCGGCCAGGCAGGGCGGGGGCACCAACGGCATCCTGGTGGTGCCCGGTCTGCCCCAGCCCTTCGAAGCATCCCTGGGGCCGGACAGCTTCAGCAGGCACCTTGCTCAAGCCAGCTCCAAGGGCATCTCGGTAGCCATCTACTACAGTCCGGGGATGGGATTCGACCTGGATACCTACGATGACCTTCGCACCTATGAGTACATGGAACCCGGCCTGATGAACAGACTGACAGAGGGAGCATACAAGTGACCAAGGGCAGCCCCAAGCTGGGGATTCTCCTGCCCACTCGTGGGCTGATCATGGACGCCGAGCAGCCCGATAGCGCAGACCTTATCCTGTCCATGGCGGACAGGGTGGAGCAGGCGGGCCTGGACTCGGTGTGGGTCGGCGACAGCCTGACAGCCAAACCCAGGCTGGAGCCTATAACCACCCTGGCGGCCATCGCGGGCCGCACATCCAGGGTGCGCCTGGGCACGGCAGTGCTCCTGGCAGCCATGAGAAATCCTGTCCTCCTGGCCCACAGCGCCGGGACCCTGGACCTAATTGCCAGGGGGCGGACGGTGCTGGCCGTCGGCGCGGGCGGGGCCTTCAACGATGAGCAGAAACGAGAGTGGACAGTGGCCGGCGTCAACCCCCGGCAGCGTGCCCGCCGCCTCGAGGAGCTGGTGGAGGTCGCCAAGGGGCTGGGGGCAGGAAGGAGGGTCTCCTTCGAGGGGACGCACTTCGACCTGGACTCAGTTGCCGTGAAGCCGGCCAACGTTCAGCCTGGCGGTGTCCCCATCCTTCTGGCTTGCCACCACTCCGGCACGGAAGCCCAGCACCGCCGGGCCGCAAGGCTGGGTGACGGCATCATGGGCATCTCCGACAGCCCCGATCAGTATGCCGAGGTGCTGGATAGGGTGCACACCTACGCTGCGGAATCGGGCCGGGATCCCGCTGGCATGGAGTCGGCCTTCTACATGACCATCAACATGTCCAACGACCAAGCCGCCTCATCCCAGGAGGCTGAACGCTTCCTGATGACCTACTATGGTGCAAACATATGGGGAAACCGATGGGGGCCCTTCGGACCCACAGAACAGGTCATCGAGCGAATGAAGCAGTACGTCGACGCGGGAGCCGATACGATCATCATAAGGTTTGCCTCATACAACCAGGAAGAGCAGCTCGAAGCCTTCCTATCGGAAGTTGCCCCTCACTTCCCCCAATAACGAAACACCCGAATTATGTATATAGAACCGCGGTCCCAACCCTTCTACAGCCGGGACAACAATGGAGGATGCCAATGTACCCGATAGACCTAAGTGGGAAGGTGGCGGCTGTCTTTGGCGTTGCCAATGACCGCAGCATCGCCTGGTCGGTGGCCAGGATGCTTCATGAGGCCGGGGCCAAGCTGGCCCTCAGCTACCAGAACGACCGCCTGAAAGACCGGGTAGCTAAGCTGGCCGATACCCTGGAAGGCGACACCCTGCTGGTAGAGTGCGACGTCTCCCAGGACGCCAGCATAGATTCCGCCTTTGCCTCTATCGGCGACCAACTGGGCAGGCTGGACTATCTTGTGCACAGCATCGCCTTTGCCAACCGGGAAGACCTGGGGGGCGATTTCTCCGGAACCGGCCGGGAGGGGTTTCGCGTAGCCTTGGAAATCAGCGCCTTCTCTCTCATACCGCTGGTCAGAGGAGCAGCAGGCCTGATGTCCGAAGAGGGCGGGAGCGTTGTGGCGATGACCTTCCAGGCATCTGAGCGCGTCTTTCCCGGCTACAACATCATGGGGACAGCCAAGGCAGCCCTGGAGAACGAGGTGCGCCAGCTGGCGGCCGAGTACGGCAACCGAAACATCCGGGTCAACGCCATCTCGGCCGGTCCCCTGGAGACCCTGGCGGCCCGGGGCATACAGGGCTTCCTGGACATGAAGAAGACCCACGCCGAGCGGGCGCCCCTGGGGCGCAACATCACCCATGATGAGGTGGCCAAGACCGCCCTGTTCCTGTGCAGCGACATGGCCAGCGGCATAACCGGCAGCATAGTGCCGGTGGATGCCGGCTACCACATCATGGCCGTGTAAGACCTCGTCCCTGTGGTCCTGGCTAGTGGCTGGAAAAGATCTCCTGGTACTGGGCGACCTTGGATGCCACCGCATTCCTCTCTTCCCGGGTCGGGTTGCGAGGATCGCTGGCCTTGGGCAGACGGCCCAGCTTCATCATGGAGGCCATCAGGAGCATTCGGGCTTTAGTGCTGTCCAGGTTGCTTCCGGCAATCATCCAGCTTGACCTGCCAAGGGGCACTGTACCCCACGGATCGGACCTGCCCACGGCTACGACGGGCATCCCGCTGTAGGTAGCGATCTCCAAAGCCGCGCCCTGCCCTCCAGCGCCGGTGCCGTAAGGGGATTGCCCTTCATATATGAAACCGTGGAGCTTGGGCGATTCGGGATTTTCGCTGGCCTGCTCGGCCAGGGAACGCTCGATACGGGCCATGATATCCACTTCATGGTCCGGGTTGTGGGTCTTGTCCTCTTCCATGAGGAAACCGAACTTGACCAAGTGGACCCTCGGAATGGCTTCGCCCCTCAGCCTTCCATCCCCATCCTTGATGGGGACACTCACCAAGCCGCTGTCATCTGCCTTATCCTGGAACTCGACGCTATCGGGCATGTGGGACAGGTTGACCTTGGAAGCGGATGTGTGCCTGTAGGCCGGCTTGTACCAGATGGTGATGGGAGGACCGATGGTGCCCAGCACTCCCCCATGACCACCCGTTGTCTTGTACCCGCCCGGCCTGGCATCCCCCTTCTTCAGCTCCCTGGCGGCAAATATCTGCTGGTCCTGCATTCCCACGGCGCCCAGGCCCTTGCCCAAGCCGGAGACTATGTAGTCCACAGCATCCACGATGTTCCTGTCTCCATCGTTGGCCAGCTGGCCGTGGGGTCGTTGGGAAGCGCAGCACACAACAGGCATGTCTGTGTCGAGCATCAGTCCGAGCCAATAGGCGGTCTCCTCCACCGTTGGAGAGCCCTGCATCCAGATCATTCCCTCGTAGTCTGCTGCGGACAGGGTCCCGCTGACCTCGTTGGTGATCCTGGCCAGGTCCTTGTGACGGGGGCGGCGGGCCAAGGCTGGCGGGCGGTATGGGAAGTAGTCCACTCCCCCGACCTCACCTCTTGAAGTAAACCCCCCCGAAGGCAGGGCCCGTATAAAATCGAAGTCCGCCTTGCGGTCCAGGATGTTGGCTTCTCCCCTTTCGTCCCGCCCCGAAATGGTGCGGTCGATATCGGCAAAGATCCTGGAGGCATCGGGGTAGAAGAACTGCCTGCCTCCGTAATTCAATTCCGGGTCGGACATGTCGCCAGCCTCGAAGGGTATGCCATCGGGTCCTCCCTTTCGGCGGCCCATGTAGGGAAGCAGATATGGCCCGTCCTCGGGCCTCAGCTCAACCTCGTAATACTCCTTGCCGTCGTCGTGATAAAGCTCCCTGGAATCCTCCTCCAGGGGATGAGCCGAGAACTTCTTTATCCTGACGGTCACCGGTTCGTAGAGAAGCTGGCCCACGATGTGGTCGAAACGTCCCTCAAGCATCCGCTCCCCAGGGAGCCTCCCCTTGCTGCTGGTAACCAGGGCAGGGGAGTTGGAGATGGTGGCGTTGGGTCCCGAAAAGACAGCAATCCTGGGTTTAGCCATGTTTCTCCCTTCAGAGGTCCAGATATGCACCCCGGGCAGGTTCAAGACCCGCGGGGACGATTACATCTTCTGGGGGGCTTCCATACCCATAAGGTACAGGCTGCGGGACAGGACGACCTGGGCAGCTTCCACCAGTTTCAGACGGGCGAGGCTCAGGGGATAGTCGGCAGGGTCGCTGGAAAGAACGCGGCAGTTCTCGTAGAACCAGTGGAAGGCTGTGGCGAGCTCCAGGGCATAGTGGGGAAGGTGGTGGGGCTCGTAGCTGCGGGCCATGCTCTCTATCAGCTCCGGCAGCATAATCATCTTGCGTATAAGGGTCAGCTCGTTGGGG
>JAGWBF010000070.1:8226-13861 GCA_021296025.1 Dehalococcoidia bacterium | reverse complement strand
TAAAATACCCGCATCATGCTGGTGCAGGAACCCGATGGGACCACGATGTAGGCATTGTCGTCGGCCTGCAGCAACGGCCCGAAGGAGTCGAGCACCCGGCGGGCCAGGTGCTTGGCATCGTTGGTAAATCCGGAGTTAAAAACGGCTTGTCCGCAGCAGGTCTGGTCCCTGGGAAACTCCACTTCCACCCCCAAGCGGCGTAGCAGACGAACACAACTGACCCCCACTTCGGGATACAGCTGGTCCACCAGGCAGGTTACGTACAGGAAAGCGCGGGGGCTGATTTGTCCCTCTCCTTTATCTTTGGGCGCCTTTGGGGCAGTGGGCTGACCGGGCACAGGGGGCATCCTCTCTTGAAGAGCTGGCTGCGGATTGTGTGGCTCAGGTTACCAGAGACCATCCTGGGTGGCAAACCTTCAGAAGCCGCCCTTGACTGCACACCTGAGACAACTATAATTGGGTGCAATGCAGGGGTAAGCCAAACCCGGGCGCCGGCCCCGGCGCCACTGGGGGTGAAAGCAAATGGCCCTGAACTACGACTACATAGTCGTCGGTGCTGGCTCTGCGGGAGCCATCATCGCATCTCGTCTCACTGAAGACCCGGACACTTCGGTCCTCCTCCTGGAGGCAGGCCCCGACTACCCCGACCTGGATAATCTTCCCGAAGAGCTCAAGTACGGAAGCTACTCATCAACCCCGGGCCCTACCCTTCGTTCCAGGGGAGGGCACCCCATCTCCCTGGCATCCAGCGTTCACAACTGGCAGTTCGTTGCCACGTCAACCCCAAAGGCGCCCCCCATGCACGTTCCCAGGGGAAAGGTGACCGGCGGCTCCAGCGCCATCAACCGGGCAGGCTACCGACGGGGCATTCCTGAGGACTACGACGCCTGGGCTGATGAGGGCAACGACCTGTGGGGATATGATGTGGTGCTCCCCTTCTTCAAGGTGCTGGAGGGCGACCCCGACACCGGCAGCGAGAGCGGCCCCGTAGCTATCCGGCGATCCCACAAAGAAGATTGGGATGCCGCAAAGGAAGCCTTCTACAACGCCTGCCTGGAGGCGGGATTCGCCGACAGCCCGGTCCCCAGCGAGCCTGACTCTACGGGCGTCGGTCCGAGCTCCACCAACACGCGGGAGGGGGTGCGCTACAGCACCGCCATAACCCACCTGAGCCAGTCCCGCCATCGCCTGAACCTTACTATCCGGCCCAACAGCCGGGTGCGCAAGGTTATATTCGACGGCAACAAGGCCATAGGCATCGAGGTGGAGAGCGGAGGCGAGACCTTCTCGGTGTTTGGCAGGGAGACCATCCTTAGCGCCGGCGCCATCGTTTCGCCCCAATTGCTGATGCTGTCGGGCATCGGACCTGCCAGGCACCTGGCAGACGTTGGCATTCCCGTGCTGCACGACTCTCCGGGCGTGGGCCAGCACCTTAAGGACCATCCCAAGCTCTACAGCAGCTGGACCAACAAGCCAGAGGCCAGCCTCAAGGCATCGGGAGGCGTCCAGCTCCGTTACACCGCCACAGGCTCGCCCTACCGCAATGACATCATGATCAACGTCACCTCCGTTTCGGGCCGCCGGATAAACCCGGCCACTGGGGAGCACATCGGCAAGAGCAACTCCGACACCGGTCCCATCGGCACCGACCTGGTGGTGGGGCTGATGCGCCCGGTGAGCACGGGCAGCCTGTCCCTTTCGTCGGCTGATCCCAGTGATCAGCCCCTAATGGACTACAACTTCCTATCGGACCCCTTCGACCTGCAGCGTGCCCGGGAAGCTGTCCGCCTCTGCATCAGGCTCTCGGAGCACGAGGACTTCAGAGGCGTCTTGAATGAGAGGCTGGACCCCACGGACGCCGACCTGGCAACCGACGATGCACTGGATGAATGGCTGATGCGAGAGGTGGGCACCTACTCCCACATCTCGGGCACGTGCAAGATGGGACCGGAGTCGGACCCTATGGCAGTAGTGGACCAGCAAGGGAGGGTGCGCGGTACCGAGAGCCTGCGGGTGGTGGATGCGTCCATCATGCCCGATCTGGTACGGGCCGCGATAAATCCCACGGTAATGATGATGGCCGAACGCCTGGTGGGGCTCATAAAGAGCGACTGCTAGGCACTGGACCCTTCACGGAGGCCTCTCCTGCGTCGGAAAGTCGACGCTGTATAGAGATGTAAATCAGCGCAAACAAGGAGGGTGATCATGGTAGATACCAACCTGGAGTTCATTATTGACGGCGACGGCCACATCATGGAGGACAACGCTGCCATAGCGAAGCATATGCCGCCCTACTACGGGACGCCGGGGGCATTGGACCTGCGGGCCATGTTCCCGCCCATCGACCACCTGCACACCGCCCACTTTGCCACCACCATCGGTAGAGAGGTGCGAGGGAACAAGCAGGTAGGGCCCGACGAGTGGTTCCAGTTCCTGGAGGATGTGGGCATCGACCAGACGGTTCTCTATCCCAGCGGAGGCTTGGGCTACGGCAAGGTGGTCAATAGGGACTATGCCATAGCGGTCTGCAAGGCCTACAACAACTGGCTTTACGAGACCTACCTCCAGAAGAGCGACCGCTTCAAGGGAGTGGCCCTGATTCCCATGCAGGAACCCGATGCGGCCATCGAAGAGCTGCGGAGAGCCGTCAACGACCTGGGCATGGTGGGCACCATGCTGCCTTCCCGGGGCCTTGCCCTGCACCTGGGCGCCAAGGAGTACTGGCCTGTGTATGCCGAGGCTGAACGGCTGAACGTTTCCATAGCAATCCATGGCGGCTGCCACGACGGCATGGGGATGGACCACCTGAACGTCTTCGAGCCGGTGGTTGCCCTGGGGCACTCCTTCGGCATGATGATCGCCTTCGGTGCCATGATGTACAACGGCGTCTTTGACCGCTTCCCCGGCATTCGCGTCGCCTTCCTGGAAGGCGGAGTGGGCTGGCTGCCCTTCTGTATCGAGCGATTTGAGCGGATGCACGAAACGCGCAAGGAGATAGCCATCCGGAAGGAAGAGCTCATGGGGCCTGCCGACGATGAGAGCATCGCCGACTACATTCGCAAGCACGTGAAGGCCCGGCGCATCTTCATCGGCTGCGAGGGGCATGAGCCGACCCTGGCCCATGCGGTGGCAGAGGTTGGAAACGAGCCCTTCTTCTTCTCATCCGACTTCCCCCACGAGGTGGACGAGAAGTTCTGCCGGCATGAGATATCGGAGATTCGGGAGCAGGACGGGCTATCCGACACCGACAAGGAAGCGATCCTGCACAGGAACGCCGCTGTCTTCTACAACCTAAGCGTGAACTAGGGGCTTACCAAGACCGGGAAGTAGAGGCCCGAGTTTAATACTCGGGCCTTCTTCTGCACGGCTCGGCCGTGCCGGGGGTTCACCGTGTGCTTAAAGACCTACCTGCTTGGCGTTGACTCAAGGATGTAGGCGGAGAAGTATCCATTAAACGGGGCATTGTGATCGCCGAATCCAGCATGGCGGCAGGAAGGTTCTGCTACGAAACGGCTTTGAGATGCAGCTGGGTAGTGAGTCCGGGTGCCCTTGGCGAGGAACAGGCGTTGAACAGGGTAAGGCATGCCTAGCCTTTACCCGTTGCCCGGGCGGCCTGATCGTAAGCCCACGGCGAGCTCTGGTGTTGCGCTCCTCCCTTAGCATGGTCTAAAGTTCCTTATCCCTTAGCTCCAGAAGGCACTGAAATGTATTTCAACTGGCGGCTGTTTGCCCTTACCCGCGGAGTGAGACTTCGGATTCTATTCGCCGCTACCCTTGGCCTTATCGCTGTTGGGGCCGGGGTCGGACGCCTTGCTGTGTCGGGCCTTGTGATCTATCGGGTCATCACCGGGCAGGCGGAGTTTTCCACGCTGGCGCTGCCTCTGGTGATCATCGCGGCCCTCATCGTCACCCGCAGCATGTTCCTTTATTGGCAGAACGCGGTGAGCCACCATGCTGCGAACATCGTCAAGGTCAGGCTGCGCAACGACCTGTATGAACATGCGCTGAAGCTGGGGCCGGGATACGCTGACCAGAACCGGACCGGGGACCAGGTCCTCACGGTAGTCGAGGGCATCGAACGCCTGGAGACCTTCTTCGGACAGTACCTGTCCCAATTGATCGTGTCCGCCGTTGCCCCCATCGCCGTTTTCGCCTTCATGGTCACCCTCGATATCTATGTGGCCTTCATATTCCTGCTGTTCGCCTTTCTCGCCCTGGTCGTGCCCGCGTCCTTCTACCGGTGGAACCGGGACAGCAGCCACAGGCGCCGCAGATCGTATGGTGAGCTGGGGGCGGACTTTCTTGACAGCGTTCAAGGTCTCCCTACCCTCAAGTCCTTTGGTCAGAGCAAGAACCGCGGCGATGCCCTGGCCCAGCGGGCCCATCATCTGTACAAGAGCACGATGGGAGTTGTGGCGGCCAACGGAGCGACCAGCGGCGCATCCATCCTGTTGATGGCAACGGGGGCCGCGGTAGCCCTGGCTGTGGGCGCGTCCCGGGTCAGCAGCGGTGAGATGGAGCTGCGACCTCTGCTGATAGTGCTCATGCTCGGTGTGGAGGTGTTCAGGCCCATCCGTGAGCTGACGAACCTGTACCACCAGGGAATGACGGTGCTGTCCTCGGCGCAGAGCGTCTTTGGAATGCTGGACGAGCCCGTCACCATTCGTGATTCCGAGGCCGCCGCTCAGCGGTCGCCCTCCGAAATTAGGCCGGAGGTGTCCTTCGATAGTGTCACCTTTGGATACGACGGGGGTCACAGGCCTGCCCTTAGCGATGTGTCCTTCGACCTGCGCATGGGCGAGACCCTCGGCGTCGTGGGGGCAAGCGGTTCGGGGAAGTCAACGCTGGTCTGGCTCATGTACAGGTTTTACGATCCCCAGGCGGGAGCCATCAGGCTCGGCGGACATGACCTCCGGGACCTCCCCCTCAGCATCATCAGGGAAAACATATCTGTAGTTACCCAGGACACATACCTGTTTCACGGGACGGTGGCCGACAACTTGCGTTTCGGAAAGCCCGACGCGACCCAATGGGAGTTGGAGGAGGCTGCCCGTGTCGCGAACGCTCATGAATTCATATCCCAGCTTCCCAACGGCTACGAAACGGTCGTAGGCGAGCGGGCAGTCAGGCTATCGGGAGGCCAACGACAGAGGCTTGCAATCGCTAGGGCAATGCTAAAAGACGCCCCGGTCCTGCTGCTGGACGAGGCCCTTTCCAGCGTGGATGCGGAGAATGAGTCGGTCATTCAGAGGGCCCTTGACCGCCTGATGGAGAACCGGACCACCCTTGTCATCGCCCACCGTCTGTCCAGCATAATCAATGCCGACCGCATCCTGGTCCTTGATGAAGGCCAGGTTGTAGAGATAGGGACCCACGCCGACCTGATGGGCGCCGATGGTACCTATGCCCGGCTGATGCGCCAGCAGACCGAGATGGGGATGGCATCACATGCCTCCCCTGTGCTCGTCGGGGGAGAGGAGCCTGTTGCCCCCGGTCCTGGGCCGGAGGCAGACCATGATCGACCCGATAATGGGCCCACCATCTCAACTTCTGCACAAAAGCAGGTCAACCTCCGCTCGTTGACGGTCTGGGTCAGGCTATTTGGACTGGTAAGGCCGGTCAAGTATCACTTCTT
>JAGWBF010000070.1:0-8158 GCA_021296025.1 Dehalococcoidia bacterium | reverse complement strand
GATGCGCCTTTAACGACGCTGATAGTTCTTGTGTGCACCCTCGCCCCTATTTCGGGACTGCTCTTTTACCTGGAGACGTGGCAGGCCCACGACATGGCATTCAAGCTGCTGGCGAGAATGCGCACGGACCTGTACGGGAAGCTGGAGCCTCTGGCGCCTGCATACATGGTCCGGCGCCGGTCGGGCGACCTGGTCAGCGTCGTCGGGGGCGACGTCGAGACGGTCGAGTTCTTCTTTGCCCACGCTGTGTCGCCCATGATCGTTTCGGTACTCGTGCCGGGTGGAGTGCTGATCGCGCTGGGCATCATTTCGTGGCCAATAGCCGTGGTGCTGGCCCCATTCCTGGTGGCGGTGGCGGTCAGCCCGTTCTTCGCCAACTCGCGCATTGAGCGGCTCGGCACCGAGATACGCGGTCGCACGGGGGACCTCCACGCCTACATGGTTGACAGCATCCAGGGGATGCGGGAGATCACGGCCTTTGACCGGGGGGCTGAGCGGAGCCGCGAGATGACCGAGAAGGGCTGGGCCTATGTCGGCCACCTCGTCCGGTTCCAGAAGTCCCAGGCGCTCCAGATTGGTTTCATGGAGGCCATGATGGGCCTCGGGGGGCTGGCAGTTCTGACGGTGGGGATCTGGCTGGTGCTCGATGGACAGATAGCCCGTACCCAGTTGCTGCTGGCAAGCGTGCTGGGCCTGGCATCCTTCAGCCCGGTGACCGAGCTGGCCCGAACCATGAAGCAGATGATGGAGACGCTGGCTGCCTCCCGTCGCATACTCTCGATCCATGATGAGGAGGTCCCGGTGCAGGATGGCCCGGGCGTGGCGCCACGCGGTGGTGAAGCGACCGCCGGGTCGCTACTGATCGACTTCGAGGATGTGGCCTTCGCCTATACAGAGGGCGACCCTCAGGCCCTAGCCGACGTTACATTCGACATAGAATCAGGGCAGACCGTCGCCATAGTGGGTCGTTCGGGGGCTGGAAAGACGACGGTCGCATATCTGATGATGCGCTTCTGGGACCCGGACCGGGGTGACATCGAGCTGGAGGGCCACAGGCTGGACCAGCTTCGCCTCGATGATCTGCGGGGCAATATGTCCCTCGTTGCCCAGGACACCTACCTGTTCAACGATACCGTTCGCGAAAACATCCGTCTCGGAAGGTACGATGCAACGGACTCGGAAGTGGTGGAGGCTGCAAAGCAGGCGAATGCTGAGGAGTTCATAGATTCCTTCCCCGATGGATACGATACCCGCGTGGGAGAGAGGGGGATGCAGCTTTCCGGCGGTCAGAGACAGCGGATTGCCATCGCCCGCGCCATTCTCAAGAACGCGCCCGTGCTGATCCTGGACGAGGCCACATCCCACTTGGACGCGATCAGCGAGGCGACCGTTCGCGATGCGCTGAACCGGCTCAAGTCGGGTAGGACGACCGTCGTGATGGCGCACCGGCTCTCCACCATACGAGACGCCGACATCATCCTGGTGCTTGATCGCGGACTGGTGGTGGAGCAGGGGACCCACGACCAGCTTCTGTCGCGGGGTGGGCTGTACGCACAGCTTGTGTCGACGCAAATGCAGGGACAGCGAGCAGCCGCGGACTGACCCAGGTGCAGCTGGGGGAAGCCGCTGCGGCCCGGCCCTTAGCTTCCCCCTGCCGTCTTCTCTTGTTTGGCCCAGGTGTCGCGAAGGGCCACGGTGCGGTTGAAGACAGGCTTGCTCGGCGCTGACTCTTCCGTATCTGCGCAGAAGTAGCCCTGGCGCTCGAACTGGTACCTGGAACCAGGCTGGGCATCGGCCAGGCTTGGCTCTACCCGGCAGCCTGTGAGCACTTCCACCGACGCTGGGTTGAGATGGCTCGTGAAGTCCACCCCTTCCTCTTCCTTCCCCGGCTCGGGATGCAGGAAGAGCCTGTCGTAGAGCCTCACCTCGGCTGCAACCGAGTGGAGCGCCGAGACCCAGTGAATCGTCCCCCGCACCTTGCGCCCGTCGGGGGCTGTTCCGCCCCGGGTATCAGGGTCGTAGGTGCAGTGGACCTCGGTGATCTGCCCCGATGAGTCCTTCACAGCCCTCACGCAGGTGACCAGGTAGGCGTACCGCAGGCGCACCTCTCTGCCGGGAGCGAGCCTGTAGTAGTTCTTGGGCGGGGCCTCGAGGAAGTCATCCTGCTCTATGTACAGCTCCCTAGAGAAGGGCACCTTGCGGCTGCCCATGGAGGCGTCTTCGGGGTTGTTTATGGCCTCCATCTCTTCAACGAGGGTGTCGGGATAGTTATCGATGACCAGCTTCAGTGGGCGGAGCACCGCCATCGCCCTGGGCGCCCGCCGGTTCAGGTCTTCCCTTATGCTGTGCTCCAGGTGGGCGATATCGACGGTGTTATCCCGCCGGGCAACGCCTATCTGCTCGCAGAAGCTCCGAATAGCCTCAGAGGTGTAACCCCGCCTCCTCAGACCGCTCAGGGTGGGCATCCTGGGGTCGTTCCATCCGTTGACATAACCTTCTTCTACCAGTTGCAGGAGCTTGCGCTTGCTCAACACCGTGTAGTTGAGGTTCAGCCGGGCGAACTCGGTCTGCTCCGGCCTGGGATGCAGTCCCAGGGTATCCAGCACCCAGTCGTAAACAGCCCTGTTGTTCTCGAACTCCAGGGTGCACAGGGAGTGGGTGACCCCCTCTATGTAGTCCGAAAGGCAGTGGGCGTAATCGTAGGTAGGATAGATGCACCAGGCGTCGCCGGTCCTGTAATGCTCGGCGTGGCGGATGCGGTAGAGGGTTGGGTCCCGCATGATCACCTTGGGCGACGCCATGTCGATCTTGGCCCGAAGGATATGGGCCCCGTCGGGAAACTCCCCGTCCCGCATACGACGAAACAGGTCCAGGTTCTCCTCCACGGGCCGGTCCCGGTAGGGGCTCACCCGACCCGGTTCGGTCAGGGTGCCCCGGTGGAGGCGTATCTCCTCCTGGGACAAGCTGTCCACGTAGGCCTTGTCGGCCTCGATCAGCTGAAGGGCGAACTGGTACAGCTGCTCCTGGTAGTCGGAAGCGTGGCAGGGCTCGCCCTCCCAGCCGAAACCCAGCCAGCGTATATCGTCCTGGATGGCCTGTACGTACTCCGGGTCTTCCCTCTCGGGGTTGGTGTCATCGAAGCGCAGGTTGCACTTGCCGCCGAATTCCAGAGCGATGCCGAAGTTGAGGCACATGGACTTGGCGTGGCCTATATGGAGGTAGCCGTTGGGTTCGGGGGGGAAGCGGGTAACAACCCGCCCGCCGTGCTTGTTGTTCTTGAGGTCTTCGGCAACGATCCTCCGGATGAAGTCGGAGGGGGCCGGAGAATCAGGTGTGCTCATCCGGAAGGCTCCAAGCTGGACACGAAGGACATCCTAGCGAAACTTGGGCATTACCCGGTCCGCCAGGAGTTGGATGGTGTTCACCACCTTGTCGTAGGGGATCTGTCCGCCGTAGTTGACCTCCATGAGTATGCCGTTCAGTCCCAATCGGTCGTCGAACTCATGGATGCGCTCTACCACTGCGTCCGGGGTGCCGTAGATGCACCGTGCTTTCAGGATTTCATCGTAGGGGACGTCGGCCACCTTCTTTAGTCGGTCGATCACTTCCTGGTTGGCGGCGGTGGCGATCAGTTCCCGGACACGATAGGCGATGCCGTGCATGGTGCTGGCCTCGGGTACCGAGTAGGCTTCATCGGCAGACTCGGAAACGAAGGCAGGGGCCCGGAGCATCACATCTCCCGAGCCTGGGTGACCGGCCGAAATCCATGCGTCCCGGTACTGGGAGACCCGCTCCTCGAGCTGGGGCAGGGGCGTGTTGGACATGACGAAGATGGGGTAACCCATCTCGCCCATCTGGGAGTAGGAGTCTTCGCTGGCGATGGCCACCCTGAAGGGTGGGTAGGGCTTCTGATAGGGCTTGGGCACCACGGACACATCATCGAAGTCGAAATGCTCGCCGTGATGAGAATAGCTTTCCTGGGTCCAGGCGCCCAGGATCACATCCAGGCTCTCGTAGAAACGGCTCCTGCTCTCTGAGTAGTCGACACCGAAGACATCATAAAACCTGGTGCTGCCGCTTCTTCCTATACCGAAGTTGAAGCGTCCCTTGCTCACCTGGTCCATGGTGGCGACCTCTTCGGCGACTCGAAGGGGGTTGAAGAGGGGCAGCACCTGGACGGCCAGTCCTATGCGGATGTTGGTGGTGCGGGCGGCCACCGCGCTTCCGATCACGAGAGGGGCCGAGGAGACGGAGCGGTCCGGGCTGAAGTGGTATTCGGCCAGCCACACCGAATCTATACCCGCACGGTCGGCCAGCTCGACCTGGCTGAAGGCCTCGTCGAAGGCTTCAGTCACGACCATGCCCTCCCGCACGGGGAAGTCGGTGAAGATGCCAAAGTCCATATCAGAAAACCCTCCGGGCTATATGCCTATCCTTCCGTGCGGGCGCTGATGAAGTTGTTGACCGCATCATGGAAGGCGTCGGGCTGCTCCCTGAACACCGAGTGTCCCGACTGGTTGATGATGCACATCTCCGAGTCAGGCACCGATGACATGATGAGCTGCATGCAGGGGATGCCGCAGCGCTCCATGGTGGCGGAGGGGTCGTTGTAGGCCCATATGACCAGGGTTGGGGCCTTGATGCCCCCGTCCATGATCCACTCGTGGGTCTCTTTCTGTTTGGCCACCAGGTCCGTCTTGAACTGGTCCACCAGCCCGCTCTTCATCTTTGAGTTGGCCTCAGCGGTCTTGTCCAGTCCCTTGATCTCCAGGCAGACATCCAGGTAGCGGTCAGTTATGTGCTCGCCGGTGAAAGAGTTGCTGGTGATGCGGTGGCGCATGGCCTCCCTGGGGTCGGGAATCTGGGCAGCCTGGCGGTCCCACTCATCGTAGATTGGGTTGGGAGGCGTCATCAGCGTCGAGCTGTCGATGATGATCAGGCTCCTAACTACTTCGGGGTATTCCAGGGCCAGGCGGGTAACGGCGTAGCCTCCCCTGGAGTGGCCCGCCACATGGGCGCTGTCGATACCTACGGCTTCCATGAAGTCATACAGGTGCTGAACGTTGGCGCCAATGACGTACTCTTCGTCGGAAAGGGGATTGTCGGTGAAACCCATGCCGATCTTGTCGTAGGCAAAGGTGTGGTAGGACTGGGACAGGGTATCGAAGTTCATCTCCCAGTCTTCGGCGCTGCTGTGGGAGCCGAAGGCCCCGCCATGCACCAGCACAAGGGGTTCGCCCTCCCCAGCTTCGAAGTACCGGGTCTTTATGCCCTTTACATCCACATACTTGGGATCGTTCAAGGGGCACCTCCAGCACGAATGTGTTCGCCACGCCTCCGGCAGCTAGGAATGGCTTCCGCGGGGAGGTGGCGTCAAGTGGGGTCTGGAGAAGATTGTAGTTAGGCGCTGCAAAGCTGTCAAACACCCTGGGAGGCTTTTGGGGGAAAGCCCACCCAGGGTGTTGATTATGCCATTTTTCTGGCTGGGTCTAGCGCCGGTTGGGGGCTAGCCCTGGGCCGCGATTACAGTGATCTCGACCAGCATATCGTCGCGTACCAGGTCGGCCTTCACCGTGGTGCGGGTGGGCGGGTCCACGGGGAAGAACTTCCGGTACTCTTCGTTGTAGGCCTCGAACACGCTCACATCTTTCAGGAAGGTGGTTACGGAGACGGCGTTGGTCAGCGCAGAACCGGCCTCCTTCAAGATGGTGTCGATGGTCTCCAGGCAGGTGCGCACCTGCACCCGGATATCGGGGTCCATGGTGCCATCGGCCTTCCTGGGAGCCGGGGTCCCTGAGACGAACACAAGTCCGGCGGACTTGATGGCTCTGACGGCGGGGATCCCAGGGGGTGGCAGGCTGTCAACCTTTACTACGGTTCGATCGGGCATATCTACTCCTTTCATCATGTGGAAGGGTTCCCTCAAGGAACCCTTTTGCCACTACCGTTCCTTTTGGTTTAGCCCCTTCAAGGGCTGTCGTCTTCCACCAGGTAGCCGACGCCGCTACCGGACTGCCTGGCGGGCCACTTCCCAGCCTCGACGGAGGTGACGAAGTCCAGCACCGCCCGGTTGAACAGGTCCGGCTCTTCCAGGTTCAGGGCATGGCCCGTCTGGGGCATGACCATAAGCCCTGACCTGGGTATGCACCGCTTCATCAGCATGGATGGTTCCAGGCTGGGGTCATCTTCGTCGCCTACCAGGATGAGGGTGGGCACCTGGAGGGAGCGCATGTCCTCCTCCAGGTCGTAGGCGGTGGGACGGCGGCCTTGGACACCTCGGAAGGTGAGGGCCGAGCCGAACGCAGAATGTTCGGAGAAACGCTGGGCAAATCCCGCCCAAGCCTTGGGGTCCTTGCGCAGGAGCTGAACGCGGCTGGGACCCCTGGTGTAGTCCCCGAAGGCTTCCATTCCTCCGGCCTCTATCTGGTCCGCAAACTCCAGGGCCTGACGCCGGAAGGCTTCCTTGTTGGTAGAGCCGTACCCGGCCCCGGCGACGACCAGCCCCCTGGCCCTGCCGGGGTGCAGGATGCCGAAATGGAGGGACACATTGCCGCCCATGGACAAGCCGACGATGTAGGCATCCCGTATCCCCAGGGCGTTGAGCAATCCGCGAAGGTCGTCGACGTGCTGCTCCTGGGAATAGTCCTCCACCCTTCCCGGCACATCGGAAGGGGGATAACCCCGGGCGTTGTAGGTGATCACCTGGTTGCGACGAGAGAAAAAACCGACCTGCTGGTCCCAGCTTTCGAAGCTCCCTGCGTACTCATGGCAGAAGACAATGGGGTAGCCTTCCCCATGGGTCTCATAGTAAAGCTCAATGTTGTTGACCTTTGCCTTGGGCATGGCCCCTCCGTGGGATACGGCAGTTGGCTGACATTTGACATGGTAGCTTTACCCGAATTGGGTGTCAACAAAAGTACTCCGGGGACGGTGCCCCGGGACGACCTCATCATATATAATTGGGCACAGCTACTGGGAGGTACGACCATGAAGGGTGTCATTCCCTGGCAAGTAAACAGCTCATGGCCCCATGCGATACGAGAGCTGGAGATCGATCTGACCAAGACGGGGCTGGTGATGGTGGATGTCCAGAACTATTCGGAGAAGAACGCAGCCATCGTTCCCCAGTGCGCGCGTCTCCGGGACTTCTTTCACCGCTTGGGGCTGGAGGTGATCTATCTGCGAGTGGGCTCATTGCTGCCTGGACGGAGGGACATGCACGCCAAGCGGGCGCTGTCCTGGATGAAACCCCCGGGAGATGCTCCTGCTCTGGTGGTACATCCCGGGACCTGGAACCACGATGTCGTGGACGATCTGGCCCCGCAGCCGGGAGAACTGGTCATCGACAAGAACTCCTCGGGGGCCTTCAACTCGTCAGGCCTCGACCGTTACCTCCAGGCGATGGGCCTGCAGAACCTGGTGTTCTGCGGAGCCGCCACCTCCCGCTGCGTGGATAACACCGCCAGGGGTGCGGCAGACCGGGGCTACAACGTTATACTCGTGGAGGATGCGTGCATCGACCCGGTGCAGCGCAACCACTGCACGACGGTGCGCACCTTCGGTGATGCTTTCGGCGCGGTCAAGACAACGGATGAGGTGCTGGCCGACCTGGGGGCGCTGGCTTCGAATATCCCGATGCCGACCTCTGCCGGAGCCACAGACTAGACTTGCTTCGCTCCAGGATTTCTTGGGAAGCGCCCAGGCCCGGCCGGTTCACCATAGACGACTGGGAGATCGACCTTCCGAAGACCGCCCTGGTTGTTGTGGACATGCAGCGGGGCTATACGAATCCTGAAATGGGAGTCGGCCCAGGGCTGGAGAAGGATTTCCCCGACATACATCGCTACTACTACAGCGCCATTGGGGAGCGGGTCCTGCCGGGCATAAAGAGACTGCTGGCCTTTGCTCGAAGTTGCGGGCTGGAGGCCATATACACCCGCACAGGGTTGCAGCTGCCCGAGGGCAGGGATGTGGCCCCATGGAGCTGGCGGGCATTCCAGGCTCACTCTTCCGTAAGCAATCTTTTCCCCAAGGACAGCCCCGACTACCAGGTCGTCCCCGATATCGCCCCATTGCCCCACGAGCTTATGGTGGACAAGAACACAACCAGCCCCTTCCCATCCACTGCCCTGGACCAGCTGCTCCGCAACATGGGTGT
>JAGWBF010000069.1 GCA_021296025.1 Dehalococcoidia bacterium | reverse complement strand
AGGACATCGGCCCCATTGCAGTCTTCCTAGCATCAGCGGCGTCAGACTACATGAACGGCGAGGTGGTGACCCTGGATGGCGGAGGGCTGGCCGGTGGAATCGCTCCGACGGGCCACACGATTCATGGAGAAGCCGGTTGACGGCCATCGAAGGTAATACCTGCAGCCGTGGAGATCCCAAACGCCCCTGCCAAAAGAAGGAAGATGCCCGTATAAGAGGAATTTAGCCTCTCCGGCAAGGTTGCCCTCCTTGCCGGAGATGGTGATGCTGCTACCCCCTACCTCGCCCTGGCAATGGCGGAGGCCGGCTCCAGGGTGGTCATTGCAGACCGGCAGTCCTGGGTCCTGAAAGAGGCTGATGCGATGGTCGGCTCCCTGGGCTCGGAACCGGCAGGCTACGTATGCAATCCCTCGGACCAGGGTTCAGTGGAAGCGTTGGTTGAAGAGGTCTGGGATACCTGTAAGCGGATAGATGTGCTGGTAAACGTCTTTCGCACACCCCAGGGCAAGCCCCTGACCCAGACCGGCGAAGCCGATTATCAAGGGGTAATGGACCGGAACTTCAAGCCCGTTTACCTGTTCTGCCGCTTTATAGGAGTGAAGATGTTGTCCCAAGGCGGGGGGAAGATCATTAACATAAGCAACAACATGGCTGAGAGGGGGCTGGCCGAGTCTAGCGTGTACTGCGCAAGCCAGGGCGCCATCCTCCAGCTGAGCCGGGCTCTCGCCCTGGAGTGGGGGCGAAACAACATACGAGTCAACGTCATAGGTACCGGATGGAGCAGCACCGAAGAGATAGAGCCGGAAGAGGCCCAGAAAGAGCTGCTGGTTCGCTATATTCCGCTGAGGCGCAAGGGACACCCAAGGGACATCGGTCCCCTGCTGGTGTACCTAGCTTCTGACTCTTGCGACTACACTACTGGGCAACCAATCTACGTAGATGGCGGACTGATGGCCCACCCATAAGGCCTACGCCTCCATCCCAGGGGACCTTGTTTTCCTGCAATACGGCTCTGTTGTACAATACCGCTACCTAATCAAATGGATAAACTGTACCACCTAAAGGGGATGCACGACCTCCCTGAGCCTTACTGGCAGCCCTTGATGGCAGTCCAAGAAAAGCTCAGGGCCTTCTTCTCCCTCCACCGCTACAAGCTCCTGGACACCCCCATCCTGGAACCAACCGAGCTATTTCTGCGAAAGTCGGGAGGGGAGATCGCCGCCCGCATGTACAGCTTCGTGGACCCGGGGGGGAACCATGTAAGCCTGCGCCCGGAATACACCAGTTCAGTGCTTCGAAGCTATATCGAATCGGACTCGCCATCCCCCTTTCCTAACCGCATCCAGTATGCCGGTCCTGTGTTCCGTTACGACAGCGATGATGATTCCTACAGGCAGTACACCCAGGCGGGAGTCGAGCTTCTGGGGGCCGCCGGCCCGGGAGCCGATGCCGAGATATTGTCCCTTAGCTACGCTTCTCTAGCTAATCTGGGCATATCCGACAACACCATTGAGCTCAGCGACGTGGGCGTATTGCTTCAGCTCCTGCACCAGCTGGGTCTCTCCGAACGCTCCATCCTTTTCATTCTTGGCAGCATCGGAGAGTTGAAGTCCGGCCAAACGGGACTGGAAGGGGTGCTGGAGCAGGCCAGGACCCTCCGCCTCGTCGGGATCAAAGATGAAGACGGCGACTTGGCTGCCAGGATTCGTGACATGCCCGAAGAAGAGGCCAGGAACCTCTTGCATGGGATGATCCAGTGGGCGGAAGTCGGTTCCCTGGGCCAAAGGGAGCCATATGGCATCGTCGAGCGCCTGCTTACCAAGTTCAAGGGGGCCGACGACCCGGGCAATCTCGAAAAGGCGATCAACCTGGTCTCTTCTCTGGCTGGGGTGCGGGGAAGTCCCAAGGGCAGTATTGATGCCGCCAGGAAGATTATCAGGTCCAGCGGCCTAGACTCGTCCGCCCTGGACATTCTCGAGGAGACTGTGGGCCTTATCGACGGAGCTATCGTCCCGGCAGATAGCCTGGTGCTGGACTTTGGGCTCGCAAGGGATATCGCCTACTACACGGGGATTATCTTCGAGATCAAGCACCCTTCCCTTCCATACTCCATCGCCGGAGGGGGCAGGTGCGATACGTTGGCAAGGGCACTTGGGAGTATGGTAGACATACCTGTCTTGGGATTCGCCTTTACAGTAGAGCTCCTGCAGGACATCCTAACCTCCCAGGAATCCCCTACAGGAGTGGACGCATCGAGACCGTCCAGCGCCCTTGTTATGCCATCCAACGGCAGATACCAGGAAGCTCTCAAATTGGCCCAAAAGCTGAGGACTGAGGGGCGTTCAGTCGAGATGGATGTTTGCGACATGTCCCTGGAGGCGGCTATCTCTTACGCCGGCAGGTCCGGCATAGGCGAGGTGATCCAGATGGCTGAGGATGGCACCGCAATCTCTCATCCCGTGCTGGCAGACGCCGGTCAGCGCCCAAAAGCAGGATGAGGTTCATGCTTACCCCACCCACAGCCTACAGCAGCCAATACGGGGGAGCAGGATTCCGCGCAGGACATCTGAGGCTCGTGCTTCCCAGCGACGGCGAACTATACGAACCGACCCTCGCCTTTCTGCGGGCCTGCGGCATTTCCGTGGAACGTCCCAGCTCCCGCAGTTACTCTGCCTACATCCCCGGTGTGCCCAAGATAGATGTCCTGTTCCAGCGAACGTCGGACATCACCCAGAAGGTGGAAGAAGGCAGCGCAGAGCTTGGCATTACTGGCTTGGATCGGTACCTGGAGCTGCGCCACGAAGCCAGCCCGGTCATCCCGGTGATCCAGGACTTGGGCTACGGTCGATGCAAGCTAGTGCTGGCAGTGCCCGCATCCTGGTTGGACGTGTCATCCCTAAGCGACCTTGGAGATGTGGCGCTGGACTTCCGAAGCCAGGGAAAGCAGCTTCGCATTGCCACCAAGTATCCTCGGCTTCTTCAGTCTTTCTTGAATCGTGGGGGAATCAACTACTTCTCGCTCATCCAGGCCAGCGGGAGCCTCGAAGCCGCCCCCATGGCAGGTTATGCGGACCTCATAGCGGACCTGACCGCCAGCGGCGTCACCCTAAGAGAAAACGGACTAAAGACCCTGGGAGACGGCTCCATCCTTAGCTCTCAAGCATGCCTGGTCGGAAATCGCAAGGCGTTGAAAGCCCACCCCGATGGGTTGGCGCTGGCCAGGGAGCTGCTGGAGCGAATAGAAGGCTACCTTAAGGGGGGCACCTTCTACCGCCTTACGGCCAACGTTCAGGGGGATTCAGCAGAATCCGTGAGCGTACGGATTCTGAGCAAGCCCGACCTGGCCGGACTTCAAGGGCCCACAATATCCAGGGTGTATAATGTGGATGGTCAAGACTGGTACTCGGTCAGCTTGCTGGTGCGCAAAGAAGGAATCCTGGACGCAGTAGACCATCTGCGAAATGCAGGGGCAAGGGATGTTGCCGCGTCGCCCGTCAGCTACTTATTCGAACACCACTGCCAGTCCTACCGAAACCTGGTAGATGCCCTGGAGGATGACTGAGGTGCCCAACCTGCCAGTACATCTGGACATGGCCCTCAAAGTGAGAAAACAGCTGGAAGACCCGGATATAGATTCTAACCTGGGCTGCTTCCTCCTGGGGTCCACGACCCCCGACATCAGGGCCATGACCAAGGGGAAACGGGAGGATACCCATTTCGCTCCCCTGGCGACCAGGAAGATAGGCGCGGGTGCCGAGGGTCTCTTCGGTTCCCATCCCGAGCTTGCCGACAAATCCAAGCTGGGCCCTGCAACAGCATCATTCCTGGCAGGGTATCTTTCTCATCTGGCCGCAGATGAGACCTGGATACTCGAGATCTACCAGCCGTATTTTGGGGGAACGTCTCTAGAACAACAGAAGAAGCAGGCCAATATTTGGGACAGGGCACTTCAGCTGGATATGGACCGGGCCGCAATGGACGATATGGGGGACCGGGAAGAGATTCGCCAGCACCTCCAGGGCTCCGAAACGGAAGTGGATATAGGCTTTCTGGACGGCGAACAGCTGGCCCAGTGGCGGGAATGGGTCGTTAACTTCACAACCTGGGACTTTACCTGGGAGCGCCTCAGGTTCGCCACCCGCAGGATGTACAGGGACGACCCCGATGCCTCCAAGATCGCCGAGGACTTTCTCCTCAGCATGCCCGACAGCCTGGAAGAGCTGTACGGCCTGGTGTCAAGAGACGAGATAGCAACCTACCGGAATAAAGCGATATCCGAATCCGTACGAATGGTCAAGGAGTACTTGGGTGAACCTGCAAATCGTTAGAGGAGCGCAGGCCTCAAAAGACGCATTCCAGAGGGTTGATCCCCTGGATGTGTCGTCCCTGCCCGAAGAAGTGTCCCAAAAGACCCTCGAGGTCTTCGGAGAGAAGCTTTCGGTTACAGAGTCGGTGACGCGAATTCTGCAGGATGTGCGCTCCCAAGGCGACGCAGCCCTTCGCAGGTACACCCACGCCCTGGATGGGGTGGAACTGGATGTACTCAGGGTACCCACAGAAGAGCTGACCGCTGCCTGGAACAACCTCCCTCCTTCCTTGAGGGACGCCCTGGAGCTGGCAGCCCAACGGGTCGAGGAATTTCACCGGCCTACGATGCGCCAAAGCTGGCTGGACCTTCCTTCGGGGCTCGGCGAGCTGGTCGTTCCCCTGGAGAGGATCGGCATATATGTGCCCGGAGGCACTGCAGCATATCCCTCCACGGTTCTTATGACTGCCATACCTGCCAAGGTCGCCGGCGTCAAGGAGATTGTACTGACGTCTCCCGCCAGGGGCGGGCCTTACCCAGCGCCGGCCGTCCTCGCCGCCGCCCACCTGGCCGGGGTGGACCAGGTGTTCTGCGTGGGCGGGGCGCAGGCCATCGGCGCCTTGGCCTACGGCACCGAGACGATTCCCAAGGTGGACAAGATATGCGGTCCCGGCAACATATTCGTCACCATAGCCAAGAGGATGGTCTTCGGTGAGGTCGATATCGACGGGATATACGGACCCACGGAGACGATAGTAGTTGCCGACGAAACCGCCAATCCGGTCTACTGCGCAGCGGACCTGCTGGCCCAAGCCGAACATGACCCCCTGGCATGTCCCATACTGGTGACCACATCAGGCGACCTGGTAGCCAATATCGAGGTCGAGCTGGACAAGCAGATCGCCACACTGGACCGGGGCGACACCGCCGGAGCTTCCATCCAGTCCCAGGGAAAGGTGTTCCTGATGGACGATCTGGACCAGGCCGTAGAGCTAGCCAACGCCATTGCCCCCGAGCACCTTTGCCTCATGGTCAAGGATGCATGGGCCTGGGCAGCGAAGGTCAGGCATGCCGGCGGTGTGTTCTTGGGAGAATACTCCCCGGAGGTTATGGGCGACTACGTTGCTGGCCCCAGCCATGTGATGCCGACGGGCGGGACAGCCAGGTTCAACTCGGCTCTCAGCATCCACCATTTTCTCAAGACGATGCCCGTAGTTGGGCTCAAGCCCGAGGCCTACCGGCCCTTGGCGGAGGCTGCATCCAGGATCGCTAAAGCGGAAGGACTGACCGGTCACGCCCGGGCCGTGGAGGTCAGGCTCAATGGTCTTGCGGGGGTGGATAATGCTTGATCTGCTACAGCCCCATATCCGAAACCTCAAGATGTATGAGGGTGTAGATCCAACCGAGGTGCTGGCCCAGAAAGCGGGTATCTCCGGCGACAAGGTAATCCGCCTTAACGGAAACGAAAACCCATACGGACCGTCGCCAGCGGTCAGCCAGGCCCTCGGCAACTTCAACGACTACAACCTTTATCCCGACCCTGAACAGCGCACGCTGAGGGAAGCCCTATCGTCCTACCTGGATATGGGTCCCGAATACATCATCGCCGGCAATGGAAGCGATGAGCTGATAGATCTGACCCTCCGGATGGTCCTTGGCCCCGGTGAGAAGATGATAGAGCCTGACCCTACCTTCGGGATGTACGCCATCTGCGCGAGGATATGCGGCGGCAACGTTGTTGTGGTCCCTAGAAATGAGATATTTGACATCGACCTGGAATCGACTCGCCTGGCAATAGATTCGCAGACCAAGGCGATCCTCATCGCATCGCCCAACAATCCCACAGGGAATACGACCCCTGACTGGCAGATAGAACAGTTGCTGGAAACGGGCATCCTGGTCGTCGTGGACGAGACCTACTACGAATTCTGCGGCAAAACGGTGATGCCCATGGTGAGGGAGCACCCCAACCTTGTGGTGCTCCGGACCTTCAGCAAGTGGGCAGGGCTGGCTGGCCTTAGAATCGGGTTGGGTGTTATGGACCCGGATATCGCCAGGGTGATGATGGCGGTCAAGCCTCCGTACAACGTCAACCTGGCGGCAGAGGTAGCTTTGCTGGCGTCCCTGGAAAACCTGGAACCCCTGCTAGAGCGGGTGAGGTCCATAACCTCCGAGCGAGACAGGATGTATTCTCTTCTGCAGCAGGTCCCGGGACTCACGGTCTGGCCCTCCGATGCTAATTTCATCCTGTGCGGCTTCCCCCAGGAGAGGGGACAGGATATGGTGAACGGGCTGGCTATGCGGGGAATATTTGTGCGTTACTTCTCCAACGAGCGGATGAAGGACCATGCCAGGATCAGCGTCGGGCTGCCCCACGAGACCGATGCCCTGGTCGAAGCCCTGCGTGACATAACGAAAGATATGGCCTAAGGCCGGTAGTACCGGCCTTCCGATACTGCGAGGAGCACTCTCATGGCATCCCGTACAGCAACTATAGACCGCCAGACCAGAGAGACCCACTGCCGCCTGACCATGGACCTGGACGGCCAGGGCGCCTACGAGGTGGCGACGGGAAACGGTATGCTGGACCACCTGGTTTCACAGCTCTCCCGGCACAGCTTGATCGACATCGGTCTGCATTCTGAAGGGGACCTGGAGACGGGCTGGCATCACCTGGTAGAAGACACCGGAATCACCCTGGGCCGGGGTCTGCGGGAGGCGCTGGGAGACGGCGTAGGTATTCGCCGGATGGGCCATGCCCTGGTGCCTCTGGACGAGACCCTGGCGATGGTTGCCGTTGACCTGAGCGGCAGGAGCTACGCCTGCCTGGATATCGGTCTGTCCGGGGAGATGGTGGAGACTCTACCCGGTGACCTCGTGCGGCACCTACTGGAGAGCTTTGCCATAGAGGCCAGGATGAACCTGCATGCCAGGATCCTGGCGGGAGTTAACTCGCACCACAAGGCCGAGGCGTTGTTCAAAGCGCTGGCCAGGGCACTGCGGGATGCCGTTGAGCTGGACCCAAGGGCGCCGGGCCAGATGCCCAGCACTAAGGGGACCATCGACGGATAGACCGAAGACCTAAGCGGTCTCCTCCAGCTCGAAACTGTACTCTTCGATCACCATGTTCGCCAGCAGGCGGCTACACATCTGGGTGACCTGATGCTGGGCGTCCCCCCGGCTGTCGGTATCCAGTTTCATCTCCAGGTACTTGCCCATGCGCACGGACATTACCGAGTCGAATCCCAGCATCTTCAGCCCCCCAAGGACAGTTTGACCCTGGGGGTCGCTGACCGTGGGTTTAAGGGTTACATGCACCTTGGCCAGGTACATTCATCTTTCCCGGGCTAGAGACAAGGAATTCCGAGCCCTGGAGTCCCCTCGGGTCCATGCCCGCGCCGGGCATCGTAGAACTCCTTCATCCCTTCAGGGTCCACCTCGTCAAAGGTCTGCAGGTACTCCCAACCGGTCATGGCAATCTGGCCCTGGGGAATCTGCGCATAGGGCTGCACCACAATGTAGCGGCTCCAGCCAGGCAGGTCCCGGATTGCATCGAAGAGGGCTTCCCGCTTCGTTTCGTCGCTGATGTTGTAGCTGATGACAATGTGGCCATGCTCCAGGTTGTGCACCGTGCGCTCGTTTCGCAGCTGCTGGTCATAGAACCCGCAGTCCACGGGAACGCGCGGGTTGCCCATCACGTCCCAGTGGGGCCCGGAAGTGGGAGGATTGGTGTTGTAGCCGGTAAAGTTCTGGTCAGAGGGGATGTGTTCTCTACCTATGCTCTCGTGAAATTCACCTACCTGTTCCCCGGTCCCCCCAGAGTCATTGCCCAGTGTACCTCCGGGGTCTATGGCGGTGATTGCAAAGCTGAAGATGATGAGG
>JAGWBF010000068.1:8235-16176 GCA_021296025.1 Dehalococcoidia bacterium | reverse complement strand
GATGTGCACCAGCAGCACCCTTTCCATCTGTCGAAAGGATGCTTCTCCGTTTTCGGCAAATATGCGGGGTACACATTTCCCAGCTTGCACTTCCAGAGTCGAATCCATTTCCACCACCCTCCAGTCCAAGGCCAGGCCGACCCTCTCTCCCACCGAGCGCTTGCCCGTCCCTGAGAGGCCCTCAAGGATGATGTTATCGAGACAGATGGAGTCCATCAGACATTCAGAATTCTTGTGCCGGGCTGGATTAAGAGATTTTCAGAAACAGCGACCCTTATCCCCGCTGAAGGACCGGGTACTAGGATGCCTTAGGCCCTGAAAAGGCCCTGGGAACAACCGTCTCCTGGTACGCAAGGTAGTTTCTGCGGGTCTCGGCCACGTTGTCTCCCCCAAACTTCTCAAGAAATACGTCGGCCAGAATCAGGGCCACCATGGATTCTCCTATCACGCCGGCTGGGGGAACCTGGCAGACATCGGAGCGCTCATAGTGGGCCTGCACCAGCTCGCCAGTATCAAGGTCCACCGACGGCAGGGGATTCACCAAGGTAGATATGGGCTTAATGGCAAACCTGGAGACTAAGGGCATCCCGTTGGTCATCCCTCCCTCGGTCCCGCCGGACCGGTTGGTGTTCCTTTGCCACGGCTGGGAAAGGTCCTCCACCGGCTCTATGACGTCATGAACCTGGGAGCCCCTCTGCTCCACCGATTCCCATCCTTCGCCGATGGACACCGCCTTAACCGCATTAATGGACATGAGAGCGTGGGCTATACGGGCATCGATCTTTCGGTCCCAATGAACGTGGGAGCCCAAGCCTATGGGAACACCGGTGGCCACTACCTCTACCACACCGCCGACCGTGTCCCCCGCCTCCTTGGCGTCGTCGATGGCCTTCATCATCAGCGGTTCAGCTTCAAGATCGGCGGATCGCACCGGCGATTCTTCCACCTGCGCCCAGTCGATGTCTCCATCCGTGCGGGACCACTGGCCTCCAATAGACAGGGAGTGGCTGTGCACATGGATGTCGAACTCCTCCAGGAATCGTAGGGCAACCGCCCCTGCCGAGACCCGGGCGGCCGTCTCCCGGGCGCTGGCCCGCTCCAGGACGTTTCGCACATCATCGAACCCGTACTTCATCGTCCCAGGGAGGTCGGCATGTCCAGGCCGGATTCGCGTAACCCTCTTGGCTTCTCCCTCGATGGGAGCGATGCTCATCGGCTCCTGCCAGTTTACCCAGTCCTTGTTTTCGAGGGTCATCCCGATAGGGCTGCCCAGGGTTGTCCCGTGGCGCACCCCCGATGTTATGTGGGCCCAGTCCTTCTCAATGAGCATACGACCGCCCCGGCCATACCCTTTCTGGCGCCGGGCCAGGTGGTTGCCGATGTACTCTTCGGTCAAAGGCAGTCCCGCCGGAACTCCCTCTACGATTATGAGCAGCCCCGGTCCGTGGGACTCGCCTGCGGTTAGAAAGCGGATCATTGCATCCTCCTAGGCCTACATCGACGACGATGGAGAGCCTATGCCCCCTCTCAGAGTCTAGGATAGGGCGTTTCTTGCTGCATCCAACATCTTATCGACCGGGGCTACCTTGCCCGTCCAGATCTCGAAGGATGCGGCCCCCTGGTAGACCAGCATGTGCAGCCCGCCCAACCTGGAAGCGCCGGCCGCGGCCGCCTCCCGGAGCAGGGGTGTTTCGGGGGGATTATACACCAGGTCGTACACGAAGGCCCTTACCGGTATGAGGTCCCTGGGCAGAGGAGAGGACCCTTCCCCGGATCCGTGAAACATGCCGAGGGTGGTGCAGTTGACGATCAGGTCCGCATCCCTGCAGGCACCTCCCAGGGCATCGTTTTCAGGGTCGGCGGAGATCGCTTTGCACTCAAGACCGTGTCCACGGACCAGGTCTGTCAGGTGTTCTGCCCTGGCCGGCGTCCTGTTAGCAATGGTGAGGTAGCTTGCCCCAGTCTCGGCCAGCGCGCATGCTACCGCCCGGGCAGAACCTCCAGCCCCCAGCAGCAGGACCCGGCTGCCTCTGGGGTCGAAACCACCGGATTCCCGCAGGGCCCTTAGAAATCCCAACCCATCGGTGTTGTAGCCCACCAGCCTTCCGCTGGAGTTCTTTATGGTGTTGACAGCCCCAACCAGCTTTGCCCATTCATCCACACTGTCCAAGTGGCCCATTACCGACTCTTTGTGGGGCACTGTTACGTTGATTCCCAGGAATTCCGGGTACCTCAGCCCTTCCAGGAAGGTCGGCAAGTCCTCGGGGGCTACTTCCCACGCCTGGTAAGTAGCATCCATCCCATGATGGTCGAGGGCGGCCTGCTGAAATATGGGGGAAATAGAGTGACCGATTGGGAATCCGATAATTCCCAGGGAGGTGCTCACGGTACTGTCGCCTTTAGTTGGAGCCTGATCCGTTTGGTCTAATGTCGCTAGGCAGGTCCACCGGAACGATGCTGTTTCCATTCCGGTACCAACGCGTTCTCAGCAACTCACTGGCATCCAACAGCCCTTGCAGGCTCTTGTAGGCCGAAGAACTCAGCTTGCCAACTCCCAGCACCTTGGCTGCCGCAGAGGATGCTTTGGAACCGGAAATGGGATTCCCCGGGATCTTCGCCCAGGCGATGTCGATCTCCTCATCCCATGGGGAGGCGCTCTCCCGGGTCTTACCGGAGCTCGCTGCGCTCCATGAACGCCCTACGCTCCCAGAACTCCTTGCACTCCTTGCACCCCCTGCGCTCCCTGAGTTCCGGGACTGATCGGCCATCGCCACGATGACATCTCCATGGTCCCCGCCCCTGCGTTGTATTTCGATTACGTTGCTGGACGAAAGGTATTGGGAAAATGTCCTGTACCCCAGGGTCCGATAGTCGAAGCTGGGGTCCATCCTCTTCATGGTGTTGTGCAGCTTTGCAGCTACGACCAAGCCCTGTTCATCCACCGAGGTATCCATAGCCCTCCGCAGCAGCTGGTCTGCCTGCTTGCTCAGGGCCGAGGTGTCCCGTTGAGCTGACTTTCCGTCGTCGAGGTAGATGAACCTGTCGCAAGAGTGAACCAGCGCCGAAGAAACGACGCCACGATGTCCAGCTCCGATAACTGTCTTTCCTGAACCCCGCAGGGTGCTGACCAATGGCACAAAGTCCGTGTCCGAGGATACGATGACAAAGGTGTCTATGGGTGTGCGGTGGAGCAGATCGATGGCATCGATAGCCAGGCAGATGTCGCTAGCGTTCTTACCGGACCCAGACATGCGGAAATAGTGCCTCGACTCGACACCCAGCTCCATCATCTCCTCGCCCTTTCGGGGGATCTTCGTCCAGTCGGCGTAGGCGCGCTTTACGATGATCCTGCCGACCTCCGAAAGCTGGTCGAACAGGTTGGGCAGATTGGCGGAACCTACGTTTTCGAAGTCGATCAGTACTCCTACCTGGTCATCAGGCAAACTTCACCCCCGTCACCTTCGGCCGCCCTGAAAGAACACACCCAGGACAGTTATAATTCCCACATTCAATCTGACGGTCAAATATGCTTCTATGGATTCCCACCCGGCTATCTTACAGCAATACCGTCACTAGCTGCTCGCATTTCGCCCCGATTGTATCGCCCGCCACACCTTTTCTGAGGTCAGAGGCATCTCTATGTGACGGACGCCGAAGGGGGCCAACGCATCCACGACGGCGTTGACAACGGCGGGGGGCGAACCGACCGTTGGGCCTTCACCCACTCCCTTGACGCCAATGGGATTCGTGGGAGATGGAGTTTCCATTCTTTCGTTAACAAAGGGAGGCACCATCTCGGCGGTGGGCAGGCAGTAGTCCATGAGGGTGCCCGTGGCAAGCTGCCCTGTCTCATCGTATATGATCTGCTCGTAAAGGGCTTGGCCCAACCCCTGGGCAGCGCCTCCATGTATCTGGCCTTCCACCACCATCGGATTGACTACCACTCCCTGGTCATCGACACAGTAGAGGGTTCTTACATTCACCTCACCCGACTCACCATCTACCTCCACCACAGCTACGTAGGTGCCGTAGCTGTAAGTCAGGTTCTTGGGTTGGTAGAAGCACGATTCATCGAGGCCGAACTCCATGTCAGCCGGCCTCTCCGTAACCCTGTAAGCCGAAGCCGCCACCTCGGCCAAGGAAAGTCCCGCCTTTCCGGTGCCAGCGGACGTGAACCGCCGGTCCTCCAGGACGATATCACCGGGATCCACACCAAGACGGAAGGCTGCTATGGACCGCATCTTGGCCAGCACCTTCTCAGCAGCGTTGTGTATGGCGGTGCCGCCAATGACCATACTCCGGCTGGCATATGTGCCCATTCCGTAGGTCACAAGCCCGGTGTCCCCATATACGACTTCGATGTCCTCCACATCCACTGGAAGAACTGCCGAAGCTACTTGGGCAAAGGTTGTCTCCAGGCCTTGGCCATGCGGCGACGAGCCGGTGAACACGGTAACCTTGCCCGACCGGTCGATAGACACCCTTCCCCAATCGTGGGCGCTGGAAGCGGGGTTGATGGACGAAGGCCCGATGCCTCCCGACTTTATCCACGAAGCAAAGCCGATCCCCAGGTACCGGCCCTCTTCGCGTAAGCGGGCCTGTTCCTTCCTGAGGGAAGGGTAGTCTGCGACCCGGAGGGCCGTCTCCATAGCTTGGGCGTAATCCCCGCTGTCATAGACATCGCCTCCGGGGGTCTTGTACGGAAACTCCTCGGCAGGTATGTAGTTGCGCCTACGCAATTCAACCGGGTCAATCTTCAGCTCTTGAGCCAGCATGTCCATGCCCCTCTCGATGAGGAACATTCCCTCCGGGCGTCCCGCGCCCCGGTAGGGTGTCTCGGGGGTCCTGTGGGTGTAAACGGCCTGCACCTGGAGGTCCACTTCAGGTATGCCGTAGGAACCGACACTGGATATGGCGGAACCGGCCGACAAGTTGGCCTCCGGTCCCTTCGGGTAAGCCCCCAGATCGGCGATGTGCCTCAAGCGGAGCCCTGTAACCTTGCCCTGAGAGTTGGCCGCCAGTTCCAGGTAGGACACCTTGCCCCTGGCGTGGCTCATGCCCAGGAACTCCTCGGAACGGGTCGCAACCCACTTGGTTGGGGCATTCAGCAGCAGCGATGCGGCAGCTAGGAGCACGTACTCAGGGTCGCCATGCGCCTTTGGGCCGAATCCCCCGCCTACGTCGGGGGCCACTACCCTTACCTGCTCCTTTTTGAGCCCAAGGATTTCTGCAGAGTGGTCCCTGAGGTCGTGGGGAGTCTGGGTGCTGGCCCAGACGGACAGGCTACGCAGCTTCGGGTCCCAGATGGCGACACCGGCCCGGGGCTCCATGGGAACGCCATGGATACGCTGGTTGACGAAGCGTTCTCTAACGATCACATCGGCTTCCTCGAAGGCTTGCGAAACGTTCGAGGTGGACCGTCTCCACAGCATAGCCTCGTTGGAGCGGTCGTCGTGAACCAGGGGTGCATCGGGACGAAGGGCCTCTTCGGGATCGTAGGTGCCTGGAAGCACCTCGTAGTCTATCCTGACCAGATCTTCTACATCCCGGGCCATGTAGCGTTCCTCCGCAACGATAATGGCAACGATCTCCCCAACGTAGCGCACTTTATCAGTGGCGATCATGTTGAAGGGAGGGAGTCCTTTTTCGGCGGTAACCTCGGGCAGGCCGGGAATGGCGATGACCGGATAGGTGTCGAAACGGGGATGGATATCCTTGCCCGTCAGGACGGCCGAAACTCCGGGCTGGGCCAGGGCTTCTGTAGCATCTATGTCCAGGATCCTGGCATGGGCATGGATGCTTCGAACGAAGTGTACCCACTGCGTGCCCGGCACCTGGATATCCTCGGCATAGACCCCTTCACCCCGTAGAAGCCTGGGGTCTTCCTTTCTCTTTATGGAGTCTCCGATGGCGCCTGCCAAACTCCGCCTCCGTGGAGATACGCGAACAACCGGCCCGCGTCCCCTTTGCTAGTAGGTCCCTCCAGGGGTGCCTTGCGGCGACTTTCTAAACTTGGGAATGACGTGCTTTCCAAACATCTCTATGGACTTCATCGCCTTCTCGTGGCTGATAGTCTCTGAAGCGGTGATGAAGTGCATCTGGTCCACGCCAGCATCTTCGTGTATCTTGATCGCCTGGGAGCAGCTATCGGGGTCACCGGCGATGATCACGCCGCGGCTGCACAGGGTGTCGGCATCCATCTGGGCAACTGCTGCCCTTGCGGCCCCTCCCGAAAGGTCCAGCGCTTCTCTTACTTCTCCCGTAGCTTCATCTTCGACCTTGGTGACGTACCGGGAGAAGTTCTGCTTCAGGTGGTCTGGGATGCCTCCCCACTGGCGCAGGAGCATTTCATAGACGTCCTTCTGGTCCTGCAGGTATGGCTTATTGGGGCCGAAGAAGGTCTTAAGGGACTCCTTGCACAGCTCCCTGGCCTCCCGGTCATCCTCTCCACAGTAGCCCATGACGGACGTCTGCCATTCGTTGGTCACGAATCCGCCAACTGGTTCGGCATTCTGGATATTCTCTTTGTACTTCCTGATGTGGGGCTCCAGCACCGAAGGCGCAGCCACACCCAGGGCCATGACACCCAATCCCTTTTGGGCCGCCAGCTCATAGGAGGCAGGCTGCACTGCCGCCATCCAGATAGGCGGATGGGGCTTCTGGTACGGCTTGGGCAGCACCTTGCGGGGAGGCACCTTCCAGAACTGGCCTTCGTATTCGAACATGTCCGATTCCCATATCTTGGGAATCATGCTCAGGGACTCATCCCACATCTCGCGGGTGTTCCTGGGGTCGATGCCCATGCCCGTCTGCTCATAGGGAGCCGACCGCCCCGTTCCAAACTCCACTCGGCCATTGGATAGATGGTCCAGCATGGCAACCCGCTCGGCAACGCGGATGGGGTGGTGGTAGGGAAGTATGACCACGCCGAAGCCCAGCCTGATGCGCTTGGTCTGGCGGCTCAACGCCCCAAAGATGACCTCGGGACAGGGGGACATGGAGAAACCCGTCAGGAAGTGGTGCTCCACAAGCCAGATGTAGTCGAAACCCATCTCATCGGCGAGGATGCATTGCTCCAAGGTCTCTTCGATTACTGCATGGTCATCCAGAACGGGGCGCTGCATCTCGAAAGCCAAGCTGAACTTCATAAGGCCAACTCCTGAATTTCGGGTGCCTGGGTGGAACACCACCTAATAGGACCCAGGCAGCCTGGTTTACTTGCACAACGAAGGAAAGACCATCCGATCCTTCCTGGTTGAAGAATAATCTCTGGCGGCAGAGCCGTCAACATAACGCTCCTATGCCAGCCGGCGTAGCAGGTTGACCCAGCCCTGCCACATGGTCATAATTCTTCCAAAATCCCATATTCGGGAGGCATGCGATGCGAGATGACATCACCATTCTTCTAGGGACCGTAGGGACCGGAATGTGGCGCAGCACCAACGGCGGGCAGACGTGGGCCCGACCCAAGGGCACCCGAGACAAAATGCCTTGGAGCGAGCTCATCATCTTCTCTCTGACCCGGCACCCCAAGGACCCCCAGGTGATCTTTGCCGGCACCCAGGATGGCCTCTATCGCAGTGACGACAAGGGGGCCAGCTTCGAGAAGGTGGACTCGGAGATGAACGACTACGACGTCTGGTCGGTGGCCATCGACCCGTCAGACCCGGACACCATGTTCGCAGGATGCCGCCCGGGAGCTATCTTCCGATCCAAGAATGGCGGCCAGGACTGGTTGCAGATGAACGCGGAATTTGCCGAGCATTGCGACAACATCAACATTCCCCGGGTGCTGACGATGGCCGTGGACCCCACCGACAGCCGGGTCGTGTGGGCAGGCGTTGAGGTGGACGGCGTGCGTCGCAGCCTGGATGGAGGCGATACCTGGCACACCATCGGGGCCGCGGTTACACCGGGCGAGGTCGGCACAAGCCTGGATGA
>JAGWBF010000068.1:0-8218 GCA_021296025.1 Dehalococcoidia bacterium | reverse complement strand
TCTCCCAACATGGTGATTACCAGCACCGTCCGGGATGTGTTCACCAGCACCGACATGGGCGAAAGCTGGAAAGGCGCCGACGCTCGGCAGAACTTCCCTTACACCTTCTGCCGGGGAATGGCCATAAAGCCCGACGACCCCAACACCATATTCGTGGGCACCGGGGACTCCAACATCGGTGTCACAGGAGCGGTGGTGCGCACCAGGGACAGGTGCGAATCATGGGAGAACACGCCCTTGCCCATCGCTCCCAATTCACCCATTTGGAAGTTCGCGGTCAACGGAGCCGACCCAGACACCGTCCTCTGCTGCAGCCATTGGGGTGAAGTGTTCCAGAGCGAAAACGCGGGGGACACCTGGTCCAAGGTCGAAAGGGAGTTCACTGAGATTCGCGGCATCGTCTGGATGCCCAACTAGGGACCTTCCCGACTTTAGGCTGACGGAAGCCTCATGCCGTCTTCTGGGGCACGTCTCCGGCAGGCTGATAGTGGAGGATGAAGTAGGGCTCCGGGGGCTGGCGCCCCGGTGGATGGGGCCCCCTGAAGTATGTGCTCAGGTGGGGCACCGAGCCTTCATCCCCTTCCTGGTAAACACGATAGCCTTGCTTAGCGTAGAAGGGCAGCGCCCAGTAGCTGCCCTTCAGCACGTTCAGGGTGAATATCCCGACCTCCGGCCAGTCGGCTTTGCTCTGCTCCCAGTGACGTGAGATCAACTCTCCACCCAGACCCTTCCGGTTTTGGTCAGGGTGCACGAACAGCAGATGGAGATGGGAAGCCTTTACCGGGTCTCCATAGGGACGCCAGAGGGAAACCCCCAGCAGTTGACCGCCATCATCGGACTCGGCTACCACCCCCCGCTCACCCCGCTGGACGATGGCGGCATGGATGCGCTCTCCCGTCTGTACCCTACGCCCGACCATCCTGAACTCGGGGTCGAACCCGGAGTACGACGCGTTCACCAGGGTGGCTACAGCATCCGAATCTTCGGGTGTTATGGGACGTATCTTCATGGTTGCCCCTTAAAGGCAGGCGTCACGCACCGCCTGGGAGATGACGGTCATCCGAGGCAAGTGGGTTGCGTTGGCCCGCAGACCGTTAGTTATGTAAGCCACCGCCAGACCAACATCAGGGTCGGCCCAGCCCACCGACGTTCCGATGCCCCCGTGTCCGAAGGTCCTTGCAGGGTCTCCCCCCGAAGAACCCATCCTGGAATCTGCTATCCACAAGCCCAGGGAGCGGTGCACATAGACGTTGAAGGTGTGGTCATGCCCCTCCGCCTGCTGCTTTGTCACTTCGCGCACGGTCTCTGGTTTTAGGATACGCACATCGTCCAGAATGCCTCCGCATCCCAGCATGGCGTAGTAGCGCACCAAGCCCCGGGCAGTACCGATGCCTCCCGCTGCAGGGTTCACAGCCTGGTGAACTTCGGGCTTGTTGAAGGTATCCACGACCTGGACCCGCTCGGCATCCTCCATGGCATGAATCCTGGACACCCTGTCTTCCTGATCAGCGGGAAGTCCCATGTAAACGTCGTGCATGGACAGGGGGTCGGTGATCTCCTCTTTCAAGAACTGTCCGATGGGGCGCCCATCGATTCGCCTTACCAGCTCGCCCAGCACCCAGCCGAAGGTGGACTGCTGGTAGGCGATAACGGCGCCCGGCTCGGTGGTTGGGGTAACACCCTCCATGGCGCTGACCACCAGGTCCCAGTCCCCCCAGCCGTTGGCGACAATCTCTGGCGGCGTCTCAGGAATGCCTCCGCGGTGGGTGAGGATATGGCGGATGGTGATGCCTTCCTTCCCGTTCTGCGCGAAGTTGGGCCAGTAGCGGGCGACGGGGTCATCCCACTGGAGCAGCCCCCTCTCCCACAGGATGTAGATGCAGCCGGCCGTAAGAGCCTTGCTGTTGGAGTACATCACGAACATGGTGTCGGCACTTACCGGCTTGCCCGCATCAGCATCGGCCATGCCGCCCCACAGGTCCAGCACGAGACTGCCATGCCGATAGGCGGCCAAGCAAGCGCCGGGGTGCAGTCCGTCGGCGATCTGCTTGTTGAACAGAGCTTCTACTGCGGCCAGTCCCTGGGGGTCCATCTGCTCCAATGCTGCCGGAGCTACCATAACTTTCCTCCGTGACAATCGGGAGTTTGCGCCAATATACGGCCTGCCCCTAGGTGTGTCAACGCGAGCCCTGCTTCCATTGTTTACCACCCGCACCGGGGGCGGCTATAATGCTCCCAACACCCCAAACGAGACCCGACGTCCTTCGCAGAGGGTAGGACCCAAATCTCTCCCCAGGAGTGAACAGATGGATGCAGGAGACTATAAGGTAAATGCCGGCGTTGTCGAGTTCGCCCTTCAGCACCGAAATGTGGACGGAGGCATTGTAGGAGGCCGGGGGGCTGACCAGGGCGTTTCCGTTCAGGTTATGGGTCAGGTCGATGGCCAGGAGACGGAGCTGTTGAGATTCGACTGCTTCGACACCGTCCCCCACTACCACTACGACCCTCGCAACCAAAACATCCGTGTGGACCTGGACAAGACTACAGCTGGGAATCCCCTGGGATGGACCCTCAACCAGCTCAGGACCAACCTCCCCAACATGATCCGCCGGGCAGGGTACGACGATGTGGCAGATCAGGTGGACCCCAGGCTGGTGATGGAGAAGCTGAACGAGGTGGAGGAGATCGGCCGGGAGTTGGCCGTGATGCACCGGAACACCGTCACCCACAACAGGGGTGACCTGATCATAGAAGCGGGTCCCATCCGCTTTGGCCTGGAGTTCCGGGAGCTGGCCTCGGGCGACAGGGGCCAAGCCATCCATGTGCTGGCCGACGTGGAAGATCAGGAGGTGGAGGTGCTGGCCTTCGACTGCTTCGAGAAGGAGCCCCACTACCACTACGGGCCCCGCAGCCGGAACGAGCGCATCTTCCACGATACCACCCTGGTGTCCAACCCCCTGGACTGGGCCATAGGGCAGTTCAGGGCCGGCAGACTCCCCGAGATGATCAACCGCGCTGGCTATCCCGGGATAGTGGCGGAGCTGGATGCCGACCTCGTCAGGCAGAAGGTGGATGAGGTCGAGGAGCAGTGCTACGCCATGGCCAGGGCAAACAACCAGGCAAACATCGACTAGAGGCTCCCCACGGCAGCGAAAGGTGCTACGGGGCGGATGTCCTGCCGGATAGCGCCTCGATCCACTTGCGGAGCTCGTTAAGGGCAGGTGGAGCTACGTAGAAGACCTGCAAGTCCGACGGGAACTGTACCCGGTGGTCGTCCCGGATCACGAGAATGCCCGTCTCGTCCTCCTGCAGGGTCTGGTCTATCCGGGCTGCAATATATTCGTACCGCTTGGCGTTGGCTTCCGCGTAGGCTTGATAGACCATCGCTGTGGCTTTCTCGCTGCGCAGCCCCGCTGTAGCGCACGCCAGCCAGTCTCCTATCTCGGTCAGGGTTTCCCGGTCTTCGGTGGCCTCCAGGGAGGCGCCTGCGTTGACCCGACGGTTTAGGAGCTTGGCACCCAGCGGGTTGAACTTTTCCAAGAGCTGTGCGCCCTCTTCCCCCGCGGCATCAAGATGCTCATGGTACAACCGCTGGGCCTTGCCTAGAGACTCCTCAAGGCGGGTGATGTGCTGGTCGGCGCCCACCCAGTAGCGGGCCAGCAGATTTTCGAACTCGTCCAAGGTGCGCAGGGTCTCGGCTGCTTCTTCGCTTCCCTCATCGGCAACTGTCATCTCTTCCCGCTTCGGGCCAGCGTAGAAGGGGACCAGGTACAGCTTCCGGCCCTTCTGGTAGCTGCTCACAGCCGGCTTTCCGATGTCTGTCAAAGGTGTGCTCATAGGTCATCTCCTCAGCCTTCTAAGCACCTTGGGATAGGCTCATGCTACCATCGGGACCGGGGAATGCAAAGAACGACGTGAAGCCTGCGCCCCTTCATAACTGCGCCTGCTAGGCCTGCTCCTCCAGCCAGTTTTCAACAGGCAGGCCTGGTATTCTATTGAAATGGCGCACGTTTCCCGTCACCACCGTGAAACCGCGGGCTAGAGCGATGGCCCCAATACGGAGGTCGGCATCTCCTATTGGTGTGCCCTTCCGTTCCAATTCGGCTCTCACTTCGCCGTAACTGCGGGCAGCGTCAGCATCAAAAGGAATGACCGGCAGGTTTGGAACAAGGGTCATATCCAGCCGTTTCAGTAGGGCATCTGACATGGGGCCGAGCCGATGGGCCCCGTAGAGGAGTTCTCCCAAGGTGATGCTGGAAGTGAACTGGCTTTCCTGCGGTGTTGCGGCGATTTTAGCCACCAGGGTCATCGAGGGCAACCGTCGCAGGAGATTGCTCAGAATGTCTGTATCGAGGAGGTACATCAGATAAACTGCACGCTACGGCCCGTGTCCTTCCCGCGCTCGGTGTAAATGCGCTCTACCAACGAATCCATGTCTTCGTCGTTCACCTCTCGCCAAGCACCCACCAGTGCTAATGCCCCCTGGGGTCGAGAGGCGGCAACCTCCCCCGACTCCAATCTCTCCAGGTCGCTCACACTGACCAACGCCGCCAGGGGCTTGCCGTGCCGCTCGATGATGATACGTTCATCGCCATAGGCCGCGGCGGAGGCCAGTGCCGAAAGATGGGCCTTTGCATGCGCTGCGGTCACTATTTTAGCCATTTAGCTGTCTCCTTTCTTACGGTTAGGTCAATTTGACCTAATGTACCTCGATTAAGCGTTGACCGCAACCGGTGTGATCCTGCTTCAGCCCTATTCTAGTCCAACCGGGCTGAATTGCTTGACCTCAGCGCAATTCGACCTCTGAGTGCCTGGCATATCAACGTTAGTACACCCTGGGCTATAATGCCGTGGAAGCACCTCACTGGAGAATATCTTGAGCAACGAACCCCAACTATATCGGATCGACACCGAAAGCCGGAACGCCACGAAGGTACAAGAGGTTAACTTCAACCATTTGGGGTTGAAAGAGCGCAATGATATTCAAGAATGGGTCGCCGCTAACCCCAACATGCTGGGAGAAGACCTGCTAATAGTCAACAAAGAGTTCAGCGGTTTCGACCGGACAAACGAGAGACTCGATCTACTGGCCGTTGACCCGGATCGCAAACTGGTGATCATAGAGATGAAGAGCGACGAAGGGGAGCAGTATGCCAAGACTGAGACCTCAACTCTAGCTTCTTAGGCCCCGCTAAAGGACGGGTCAACTAGCCCCTAAACAGGAGTGTGATAATGCACCATCCCCACGGAGTAAACGTCGGTTCCAATCGCCCCGTAGTCATGGGCCGAAAAGGCATGGTCTGCTCGGGGCATCCCCTGGCATCCCAGGCGGGAATACGTGTGCTCCAGCAGGGGGGCAACGCCGTCGATGCCGCCGTTGCCGTGGGGGCAGCCCTGAACGTGGTGGAACCTCACATGTCCGGCATAGGCGGCGACGGATTCATCATGGTCTATCAGAAGTCCACCGGCACGACCAGGGTGATGAACTGCACCGGGGCAGCCCCCGGAGGCGCGACGCAGGAACGCTACGAGAAAACGGGCATTCCCATGCGAGGGGTGCTTTCAACTTCCATTCCCGGCCTGCTGGACGGGTGGGCCCAAGCCCACCAGGACTACGGCACACTTCCATGGGCAGGTCTTTTTGATGATGCCATATCACTGGCAGATGAAGGCTTCCCAGTGACCCACACCCTCGCAGGCTACATCGCCGCAGAGCCCGGCCTGATCCAGAACCCAACCTCGGCCAAGGTGTACAGCAGGAATGGAGTGCCCCTGGCCGGTGGGGACATTCTTCTGCAGCGGGACCTGGCAGCCAGCTTCCGCCAAATCGCATCCGAAGGTCCTGATGCCCTGTTCCACGGGGCCATCGGGCGTGAAGTGGCCCGCTTCGTCCAGGACCAGGGCGGTGTGCTGAGCGCAAAGGACCTGGAAGGCCACCGCTCCCGCTGGGAAGACCCCATATCCACCACCTACAAGGGCTACACCATTCTTGAGGCGCCTCCCAATTCCAGCGGCCACATCTTGCTCCAGGAGCTGAACCTGGTGGAGAACCTCGACCTGCCGGCCCTGGGATGCAATACCTCCGAGGAAATTCATGTGATGGTGGAAGCCAAGAAGCTGGCCTTCATCGACCGGGAGGAGTATGTTGCCGACCCGGACTTCGTGGACATACCCATGAAGGGTCTTCTCTCCAAGGAGTACGCCATGGAACGCTCCAAGCTCATTGACCCCTCGCGGGCCACGCCGAAGGTGCAGCCGGGAGATCCCTGGCTGTACCAAGGAGGCGCTCCCACCAGGGCCAAGGCCGGAGCTGTCCGTGACGCTGAGGACACAACCTGCTTCTGCGTGGTGGACCAGTGGGGCAACGCCGTGTGCCAGCTTCAGAGCATCCAGAGCGCCTTCGGCTCGACGGTCATAGCCGGGAGTACCGGCATCCTCCTGAACAACCGCATGACCTATTGGCACCTGGACCCAGGCCACCCCAACTGTCTGCAACCTGGGAAGAGGGTACGTCACACCATGAACCCCATCATGGTGTTCGCATCCGGCGGGGCCGACCTGTTCATGGTCTGCGGCACTCCCGGGGCGGACACCCAGGTGCAGACGAACCTGCAGGTGCTCACCCATGTGCTGGACTTCGGTATGACCGTTGCCGAAGCAGTTGAAGCTCCCCGGTGGCGCCATCAGCAGGACCCCACCGAGTCCACGATCCCACACACCTGCGAAGATACTCTGGAGTTGGAGGGCCGGCTCTCGGAAGATGTGAGAGGCGGCCTGTCCGGCAAGGGCCACGACCTGAGCATACTGTCCGACTGGGGGGGTCCGGGAAGCGAAATGATGATATTCGTTGACCAGCAGACCGGCGCCTTCCACGGCGCCGCCGACCCCCGCCGGGACGGCTACGCCATAGGCTGGTAGGCCCTTCCGTGCCACTCTGCGAGCACTTGAAAACCCCACTCCTTTCTGACAAGATAGTTCTATGAGAGTAGGCGCCTTTGAGCTGACCGTTCCACCGCCCAAGCTGAAGGCGCCCCATGCCCTCATCATGGTCCGCCCGTGGGTCGATGTGGGCAGCGTCGGTACCCTTGCGCTGGAAACCCTGGAGGACCACTTCGGCGCTACCGAGCTGGGAAAGCTGGCCAGGCCGGGGAAGTTCTTCGACTTCACCCGGTACCGCCCTACCATGCGCCTTCAAGACGGCAACCGTCAGGTGGAAGTCCCCAACAGCACCATCAAATACGCCCAGACCGAAGACGGGCCCGACTACCTGTTCTTCCACCTCATGGAACCCCATGCCCAGGGAGAAGACTACACCGATTCGGTGTTGGAGGTATTCAAGTACTTCGGCATAAGCCGCTACTGTCGCCTGGGGGGGATGTACGATGCTGTGCCCCACACGAGGCCCCTGCTCGTAACCGGCGATACAGGCCGGGTTAGCGTGAAGGGAAACGGCGGCGGACTGAAACGCAGGCGCAGCACCTACCAGGGACCCACTACCATCCTGAACCTGATAACCGAAGGGGTGCCCAAGCTGGACCCTGATATCGACGTGATCACCCTGATGGTGCACCTGCCCCAGTATCTCCAGGTCGAAGAGGACTACCTTGGCACCAGCCGACTTCTCGAAGTCCTGGGCTCCATCTACGAGCTTCCTGACGAACTGGCCCCCGCCGAAAGGGGCCGGGAGCAGTACCGGCAGCTCGATGGCGCCGTGGAACGCAACGGCGACCTTAAGAGTCTGATCGAGCAGATGGAAGCCAACTACGATGCCCAGGAAACCTCCCACAAGGAAGAACAGCAGGAAACCCCGACCTTCGCCCCCGAAGTAGCCCAGTTCCTGGAGGAGATGGACCGGCGCTTCGGAGACAGCAACCCCCAGAGCTGAAGGGATGGACATCTCCTTCGAATCCGGAGACCCCCAGCAGCCTAGAGGCCATGCCCTCCTATACTTCCTGGACCGCTCGGACCCGCCCAAGGTCTACGCCAGCTACATCATCGTACTGCCTATAACCGTAGACTTCAGCAAGTACATCCCCCCCTTCTTGGCGTCCCACATCGGAAACATGCCTATGAGCGACTGCTCCGCCTTCTCGCTGCCCCCCATGCCTGAAGATGCTGGAAGCTTGGGGGAGTTGCAGCACCTGGCTGAAATCCGCCGGGATGACGTCTTATACGCAGGAACGGACTCCTCGCCCGATGTGGCGGACATGATGGAAAG